>NZ_FPJC01000021.1:0-97334 GCF_900119265.1 Pseudomonas sp. NFACC04-2
AATGCCGCCACACAGACGCGGGATGGAGCAGTCTGGTAGCTCGTCGGGCTCATAACCCGAAGGTCGTCGGTTCAAATCCGGCTCCCGCAACCAAATATCAAGAAAGGCTACTCGCAAGAGTGGCCTTTTTTGTGTCTGGCGAAAAAAGCTCTACATTACAAAGATTTTGTAATTATTTTCCTTCGCGGGGATTGGTAACTTGGCTGGATACCCCCATCCTGTCGCGCATAGCTCAAGAGGTGATTGATGCGCGCCCACTCGTCTGACCCGCAAGACTCCGTTACTGCGACACAACCGATCAAAGCCGAGCGACTGCGCTGGCTGGATCGGATCAGCCAGTACCGCCAGCCCATTGGCCTCGCGGTCACGCTGCTGCTGTTTGCGATTGCATTGATTGCCTGCCGCCATCTGCTGAGCGAGCTCGATCTATACGCTTTGCACGACTCGATTCTTGAAGTGCCCCGGCCCGCCCTGCTTGGTGCGATCGCCGCCACGGTCGCCGGCTTCATCATTCTTTTGGGCTATGAATGGTCCGCCAGCCGTTACGCCGGTGTGACGCTGCCGCCACAAACCATGGTCCTGGGCGGGTTCACCGCGTTCGCCATCGGTAATGCCATTGGCCTGTCGCTGCTGTCGGGCGGTTCGGTTCGCTACCGCCTGTATGCGCGCCATGGCCTGGGGGCATCGGATGTCGCCCATATGACGCTGTTCGCCAGCCTTTCCCTGGGCTGCGCGTTGCCGCCGTTGGCAGCCCTGGCAACACTCAGCAACCTGCCCGCCGCGTCTGCCGCGCTGCACTTGCCTGCCGCCTTGCTGGGGGCTATTTCCGTGGCGGTACTGCTGCTCACCAGCGTATTGGCCATTGGCATTTACCGCCGGCGCCTGCCGGAACAGCCGCATCGGGACAGCCTTCTGGTAAAGGCCGGGCGTCGCACGCTGCGCATGCCGGGCCGACGCCTGACCTTCCTGCAACTGGTGATCACCGCGTTGGATGTCGCCGCGGCCGCCACCGTGCTGTATCTGTTGCTGCCCGAGGCGCCGCCGTTCGGCGCTTTCCTGCTGGTGTACCTGCTGGCCCTGGCTGCTGGCGTGCTCAGCCATGTACCGGGTGGGGTCGGGGTATTCGAGGCGATCCTGCTGGCCGCGTTTGCCGACAAACTCGGCGCCGCACCGCTGGCCGCCGCGCTGTTGCTGTATCGCTTGATCTACGTGCTGCTGCCGATGCTGGTGGCCTGCGTGTTGCTGCTGATCAACGAGGCGCAACGGCTGTTCCAGACGCGTCAGAGCCTGCGGGCGGCATCGGGTTTCGCCGCGCCGATCCTGGCGGTGCTGGTGTTTCTCTCCGGCGTGGTGCTGCTGTTTTCCGGCGTGACACCGGAAATCGACACCCGCCTGGAGCACATCGGCTTCCTGATCCCCCATCGGCTGGTGGACGCTTCGCATTTCGGCGCCAGCCTGGTGGGCGTATTGTGCCTGTTGCTCGCCCAAGGCCTGCGCCGTCGCCTGTCGGCCGCCTGGATGCTGACCACGGTTCTGCTGCTGGTGGGCGCCCTGCTCTCGCTGCTCAAGGGCTTCGACTGGGAAGAAGCCACGCTACTGACCCTGACGGCCGCCCTGCTGGCGGTATTCCGGCGCTCCTTTTATCGTCCGAGCCGCCTGACTGAACTGCCGTTTTCCCCGCTGTTCCTGATCGCCAGCCTCTGCGTGCTCGGCGCGTCGATCTGGCTGCTGCTGTTTGCCTATCAGGATGTGCCCTACAGCCATCAACTGTGGTGGCAGTTCACCCTCGATGCCGACGCTCCTCGCGGCCTGCGCTCGCTTCTGGGCGCCGCGGTGCTGCTGGTGGTGGTATCCCTGACCTGGCTGCTGCGCACCGCGCGTCCGGTGATCCATCTGCCGACGGCCGAAGAGCTGGAGCGGGCCAAGAAGATTCTCATGACCTCCTCGCAACCCGACGGCGGCCTGGCCCTGACCGGTGACAAGGCGTTGCTGTTCCACCCCAACGACGAAGCGTTCCTGATGTATGCCCGCCGTGGTCGCAGCCTGGTGGCGTTGTATGACCCGATCGGTCCGACCCAGCAACGGGCCGAAATGATCTGGCAGTTCCGCGACCTGTGCGACATCCACCATGCCCGTCCGGTGTTCTATCAGGTGCGCGCCGAAAACCTGCCGTACTACATGGACATCGGCCTGACGGCCATCAAGCTGGGCGAGGAAGCACGGGTCAACCTCAAGCGTTTCGATCTCGAAGCCAAGGGCAAAGAGATGAAGGACCTGCGCTACACCTGGAACCGCGGCACCCGTGACGGCCTGTCGCTGGAAATCCACGAGCCGGGCCAGGCACCGATGGATGAGCTCAAGGTCATTTCCGATGCCTGGCTGACTGGCAAGAACGTGCGGGAAAAAGGTTTCTCCCTGGGGCGTTTCAGCGATGACTACCTCAAGCATTTCCGCATCGCGGTGATTCGTTTCGAGGGTCGGCCGGTGGCGTTCGCCAACCTGTTGGAAACCCACAGCCATGAACTGGCCAGCCTCGACCTGATGCGCGCCCACCCCGAGGCGCCGAAACTGACCATGGAATTCATGATGGTCGGCCTCATCCAGCATTATAAAAACCATGACTATGCCCGCTTCAGCCTCGGCATGGTCCCGCTGTCGGGCCTGCAGCCGCGGCGCGGTGCGCCGCTGACCCAGCGCCTGGGCTCGATGGTGTTCCGCCGTGGCGAGCAGCTCTATAACTTCCAGGGGCTGCGCCGCTTCAAAGACAAATTCCAGCCTGACTGGGAACCTCGTTACATGGCCGTGCCCGCCGGACTCGATCCGCTGGTGGCGCTGGCCGATACTGCCGCCCTGATTGCGGGCGGCCTGACCGGACTGGTGAAACGCTGATGATGCAACGCTCCTGGCGATACGTAGTGGCCGCCCTGCTGGTGCTGGCGGTGATTCTCGGTGGTGGTTACTGGTACTGGAACCGCCCGGCCCCGCAACCGACCCTGGAACAACTGGCGCCTGCCGATGGCGCAGCGCTGACCCGGGTCACTCCCGGTACCAAGGCACGTGCCCGGGTGCTGGTGGCAGTCAATGAAGACCAGAAGCTCAACGACACGCAATTGACGACCCTCAGCCGCAGCGGCTCGGCGCAGATCGTCCAGGTGATCCTGCCCAAGGACTGCATGTTGCAAGGCCGTGCCCTGCAGGCCGGCCTGAGAGAGCTTCAGGGCCCGGCCACGCTGGTCAGCGGTATCGGCCCTGGCGCCGTGCTGGCCTGGCGTTGGCTGGCTGAACAGAAAGACGACAAGGCCAAGGCCGTTTCAGTGGACCTGGCCCTGGAAAAACCCGGCTGCACCCATCTGCTGCCTAAAAAGGCAGCCCACGGCCATTGGCTGGTGGCTTGGAACGATAACCCTGACGACACCAGCGCCGGTTTCGTACGGGACCAATCGAATGCCGAGACCAGCATCAGCGACTACGACATCAATCTGCCGCAAGTGCTGAATAACGAACTGCGCAAGATCCTGGTGGGCACTGAGAAGGCCAAGGGCGGCCTGAGCATTCCCGTAGTGGAAGTCCCGGCCAGCCAGACACGGGACACCGTCACCCTGTTTCTCTCCGGAGATGGCGGCTGGCGCGACCTGGACCGCGACGTGGCCGATGAAATGGCCAAGATCGGCTACCCGGTGGTCGGCATCGACACCCTGCGCTACTACTGGCAACACAAGAGCCCGGAGCAGAGCGCAGCGGACCTGACCGAGCTGATGCAGCACTACCGGCAGATCTGGGGCACCAAGCGCTTCATCCTGACCGGCTACTCCTTCGGCGCCGACGTGTTGCCCGCCATCTATAACCGCCTGCCGGCCACCGAACAACAGCGAGTCGATGCGATCATCCTGCTGGCCTTCGCCCGCACCGGCAGCTTCGAGATCGAAGTCGAAGGCTGGCTCGGCAACGCCGGCACCGAAGCCGCCACCGGCCCGGAAATGGCCAAGCTGCCAGCCGAGAAAGTGGTGTGCATCTACGGCGGTGAAGAAGCCGACGAAAGCGGCTGCACCGACAAGACAGCCGTTGGCGAAGCCATCAAGCTGCCCGGTGGCCATCACTTCGACGAAAACTATCCGGCCCTGGCCAAGCGCCTGATCGATGAGATCAACAAGCGCCAGAACAAGGTTGCCGAACAGTGATCTGAGGCAAGCTTGAAGAAAAGCCCCGGCAGCCTTGCGGTTGCCGGGGCTTTTTTGTCGCTGCCGGGTTTACACAGGCCCCTCTTGTGGCAGCGAGCTTGCTCGCGATGGCGGTGGCAGATTCAACATCTTTGCAAACTGACACTCCACTATCGCGAGCAAGCTCGCTCCCACAGGGGCTGACTCTGGCATCAGCCGTTGTGTTGCCCACAAAAAAGCCCCCGCCGCCGCAAGGCAACGAGGGCTTTTGCTTTCCTGACGCTACATCTCGACCTGCGTCCCCAGTTCAATCACCCGGTTCAACGGCAGATTGAAGAAGCGAAGGTTGCCGTTGGCATTTTTCAGCATGAAGGCGAACAGTATCTCGCGCCAGCGGGCCATGCCCTCAAGCTTGGAGGCGATGACGGTCTCGCGACTGAGGAAGTAGGTGGTGCGCATCGGGCTGAAGTCCAGGTCATCGAGGTGACAGAGCTTGAGCGCCTGCGGAACGTCCGGCTCGTCGGTGAAACCGAAGTGCAGAATCACCCGGAAGAACCCTTCGCCATAGGCGTCGACCTCGAAGCGCCGCTGCGGCGGCACCCGGGGAATGTCTTCGTACACCACTGTCAGCAGCACCACCTGCTCATGCAGAACCTGGTTGTGCAATAGATTGTGCAACAGCGCGTGAGGCACCGCGTCCGAACGCGCGGTCAGGAACACGGCGGTGCCCTGGACACGGTGCGGCGGCTGCACACGGATGCTGCTGATGAAGATCGGCAGCGGCAACGCCCCTTCATCCAGGCGCTCCACCAGCAATTGCTTGCCGCGCTTCCACGTGGTCATCAGCACGAACAAGGCAATACCGGCGATGACCGGGAACGCACCGCCCTGGATGATTTTCGGCACGTTGGCGGCGAAGTACAGGCCGTCCACCAAAAGGAAACCGAGTAGCAACGGAACAGCCAACAGCGGCGGCCATTTCCACAACAGCAGTATCACGGCGGACACCAGGATCGTGGTCATCAGCATCGTTCCGGTCACGGCCACGCCGTAGGCCGACGCCAGCGCGCCGGAAGATTCGAAACCCAGCACCAGCAGCACCACGCCGACCATCAGCGACCAGTTCACCGCACCGATATAGATCTGGCCCTGCTCGGCGCTGGAGGTGTGCTGGATGTACATGCGCGGGATGTAACCGAGCTGGATCGCCTGGCGCGTCAGGGAGAACGCGCCGGAAATCACCGCTTGCGAGGCGATCACCGTGGCCAGGGTCGACAGCCCCACCAATGGAAGCAGCGCCCAGCTCGGCGCCAGCAGATAAAACGGGTTGCGCGCCGCTTCCGGGTCGCCCAGCAACAACGCGCCCTGGCCGAAGTAATTAAGCACCAGCGCCGGCAACACCAGGATGAACCAGGCACGGGCAATCGGTTTGCGGCCGAAGTGCCCCATGTCGGCGTACAGCGCTTCGGCGCCGGTCAGCGCCAGCACCACGGCACCGAGGATCGCCACGCCCATGCCCGGGTGGACGATAAAAAAACGCACGGCCCAGGCCGGGTTCACCGCCTGCAACACTTCCGGATGTTGAGCGATGCCGTACACGCCCAGGGCGCCGAGCACCAGGAACCAGGTCACCATGATCGGGCCAAACAGCGTGCCGATCCGTGCAGTGCCGTGGCGCTGGATCAGGAACAGCCCCACCAGCACCACCAGCGACAAGGGCACCACCCAATGATCGATGCCTTCGAACGCCAGGCCAAGGCCTTCAATGGCCGAGAGCACGGAGATCGCTGGCGTGATCATGCTGTCGCCGTAGAACAGCGCCGCGCCGATCAGGCCGCAGATCACCAGGAAGGTCCGCAGTCGCGCCCTTCCCGCCGCGGCTCGCCGCGCCAGGGCGGTGAGCGCCATGATCCCGCCCTCGCCCTGGTTGTCGGCGCGCAGCACGAACATCATGTACTTGATCGACACGACCCAGATCAGCGACCAGAAAATCAGCGACAGAATCCCCAGCACCCCATCGTGATTGACAGGCACGCCATAGGCACCGGAAAACACTTCCTTGAGGGTGTACAACGGGCTCGTACCGATGTCGCCATAAACCACCCCGACCGCCGCGACCAGCATGCTCAGCGGCTTTGCTGCCGAATGCTCGGCACCTGCCACCTGACTACTTGCATGACCCATCCAACACTCCCGTTTCCCAGACCTGTCTTCTTGAACGAAGCACTATGCTTTGTTGAGGCAGCATGCGCTGTTTTACGCATTGTTACAGACGTTTTGTTGACTGTAGCAATCGCCAGAACGCAAAGGCGCGAAGCATAGCGCAGCACTCGTCGCATTTCCCGGTATAAAGCTGGTCAAGTGCGTCGACCCTGGATAGAATTGCGCACTTTTTGATCAGAGGCGCGCCAGGCGCCCTGTCTCGGCAAGAGACGATCCCCCCTACACCGAGGTTAGACATGTCCACCACTACCGCGCCCGCCAATCCGAAGGTTGGCTTCGTATCCCTGGGTTGCCCGAAGGCTCTGGTCGACTCCGAGCGCATCCTGACCCAGCTGCGCATGGAAGGCTATGACGTCGTGTCCACGTATCAGGACGCCGACGTGGTCGTGGTCAACACCTGCGGCTTCATCGATTCGGCCAAGGCCGAGTCCCTGGAAGTGATCGGCGAAGCCATCAAGGAAAATGGCAAGGTCATCGTCACCGGCTGCATGGGTGTGGAAGAAGGCAACATCCGCAACGTGCACCCAAGCGTGCTGTCCGTGACCGGGCCGCAGCAGTACGAGCAGGTGGTCAACGCCGTGCATGAAGTGGTGCCACCGCGCCAGGACCACAACCCGCTGATCGACCTGGTGCCGCCACAAGGCATCAAGCTGACCCCGCGCCACTACGCCTACCTGAAGATTTCCGAAGGCTGCAACCACAGCTGCAGTTTCTGCATCATCCCGTCGATGCGCGGCAAGCTGGTGAGCCGCCCGGTGGGCGATGTGCTCGACGAAGCCCAGCGCCTGGTCAAGGCCGGCGTCAAGGAGCTGTTGGTGATCTCCCAGGACACCAGCGCCTATGGCGTCGACGTGAAATACCGCACTGGCTTCTGGAATGGCGCGCCGGTGAAAACCCGCATGACCGAACTGTGTGAAGCCCTCAGCACCCTGGGCGTCTGGGTCCGCCTGCATTACGTTTACCCGTATCCGCATGTCGACGAACTGATCCCGCTGATGGCGGCTGGCAAGATCCTGCCGTACCTGGACATCCCGTTCCAGCACGCCAGCCCGAAAGTCCTCAAAGCCATGAAGCGCCCGGCTTTCGAAGACAAGACCCTGGCCCGCATCAAGAACTGGCGCGAAATCTGCCCGGACCTGATCATCCGCTCGACCTTCATCGTCGGCTTCCCTGGCGAAACCGAAGAAGACTTCCAATACCTCTTGGACTGGCTGACCGAAGCCCAGCTCGACCGCGTTGGCTGCTTCCAGTATTCCCCTGTGGAAGGCGCACCGGCCAACGACCTGGACCTGGACGTGGTGCCGGACGACGTCAAGCAGGACCGTTGGGAACGCTTCATGGCGCACCAGCAGGCCATCAGTTCGGCGCGCCTGCAAATGCGCATCGGCCGTGAAATCGAAGTGCTGGTGGATGAAGTGGACGAGCAAGGCGCCGTGGGCCGCTGCTTCTTCGACGCGCCGGAAATCGACGGCAACGTCTTCATCGACAACGGCAGCAACCTCAAGCCAGGGGACAAGGTCTGGTGCAAGGTGACCGACGCCGATGAATATGACTTGTGGGCTGAGCAGATCGGTTGATCTGCCGCGCTTTACAGGCTGCTGCAATACCTGTTCTTTCATCGCCGAAAAATTGAAAAGCCTCGCCATCCTCACAGGATGCGGGGCTTTTTTACGGCTATCGTATGGAGAAACCAGCACATCCAGCACAAGGAACAGGCGAACATGCGCCAGCATTCGGTCATCCATACACCGAAACCGAGCGATTACCAGGAACTGACCCAGGTTTGGGAGGCGTCGGTGCGGGCCACCCATGAGTTTCTGCCGGACAGCTACATCGAACTGCTGAAAAACCTGGTGCTCACCCGTTACCTGGATGCGGTGATGCTCATTTGCACCCGGGACGCGCGCCAGCGGATCACCGGCTTCGCCGGTGTCGCGGCTGGCAAGGTCGAGATGCTCTTTATAGCCCCGCAACACCGTGGCCAGGGCCTGGGCAAGCTGTTGCTGCGCTACGCCATGGAACACCTGAACGCCAACCAACTGGACGTCAACGAACAGAACCCGCAAGCCTTGGGTTTTTACCTCAAGCAAGGCTTCGAAGTGGTCGGGCGCTCGGCAAAAGATGGCATGAACCAGCCCTACCCACTGCTGCACATGCGCTACAAGCAGCCCGACCTGAAGGCCGGACGCGGCTAAAAGTTGCATGAGGCAAATGGACCCGCGATTAACCGGCCCCAGGCAGGTACAATGCCCACCCTCTTTTTGTTACGGCCCCCGTCATGACTGACCCGATTCGTCTCTCCAAACGCCTCATCGAACTCGTCGGCTGTTCCCGTCGCGAGGCTGAGCTGTTCATCGAGGGCGGCTGGGTCACCGTGGATGGCGAAGTGATCGACGAGCCGCAGTTCAAGGTAACGACCCAGAAGGTCGAACTCGACCCCGAGGCCAAGGCCACAGCGCCGGAGCCGGTGACACTCCTGCTGAACGTCCCGGCGGGCATGGACGTAGACACCGCGATGGCCTCTCTTGGACCGCAGACCCTGAGCGAAGAACATCGCTTCGGCAAGCGGCCCCTCAAGGGCCATTTCCTGCGCCTGACCGCCAGTGCCGACCTGCAAGCCAACGCCAGCGGGCTGCTGGTGTTCACCCAGGATTGGAAGATCTTGCGCAAGCTCACCGCCGACGCCGCCAAGATCGAGCAGGAATACGTGGTGGAAGTCGAAGGCGACATGGTCGCCCATGGCCTCAATCGCCTGAACCATGGCTTGACCTACAAGGGCAAGGAGCTGCCGGCGGTCAAGGCCAGCTGGCAGAACGAGAACCGCCTGCGCTTTGCCATGAAAAACCCGCAGCCCGGCGTGATCGCTCTGTTTTGCCAGGCG
Organism: Pseudomonas sp. NFACC04-2; assembly: GCF_900119265.1. Classification (NCBI taxonomy): domain Bacteria; kingdom Pseudomonadati; phylum Pseudomonadota; class Gammaproteobacteria; order Pseudomonadales; family Pseudomonadaceae; genus Pseudomonas; species Pseudomonas sp. NFACC04-2. The sequence continues at coordinate 9,262 of NZ_FPJC01000021.1, forward strand.
GTCGGGCTCAAGGTCGTCGCCATTCGCCGTATCCGCATCGGCGGCGTGTCCATCGGCAAGGTGCCGCTGGGCCAGTGGCGCTACCTGTCCACCAAAGAGAAATTCTAATTTTTTCCGGCGCCGCACCGAACGCAGGCGCCCACTGCCGATTGATCAGGACTGCACACATGATTCACAACGACGTACTGCGCAGCGTGCGCTACATGCTCGACATCAGCGACAAGAAAGTCATCGAGATCATCAAGCTGGGCGGCCTGGACGTCTCCCTGGCGGACCTGGCGGGCTACCTCAAGAAAGACGAGGAAGAAGGCTTCGTGTTCTGCCCTGACGAGGTCATGGCGCATTTTCTCGATGGCCTGGTGATCTTCAAGCGTGGCAAGGACGAAAGCCGTCCGCCCCAGCCGATCGAAGTGCCGGTGACCAACAACATCATCCTCAAGAAACTGCGGGTGGCCTTCGAGCTGAAGGAAGACGACATGCACGCCATCCTCAAGGCCGCCGAGTTCCCGGTGTCCAAGCCGGAACTGAGCGCGCTGTTCCGCAAATTCGGCCACACCAACTACCGCCCGTGTGGCGACCAATTGCTGCGCAACTTCCTCAAGGGCCTGACGCTGCGCGTCAGGGCTTAAACAGCAGCCAAAAATGACCTACAGCGTCTCTCCCATCGGCTTCGTCCGCTCCTGCTTCAAGGAGAAGTTCGCCATCCCCCGCCAACCGCAACTGGCTCCAGCCGCACGCGGTGTGTTGGAGTTGGTAACGCCGTTCGACCAGGGCGAGGCGGTGCAAGGCCTGGAGCAGGTCAGCCATGTCTGGCTGCTGTTCCTGTTCCACCAGACCCTGGAGGACAAGCCACGCTTGAAAGTGCGGCCGCCACGCCTGGGCGGCAACAAGTCCATGGGCGTGTTCGCCACCCGCGCCACCCATCGCCCCAATGGTATTGGCCAGTCGGTCGTGAAGCTGGAACGGGTCGAAGCCGGGCGCCTGTGGCTCTCGGGGATCGATTTGCTGGACGGCACGCCGGTGCTCGACATCAAGCCCTACGTGCCCTACGCCGACATCATCGGCTCGGCCTCCAACAGCATCGCCAGCGCCGCGCCTGAGTTGATCGCGGTGCAATGGGCGGACACCGCCCTGGTTCAAGCACACGAACATGCCACGCGCCTGGAAGAGCCGTTGGTGGAGTTGATTGAACAATGCCTGGCCCAAGACCCACGCCCGGCGTACCAGGTTCCCACAGCCGAACGGGAATATGGTGCGCAGTTCTGGGATGTGGACGTTCGCTGGCATTACCCGCAACCGGGGTTGATCCGGGTATTGGAAGTCGTTCCCACCGTTAAATAAAACCCGGAAACGAAAAAGCCCGCGCGGCCTTTATCAGGCGGCGCGGGCTTTTTTGTGGGCTGTCAGTTGGATCGAGTCGCGGCCATCGCGAGCAGGTGGATTCAATCCAAATCCCCGTGTGGGAGCGAGCTTGCTCGCGATGGCGATCTACCAGTCACCACAACAGCTTACTTCTCTACAAACGCCCGCTCGATCAGGTAGTCACCCGGCTCGCGCATACGCGGCGAAACGGTCAGACCGAAGCTGTTGAGCACTTCACTGGTCTCGTCGAGCATGCTCGGGCTGCCGCACAGCATGGCGCGGTCGTCCTGCGGGTTGATCGGTGGCAGGCCGATGTCGCGGAACAGCTTGCCACTGCGCATCAGGTCAGTCAGTCGGCCTTCGTTCTCGAACGGCTCGCGCGTCACGGTCGGGTAGTAGATCAGCTTGTCACGCAGGGCTTCGCCGAAGAACTCGTTCTGCGGCAAGTGCTCGGTGATGAATTCGCGGTAAGCGACTTCATTGACGTAACGCACGCCGTGGCACAGGATCACTTTTTCGAAACGCTCATAGGTTTCCGGATCCTGGATGACGCTCATGAACGGCGCCAGGCCGGTGCCGGTGCTGAGCAGGTACAAATGCTTGCCAGGCTTGAGATCGTCCAGCACGAGGGTGCCGGTGGGTTTCTTGCTGATGATGATCTCGTCGCCTTCCTTCAGATGCTGCAACTGGGAAGTCAGCGGACCATCGGGCACCTTGATGCTGAAGAATTCGAGATGCTCTTCCCAGTTCGGGCTGGCAATCGAGTAAGCGCGCATAAGCGGGCGGCCGTTGGGCTGTTGCAGGCCGATCATCACGAACTGACCGTTCTCGAAGCGCAGGCCCGGATCGCGGGTGCACTTGAAGCTGAACAGAGTGTCGTTCCAGTGATGAACACTGAGGACACGCTCGTGGTTCATGTTGCTCATGTACGGGGACTCCTGGGAATGATGCCTGCGCCGATAATCTGCGCAATTGCATCGCATTCTAATGGCGGCGACAATATCTGTTAAATGGATTATTAAGATAAGGGTTATCGGTTATATCGATATGCGATTTACTCTACGTCAACTTCAAGTCTTCGTCGCCGTCGCCCAGCAAGAAAGCGTGTCTCGCGCTGCGGGCCAGCTCAACTTGTCGCAGTCGGCGGCCAGCACCTCCATCACCGAACTGGAGCGCCAATCGAGCTGCCAGCTGTTCGACCGTGCCGGCAAACGCCTGAGCCTCAATGCCCTGGGCAAACAACTGCTGCCCCAGGCAGTGGCGCTGCTGGACCAGGCCAAGGAGATCGAAGACCTGCTCAATGGCAAGTCCGGTTTCGGCTCGCTGGCGGTCGGCGCGACGCTGACCATCGGCAATTACCTGGCGACCTTGTTGATCGGCGGGTTCATGCAGCGCCATCCGGAAAGCCAGGTGAAGCTGCACGTGCAGAACACTGCCAATATCGTGCACCAGGTTGCCCACTATGAAATTGATCTGGGTCTAATCGAAGGCGACTGCAGCCATCCAGACATTGAAGTGCAAAGCTGGGTCGAGGACGAACTGGTGGTGTTCTGCGCTCCTCAACACCCGCTGGCCAAGCGCGGCCAGGCGACCATGGAGGAATTGACCCATGAAGCCTGGATTCTGCGGGAACAGGGTTCGGGCACGCGACTGACTTTCGACCAGGCCATGCGCCACCACCGCAGCGCATTGAACATCCGCCTGGAGCTGGAACACACCGAAGCGATCAAGCGCGCCGTTGAATCCGGCCTGGGCATTGGCTGCATCTCACGCCTGGCCCTGCGCGACGCCTTCCGCCGCGGCAGCCTCGTCGCGGTGGAAACCCCGGACATGGACCTGGCGCGGCAGTTCTATTTCATCTGGCACAAACAGAAGTACCAGACCTCCGCCATGCGCGAATTTCTCGAATTGTGCCGGGCGTTCACCGCCGGGGCCCAGCGCAGCGACGAAATCGTGCTGCCGGCCATTGCCTGAGCCGTTACAGCAGGATCAGGCCCCACACCAACGCGATCATCGTCAGGGCAACGAACTGGGCAGCGCTGCCCATGTCCTTGGCGTTTTTCGACAATGGGTGCAGCTCCAGGGAGATGCGGTCGATCGCCGCCTCCACCGCCGAGTTGAGCAATTCCACGATCAATGCCAGCAGGCACACGGCAATCAGCAGCGCCTGTTCGACACGGCTGACGTTCAGGAAGAACGACAACGGAATCAATACGACGTTGAGCAACACCAACTGACGGAAAGCCGCTTCGCCGACAAAAGCCGCGCGCAGCCCGTCCAAGGAATAGCCGGAGGCGTTGAGGATGCGTTTCAGGCCGGTCTGGCCTTTAAAAGGTGACATAGAGTGAGCAACTGATCGAAAAGGAGTGGAGAAACTAATTCAAACCCGGTCAAAAAAGCGTGAAGCAGCGCATTAAGTCTGCGGCGAAATTGACTCAAGTTGTTGCAGCAGCAGGGCCGCCTGGGTCCGGGTGCGTACGTTCAGTTTACGGAAGATCGCCGTGACGTGGGCCTTGATAGTGGCCTCCGACACGTTCAGTTCATAGGCAATCTGCTTGTTCAGCAGGCCTTCGCAGACCATGGTCAACACTCGAAATTGCTGTGGCGTGAGGCTGGCCAAGCCCGCGCTGGCGGCCTTGGCTTCCTCGGACACGCTCACGGCTTCAAACGCCTGGGGCGGCCAGCTGACATCGCCGTCCAGGACCGCCTTCACGGCCTTTTGAATCATTTCAAGGGAGCTGGACTTGGGGATGAAGCCACTGGCGCCGAACTCCCGGGCCTTGACCATCACTGACGCTTCTTCCTGGGCCGAGACCATGACCACGGGGATCTGCGGGTATTGGCCACGCAACAGCACCAGACCTGAAAAACCGTAGGCACCGGGCATGTTCAGATCCAGCAGCACCAGGTCCCAATCGGACTTCGCCGTCAACTGGACCTCCAGTTCCGCGATACTGGCCACCTCCGTCAATCGGACATCCGGGCCAAGGCCCAGGGTCACTGCCTGATGCAACGCGCTGCGAAAGAGCGGGTGGTCATCGGCAATCAGGATTTCGTATGTGGCCATTTTTCAAATGATCCTGTTTTTAATGGCAGGCCCGAAGCATTCGCACCTCGCCAAGACAACTCAAGACACCGCCCCGCGGCGGCATCCACAGGGGCACGTGCAACGCCAACCATGACGTTTCAACACGGGCGGCGCCCTGGTCGGCGCCAAGCATGCCCAGCGAAGCCAGGGTGGTCAAGCAGCACGGCCGCCCCTGAGTCCAGTATGGGCCACTATTGAGCCAATACTGTGTGCGGCGTACGAATGAAGGGTTGCAACTCGGCATGGGCCGGGGTCGACACATTGACCTCCTGCTGGCCCTTGGCGCCCAGATAGTGCTGGCTGAACACATCGAAATAGGCATCCAGGGCCGACGCGGCGTCGCTGTCCCCCGCCAACTCCAGACACAACGCCGCCACTTCCGCAGTGCACAGGTGCTCGCTGCGGGTCGAACGACGCAAACGGTAGCGCGACAGTTTGTCGGGCAGCAGGCTCAGGATCGGCAGCCGATCGAAATACGGGCTTTTACGGAAAATTTTCCGTGCCTCCGTCCAAGTCGCGTCCAGCAGAATGAACAACGGGCGCTTGGACTGATCGAGGTCCACCGTGTGGGTGACCCGCGATGGCTCGACGTATTCGCCCGGAAACACCAGGTACGGCTGCCATTGCGGATCGTTCAGCAACGTCAGCAGTTGCTCATCGACCTCCGTGCGCGACCAGATGAACGCATGGTTGTCGCGCACCACGTCGGCGATCAGCCAACCGGTGTTGCTCGGCTTGAACACTTCCTTGTTGGTCATGATCAGGCAGACCCCGGAACGGGTTTCGACGCTCGGACGCCAGGCGCACAGGCAATGGCTCTCGATCACCCGACAGGCGCTGCAACGGGGGGCGCGCCAGCCTCGGGCCTGGATCGGCTTGATCCCTTCATCGATGCGCTGGTCGCGCAGGCGGGCTACGGCGTTAGGGGCGTGATTCATCGTGGGCGACGCCGACAGACAGGAAAACTCGACACGAACAACACTCGGCAGGGCAATAAAGGCCGGCAGTCTACCAGAGCGCACGAGCCTGTACCGTCCACCCGGGCTCCCCTATAATCCCCGGCCACTGAACGCACAGTCATGTGATCGGTCGAACCACCAGTCACTGAACCAGGAGAGTTTCATGCTGCGCCTTATCGTCCCTACCGTTGCCGTTCTGCTGGCGACGTCCTTCAGCGCTCAGGCTGCCTCGCTGAAAGAACTCGAACTGAACAAGATGCTGCAGAACGTTGCCAAGGAAAGTAGCGTCGGTACGCCGCGGGCGATCAACGAAGACATTCTCGACCAGGGGTATACCGTCGAAGGCACCGAGCTGATCAACCACCTCAGCGTGCAAAGCAGCCATGCCCAAAAAATGCGTGCCGATCCGAAGGCCGTGTATTTTCAGCTGGGCTCCACGGTGTGCACCAATCCGGGCTTCCGCAAGTTGATGGCCAAGGGCGCGACAATGCGCTACGAATTCACCGAGGTTAAGACCAACCGCCCGGTCGCGACCGAACGCTTCCAGGAATCGGATTGCCCGAAACCCGCCAAGACGAAGAAGTGATCAACCCGAGCTTGCGCGCCGCTGCTCATCGTCGGCGCGCAATTCCGCCACCAGCGCCTGCAGGTAGCGCGAGCGCCATGCCCGCCCTTCCAGTCGACGACAGCATTCCTCTTCAAGACTCACCCGATTGGCCTGTGCCGATTCCAACAACATCAAGTACAACTGCCTGTCGAGCTCCAGAGTCACCCTGGTCATCTCTCCCGCCTCCATGCCCGTCCGCTTCAATCCATCACGTAGCACCAGCCCTGAGCGCTAAATTGCATTGCCACGCTTGTTATCAGTAAATCAGAGCGGCACGCACCCGGCCGGCAATCTGACGAGCGGCACGATATGGCGGTGCACTTATCCAGCGGTTGCCAACGGTCACTTTTGAGCGCCATGATCAGGACAGCAAAGATCGGCTAGATTCAAAAGTACTCTGAGTATTTGCATCGGGCAGAAAGAGGCTGCCCGGCCAACACTTTGGTGTGCTTGTTTTCATTAAAAGGGAAAAACAGAACCCGCTGGATGGCTTGGTCGCTCTGCTGCAGACCGCGTCAAGCCAGGTCAACCTCCAGGCCGCTGCCTGGGCTGACGACGACACACGAAGTGTCGTGGTCCTGATGAATCTCTCATCCGGGCCAGGGTCCTGTTAAGAAGGAGAAGTTGAATGCCTTATAAACCGAATGACCTGCTCAGTCGTCATTTTGAGAACCACGGCCACGACCTTACCCACAAGGTCGAAGAACAACTCAACCTGGTGTCTCCCAACAGCCCCAACCTCCCCATTTACCGTGACATGATCCTGACTGTGCTGCGCATGGCCCAGGAAGATCACAACCGCTGGAATGCCAAGATCACGCTGCAGACCTTGAGGGAATTGGAACACGCCTTCCGTACGCTCGAACAATTCAAGGGCCGGCGCAAGGTCACGGTTTTCGGCTCGGCCCGAACGCCTATCGAACATCCGCTGTACGGCCTGGCCCGAGAATTGGGCGCTTCGCTGGCCCGCTCGGACATGATGGTCATCACCGGTGCCGGCGGTGGCATCATGGCCGCTGCCCATGAAGGCGCGGGACGTGACCATAGCCTGGGATTCAATATCACCCTGCCTTTCGAACAGCACGCAAACCCGACCGTTGAAGGCACGTCGAACCTGCTGCCGTTCCACTTCTTCTTCACCCGCAAGCTGTTTTTCGTCAAGGAGGCCGATGCACTGGTGCTCTGCCCTGGCGGTTTCGGCACGCTTGATGAGGCGCTGGAAGTCCTGACGCTGGTCCAGACCGGTAAAAGCCCACTGGTACCGGTGGTCCTGCTGGATGTTCCCGGGGGCAAGTTCTGGCAAAGCGCCCTGGACTTTATCCGCGAGCAGTTGGAGGAAAATCGCTACATCCTGCCCACCGACATGAAGCTCATGCGCCTGGTGTACAACGCCGAAGAGGCCGTGGAAGAGATCAACCAGTTCTACCGCAACTTCCACTCCAGTCGCTGGCTCAAGCATCAGTTCGTGATCCGCATGAATCACAAGCTAAGCGAACAGGCACTGCAGCAGATGCAGGTAAATTTCGCCGACCTGTGCCTGAACGATTGTTTTCATCAACATGACTACAGCGGTGAAGAGCACGACGAGGCCAGGTTCAGTCATCTGACACGCCTAACGTTTACCTTCAACGCCCGTAATCATGGTCGCCTGAGGGAATTGGTGGACTACATCAACCTGCCGGAAAACTGGGCCCAACCTGCCCAAAAGCCCCAACCCCTTACCTGGGAGCCGATCAAGGTAACCTGAACCCATAAAAAAACGGCCCGCTATCGAAATAGCGGGCCGTTTTTTATTCAATCATCCATGCCGCGACCGCTGAACAAGCGGTTGATCATTTCCATGGAGTAGCCTCGGTACGCCAGGAAACGCCCTTGCTTGGCTCGCTCTCGTGCATCGATAGGCAAATGCCCGGAGAACTTACGACGCCAGGTGTCCGTCAATTGCTCCTGCCAGTCGATACCGCTTTCGCGCAAGGCGAGTTCGATATCCGGGCGTTGCAAACCACGCTGGCCCAGCTCCTCACGAATGCGCAAAGGACCGTAGCCGGAGCGGGCGCGATAAGCGACGAAGCTTTCCAGGTAACGGGACTCCGACAGCAGGCCCTCTTCAGTCAAACGGTCGAGGGCCGTGTCGATCAATTCATCGGGCGCGCCGCGCTGACGCAGTTTACGCGTCAGCTCGACCCGACCGTGCTCGCGCCTGGCGAGCAGGTCCATCGCGGTTCGCCGCACCGCGACGAGGGTATCGAGTACGACGGTCATCGGATCGATCAGATGTCAGCGTCAGCCAGATCGTCAGCGGTCTCGCGATTAGCCACGGACTTGACGTCTGCGACCGGGCTCAACAGTTTGTCACGCAGTTGTTTCTCGAGGGCAGCGGCAACTTCCGGGTTATCCGCCAGGAACTTGGCCGAGTTGGCCTTGCCTTGACCGATCTTGGTGCCGTTATAGGCGTACCAAGCGCCCGACTTCTCGACGAAACCGTGCAACACACCCAGGTCGATCATCTCACCATTGAGGTAGATGCCCTTGCCGTAAAGAATCTGGAACTCGGCCTGACGGAACGGCGAAGCCACCTTGTTCTTCACGACCTTGACGCGGGTTTCGCTGCCGACCACTTCATCACCTTCTTTCACCGCGCCAGTACGGCGGATGTCGAGGCGAACCGAGGCGTAGAACTTCAGTGCGTTACCACCGGTGGTGGTTTCCGGACTGCCGAACATCACGCCGATCTTCATACGGATCTGGTTGATGAAGATCACCAGGCAGTTGGCGTTCTTGATGTTACCGGTGATCTTGCGCAGGGCCTGGGACATCAGGCGAGCCTGGAGGCCCACGTGCATGTCGCCCATTTCACCTTCGATTTCAGCCTTTGGCACCAGCGCCGCCACGGAGTCGACAATGATCACGTCAACCGCGTTGGAACGCACCAGCATGTCGGTGATTTCCAGGGCCTGCTCGCCGGTGTCCGGCTGGGAAACCAGCAGGTCGTCGACGTTGACACCCAGTTTGCCGGCGTATTCCGGGTCCAGAGCGTGTTCGGCATCGACGAAGGCGCAGGTCGCGCCGGCTTTTTGAGCCTGGGCGATCACGGACAGGGTCAGTGTGGTTTTACCGGAAGACTCAGGACCGTAGATTTCAACGATTCGGCCTTTTGGCAGACCGCCGATGCCAAGCGCAATGTCCAGGCCCAGGGAGCCGGTGGAGATGGAAGGAATAGCCTGACGGTCCTGATCGCCCATACGCATTACGGCACCCTTGCCGAATTGACGTTCGATCTGACCCAAGGCCGCAGCCAAGGCTTTCTTCTTGTTGTCGTCCATTAAAGTCCTCACGTAATCAATAAGGCCTGACGGCCAACACCTGTATAAGTAGCCAGTATTATTCCACAGCGATTGAGGATCGCCTACCCCTGATTTGAGATTTCTACAGCGGCATGTTGCAGCAGCCCCTCTAGCGCGGCCTTCACCGTTTGTCGGCGGACCTCGTCGCGGTTGCCTGGAAAGAAGCGCTGTTCGCTGATCAGCGTCTGGCCGACGGCCCAGGCGAGCCATACGGTACCCACCGGCTTGCTCGGCGAGCCCCCGTCCGGCCCGGCCACCCCGCTGACCGCCACGGCAAAACGCGCCAGGCTTTTGCGCTGGGCGCCTTGTGCCATGGCCTCGACCACCTCGCGGCTGACCGCCCCGACTTTTTCGAACAGCTCGGCCGGCACCTCCAGCTGCTGGCTCTTCTGGCGATTGGAATAGGTGACATAACCGGCCTCGAACCAGGCCGAACTCCCGGGAATCCGGGTAACCGCCTCGGCAATCCCGCCGCCCGTACAGGACTCGGCCGTGGTGACGTGGGCATTGAGCAACTGCAGGCGTCTGCCCAATTCAGCGGCCAGTTCGGTAATGTCGTCCATGGTGCTCTCCTGATTCCACGCGATTGAGGCCTACCGTACACGAGCAGTCGACGCTTGCAAGGCTCGCCGGATTACCGACCCAGCGCTCTGATATAGGCCTGACAGGCCTGCAAGGCAATCAGTGCGCGATCACCGGCGGCGGTGATGGCGATAATTCGTTGAGCATGCGCCGGGTCAAGTCGGGCGCGTGGGGCGCCATGATCCAGGCCGCCGGCGCCGGTGGCGGCAGGCACTGCACAACCGGCGGCAACATCGCCGGCGTCGAGGAGGACTGACAGCCGGACATCGGCAGTAGCAAGGCGATCGCGCAGGCGATCCTGGTCACGTTGGGCATCGCTCAGGGCTCGGTAATGGGTTTGTTCGCTGGTGGAGAGTTGTTGTTCAAGGGCGAGGCGTTTGTCCTGCTCGGCCTTTTGCTGCATCGCGGCCGCCTGGCTTATCTGACTCAACGTCGCAGTCTGGGCTTGTGCCAGTTGCGCCAATTGTTGGCCATAACGCCAATCCTGGAGGCGCCACGCGAGCATTGCCGGACCACCCGCCAACACTGCCAGCAAAACGACAATGCCAAGGGTGCGAGCAGAAAAAGGCATCAGGCCGAAGACTGGCATAACACTGCCCTCGCCCGCGCCCAGAGTTGCAGGCGCTCCTCCAAGCCGTTCAAACCGCCGTTGATGCGGCGGGTGATGGTATTGAATTGATCGCGGTCGGCCAGTTCGTTCAAGCCGTTCTGCTCCCAGAACCACGCCGCGGATTCAGCGGCCCATTGCGGTTGTTCCAGTAGCTCCGGCAAAGCCAACAGGCGTTCGTCGCCAAACAAACCCAGGCTGCAACGAAGGTAGTTGTCGTGCCCGGTTATCTGAATCAACCCTCGGCCTCGGTACTTCTGACCGTCTCCGTCGGCCTGGGGCGTATTGCCCAGGCGCACGGCCAACGGTCCCGTGTCGTACTGGCTGAGGTATTGATCACCGCCGAGTTCGCGCACATAGCGCAATTGCCCCGATTCATGGCCGACCTGCGCCAGAAACGCGGCGATGCGTTTAGGCGTTTCGATACGGTGACGGGGCATGGCGCTGTTAAGCGCGGAAACAAAAACGCCCGCTTGGCTGCGGGCGTTAGGCATGATTTTGATGAGTTGCTGTTGGGTAACGTCCATGCTCAGACCATAGAAAACAGATTATTAAAGTTGCCCAGCCAGCCAGGGCGGCGCAACCGGGCGATGTTCAATGGCCGGGAAAAACTCATCCTGCGGCCAATCCCTGAGAGCGCGACGGTAAGCCTGGAGCGCTGTGTATTGCGTTTGGTCCAGGGTTGTACCGCCGCCATCGTCCATTTCGTCGCGATCCCGGGCTACCAGGCGGTCGGTGGCCGTAAGCTGGCCGTTGCGCCAGGCATATTCGTTCGCAGTAGCCTGGGCCGCCGTCAGAGGAGGCGGATCTATGAGAATAGGGTAACCGTTGTCTGGGTTGACTGAGATTCTCTTGGGCGAAACGGCCAGTTGTTGAAGCAGCGAGAGCCAATAAGCCCGCGGGATTTCTATGACATCTTCGGGAATGTCTGAAGTATTGATACCCGGAACATAAGCTCCGCAGGTACTTGGACTGAACAACACGCTCAATTCGTTCATTCAATAACCCTTCGCGAAATAAGTGACACCCCATCCAGCCGCTACTTGCCCTACATAGTTTCGGACTTTCAGACGTACGCCTTGCCGTGTGGCTGTCCCGCCCACCACAATCACGATGGCTGAGTCGCCGCCCGCGTGAGTCGCCACTGCCGAGACGAAGGCGTTGGGAAAGGAAATGGGAAAAGTGACGAAGACCTCGCCATTGGCATCGGTCGTACCGAAGCCCCACTGGTCGATGTTTCCACTGGCATATTTCTGGTAACCCGGATTACCGAGCTGGCCAGAAAACAACGAGGTGTACTTCAGCAGAATGGTGCCGCCGATCAACCGCCATTGGTTGTCCAGTTTGATGAACTCCGCTGTTTCACCCCGCCCCAGATCGATCGGTCCCAATGCCGCACTTGACGAACCTATCGTATCGACAGCCGAGGCCGTCGAAACGGTCACCACGCCGGTTCCCACATTGATAAGGTTGAGCGTCGCCCCATGCATGACTCCGGCTGTATCGGGCAACGTGGCGCTGATCGGTGTCGCACTAGCGAAACTGACGACCCCGCCGATGTGAGCCACTGTCAACGCGGTATTGGTCGCGTATGCAGTAAAGCCGGAATACTGGAGCCCGCTGCGTCTCACGAACTCCGTAGTCGCCACGGATCTGTCGTTGTCGAACTGTGGAGCGGTGGTGAATAACCCGCTGCCTCGCAATGCTGTCAATAACTGATTGTTCAGTTGTTCCGACGGTGTCAACCCGGCGGCTTGAATGACATTAAGCACCTCTTGCGTGACGCCATTCCCCCAACTGGCGGGGATCAATGATCCCGGCGTACCTGCCAGTGGATCCTCATCCACGAACCGACCATTCTCCAGGCCCGCACTGGGCACACTTTTGGGATAATCCAAGTTCCTCTCCTTTAAATTTCAAACGGTCGAAAACGGCAATAGAAGGCCTCGCCTGTTGACTCGCACCAACAGCGCCTGGGAAAAATGAGCGTTTTTTAGCCGTCCAACCTGTATTGGGTTTAAACAGCGGACTCAGGCACGACCGGCCAGGTGATGTCGGTTGGGAAACCGGTTTGATGCTGGATGCGGTTCAATTCGACGCTGTAAAGCTTCCATTCCATCAGCGCCAGTTGCTCCTGATCGCTCGCATCGCCGATGTCCTCGGCGTATTGCAGGGGAGCGATACGCAGAACTGCGTCGCGAAGAAGAGCATCCCGTTCGGCCAGGACCCGAGTCTTGACGTCGTTCAGCTGTGACTCAACATCAAACTGCCAGGACTGGTTTGCCCAAATGTGGTAATTACCCGGCCAGGGCTCCCTTGTGAACGCAGCCGGCAACTCTCCAAGTTCGCTCCAGACCTGCTGGCCTCCATCTTCTATGCGATAAACCAGACCGCGATGATCAATCACCTCTCGAGGAACATTATTCACCAGCGCCCACGTACGGCCGCTTTCAGGCGGGGGGAGCTCAAAGGAAATTTCAACAGCATTGCTGGGAATCTGAACGCCAATACCCGGCGTTACGGAAAACTCCACGGGCCCGGACAATGCGCCGGACTTATCGAATAGATAATAAAACACAGACACCTCAGATTAGTTTCATACGCGCAGGATAGGCGACGTTACGCGGGCGAGACTTGAACGAGTAGAGCAGCGTATTGGCCGGATCCATCTGGTAGGAGGTCCCAGCAGGGAAAGTCGGGCCGCCGTTTACCAAATCTCCGATGATTTTGATTTCCTCGCGGGTATTGGCACCGAAACCGGTAAGACTATCGGACCATCTTGATCCAACCGCACCAGCCCCTTGCGCCCCTAGCGCATGAGAGTGGACAGTGCCGGGTTGAAAGGTCCCCATCGCCCGTCCCGTGTCCACAGAACGCCCTTCGTCCAGAATTCGCAGAAACTCACCCCGTCCTTCCGGCGCACGGAAAGTAAGTGCCCCGTCACCGGAGCTCCATTTACCTTCGTTCCCCTCCCGAGTGGCTTCGGTGCCGAGCATTCCGGACTGTTGGGCGTGATCCCAGAGCCATGGCCATTCAGCACGCTTCATGACTGTGCCATTTAGCGCTCCGTAACCTCCCGGGCTCAGTTGGATAGTCGTTTCAAAAAACGGGCGTCCCAAGGGAGTGTTGTCAAAGCGCCCCATGGGCCACCAGTTCCCGGCACCGTCACTGCGCAAATGCCACCAGTCTCCACTGCCCATCAATACGATAAATGGATAACCGACAGCCGAAAGGTGGGTGTGGAACTTGACTCGGTCCGCGCCGGCGGCCTGAACCACGAGACGATTACCGCTGTTGTCCAGGCGACGAATGATGACATCTCGAACACCCAGCCCGACGTTGGACGAGGGCAACCCGATGGTAGTGGCGCCAGCATTGGCGTCAATCAATACGAGACCCAGCTCACTTGCCGTCAGCGCCTTCGACAGGGCCAGACGTGTAATCACCGAACGCGTAGGGGTGGTCGTACCGATGATCTTCTGAACGGCTTTAAAAAGCTGCTGGGTGTCTGCTTCGGATGGCGCCATATCGGCGCCAGAAATCACCCCCAGGATTTCCTGTGTGACGCTGTTGCCCCACACGGCGGGGATCAGGGATCCCGGCGAGCCTTCGACGGGGTTTTCATCCACGAACCGACCGTTCACCAGCCCGACGCTGGGAACACTTTTTGGATAATCCATGTTTTATTGCTCTCTATGGATGGGTTCAAGCGCGAAGAGGTAGCGCTCGGATAGTCGCAAGCACCTCATCAGCCACTTGGCTGGCAAGATCCGCCTTGCCTTTGGCCATGTGTGCGCGAATCTGTGCCTTGGCCTTGAGGCGCAGTTCGCGAAGCGCCAGCAGGTTCGCTTCAAATTCAGCGGCCTTGGCGAGAATCTGATCCGCCGCCTGCCTGGCTGTGCGCCCTTTTACGACCCAGGCAGAAACCGACAACGGAACGGTTTTTTTCGGGTAGCCCTGATCCTTGAAGGCCTGCGCTTCAAGGGCCGCTTGTTGATATTCCAGGGCGCGTAGGGGATCACCGGCCAACGCGCGACGGGCGCTGTCGGCAGCGGAATCGATCTTGTCGCACAGGCGTTCGCCTTCCTGTTGTATAAGCACACCCGCTTTCTCAACATCCAGCACCCAACTGTCACCGTTCCAGTCATGGGCTGGAGAAGGCCGCGCGGGACGCAGCCCTTCCTCGAACTGATGCAATTCTTGAATGACGTTCATCGAATCAACTCCCAGGAAAAATTAACGTTAACAGCAGCGGAAAAGTTGATTGCAATGCCGTTGGAATAGTCCGATTGCGCAAAGGTCTTGATGCCCATGCTGAATAGCAACTCGTCACTAGCAGCATTTGCGGCCCCAAGGGTATGTTCGGCTTGGTATACCTGCCACAGCGAACGTAGTTCGGAGTGATCAAAACTGGCCGTCAAAGTCGAAACGGTAGTATCGCCAACGACATTGCTGGAAAAAATCAAGGCCGGCGCACCGGCGGAGGACCAACCATCCCAATTACTGGATGTCCCCACCGTGGGATTCAACGAGCAGTAGTTACCACCGAGCCATCCGCCCGGAGCAAAACCAACACTTGTAAGGCCAGTGGGGTGTGGCGTCGGATTACCCACTATCAAACGTGCCGCCCGGGCGTGAGGATCAAGCGGTAGTGAAACCACGCCGCTGCCATTGACGGTCTGTGTCCACAGTAACCGGGCACGGTTGTAGATCAGCCTGACGACAGGTACCGATCCGGGTCCAGCTGTCACTATCCAGGCAATGCAAATGTCTAGCGGGGTCGACTGAAAGCCCCCGCCCGCAGCGCCATTGGCGATACCCTTCAGCCCCTCGGGGGCCGAGTCATGAGGGGCTCCGCGCTGCGTGTAGAAGGTCAGCGTTCCACCGCTCACCTGCGCTCGCAAGAAGT
Source organism: Pseudomonas sp. NFACC04-2 (assembly GCF_900119265.1). Lineage (NCBI taxonomy): Bacteria > Pseudomonadati > Pseudomonadota > Gammaproteobacteria > Pseudomonadales > Pseudomonadaceae > Pseudomonas > Pseudomonas sp. NFACC04-2. The sequence continues at coordinate 24,720 of NZ_FPJC01000021.1, forward strand.
AGCTAGAGGTCGGCAATAGATCGCCGCTGCTCCATGCCTGAGTGGTAAAGGTACGCACTCTGCCCAGCTGTCCCGGCACCACTTCCTGTCCCAGGCCAATCAATACGCCCGCGGGAATCGAAACGCGTCCGCCGCTGGTTGAAACCGCAGAGGGAGTCACCACCAGACGTCCGTCAGTACTGGCCACGGTCGGCATGGGCAGCGAACTTATCGGCAAAGCAGAATCAAGCGTCCATCCCCTGGCCGACACACTGCGAATTGCTTGCAGCAACTGATCATATTTCTGCTCGTCCGGCGTCAGCTCACCCGCCTTGATGACGTTCAGAATTTCCTCCGTCACCCCATTTCCCCAATCCGCCGGAATCAACGACCCCGGCGTCCCGGTCAGCGGGTTTTCATCCACGAACTTCCCATTCACCAGCCCGGCGCTGGGCACACTCTTCGGATAATCCATCTTCTATTCCTTAGTCATAATTGATGTGAACCTTGGTATGCGCCGGTGCACTGCGATGAATCAGGCACTCCAGGGCCGAGCCCGGATTAACGCCAAAACGCTCGCCCCAATAGCTCGCACCAAAACGCCGCCCCAGCAGCAGCCGGCCACCGGTATTGAGGGTCCACATGAACTGCGCCTGCCAGGTGCCAAAATGCGCTTCGCCGAACCGGGCGCGGCCCATGCGCGGCGCCTTCAGTTCAGTGATGGTGGCGTTGGGGTAACCCTGGCTCTTGGCGATTTCCACGTAGTAGGCAATGGCTTGGCTGCCCACCGCCAACAACCGTCGGCGCACCGCCAGACGGCGATCGTCATACAACGGCGTGGCCCCGAGGCACGGATCCGGCAGGTTCATCACCCGCTCCCAGTCCGGCACCAGCTCACTCACGCCCGCCGGATCCATCTCGTTGAGCAGGTCGGCGGCACGGGCGTCGAGGCGGGCCAATTCCTGGGCGATGCCTTGCAGCACGTCGTCCAGCTCCGGTACGTGCTCCGGATCCCATGCCGGGCCGCTGGGCAGCAGGCTGCGCAGTTGGGCCTGGTACTGTTCGGCGGTTCTTATTCCAGCCATGTGCAGCCTCCGAACGTCAGCAACTGATTGCTGGCGGCGACGACATCGGCGACTGGCGCGCTGAGTTTGTGGTCGGTTTCGCCGGTGGCGCTGCTGATGGCTTCAGCGATATGACTGAGCAACAGCGTTTCGCCGAGGCCGGCTTCACGGTTATGCAAGTCGCGCAGTTGGGCCTCGATGGCGGCCCGCACGGCGCTGGTGTCCGGCGTGATGCGCAGCCTGTAGTTCACCGGTACCTGCGTCGGCGCCAGCACGTGCAGCTCAGCGGTCACCGGGCGCAAGGGCTCGATGTAGGCCCGCACGTCTTCCAATTGCTCGGCGTTGGGGATCGGTTGCGGATCGTCGTCCCGCATCACGAACAGGCCGACGGTGCCTGGCCCCAGGTAGCTGCCCCGGCACCACGCACGGGTGATGCCGGGGCACTCCAGGGCCCAGGTTTCATAGTCCTGGGCCGAACCGCCGTGGGGAATCACGCGATAGGAACGGATCACCCTGGCGCGCAGGGACTCAAGGCTTTCCCGGGCAACACCGCCGGTTAGCCCCGGCGCCAGCACGGTGAAGCGATTGTCGATGCCCAGAAGCGGCTGCACCGGTGTCAGCACCAGGCCGGCATCGGCATTGCCCAGGCTACCGGCTTCCAGCGCCGCGACGGTGGCGGTGTTCAGGCCATTGCTGGTGGTGCGGGCGGTGGTCACTTTATAAATGCGGCCATCGGTGGATTGCAGCAGCGTATCGACATCCAGCACGGCACCTGCCGCAGCGCTGAAGCTGACATTGCCGCTGGCTACTTGGGCCGCTTTGCGCGCCTGGTTCAGGCGCAGGGCGGCGATGCGTTCCAGGGTGGACTCATCGGCCTTGTCCGGCAGGATCTGCTCGGCGATCCAGTCCAGGTAGCCATACAGGCCGTAGGCGGCGCCGCCAAGGGTGCGGGCCAACACTTGGGCATCGGACTGGCGCAGCGAATCGCTGGCCAGGTCGCTTTGGGCGCGTTTGATCAGCACCGGCAGCGAAGGGGTTTCAAACGGCATAGGTCACCTGCCAACTGTTATCGGGGTTGATGTCCAGGCGCTCGCCGTCGGCCAGGGTCAGGACCGTGCGCAGGTTCAGGCGCTGGGCGTCGAGGCGTTCGCTGATGATGTCGATGGCACTGCAGTGGCCGTCATCGATCAGCCATTGCAAGGCCTCGCGGGCATAGAATTCGGCGTCGAGCTGGGTCTGGCGGGTCAGCTTGACCCGGCGCAACAGCCACAGCCGCGAGCCGATGCGGTCGTCGGCAACGGTGGGAAAGGTGTCGCCCCACCAGCCGAAACGTTCGTCATCGTCGACGGCATCGTCATCGGCGGCGCGGCGCCAAGTGAACAGGCTGATCAGCACCGAACGGGTCAGCGCGGCGTGCAGGTTCTGGCTGATGAACATCATTGACCTCCCGCCGGCGCGCCGGTCTGGCCGTTGCCGGCCTGTACGCCGACATGCACATGTTTGATCTGGCTGATGCCGCCGGCGATCTGGTCGCCTTGGGAGACGATCTTGCCGGTGTGGTTGATGACCGGGCTGTCGATGTTCACCGCGCTACTGGCGCGGATGTTCAGGGTTGCAGTCTCGATGTCGATGACACGACCGCGCTTGAAGTGGAGCTTGTCGCCTTCGTCGGTGTAGAGCGCCACTTCGCCGGGGGCCAGGGCCTGGAGACGGAAGCGGCGATCGGCGACCACCAGGACCACGGCATGGGAACGATCGCCCCCCAGGAACGTGGCAATGCCCTCGGCACCGGCCAGCGGGTTGCTGGTGAAGCCGTAGGGTTCGAAGTGCTCCATGTCGTCGTTCACTTCGCCGGCGGTGAGGCGCATTTGCAGCGACTGCAACTTGGTGGCCGAATTGGCGAGCACGACAGTGCCGCGCGCCAGGAGGCGGGTCAGTAGGCTCATTGAGGTTTCCTTGAGAATCGGGGACTTGAACGCGGTGTTCGGATCAACGTCTCCATCGGCTAAACTGCCGCCATCGCGAGCAAGGGATCTGTAGTGGGCGGACACTTTGGAGGCGGTCTCGAAGTACTGTGGGAGCGGGCTTGCTCGCGAAGGCGTCGGGACAGCCAATATCGATGCAAGCTGGCCCACCGCTTTCGCGAGCAAGCCCGCTCCCACAAGGAGTTTTGCATTGGGCTCAGGATTTGGGCGGCACCGGGTTGGCGTCGAAGGTATGCGGCGGTGCGACTTGCAGGGTGGTGACGGAGCCTTGGGCCGACAGCGAATACGTCACTTTGGAAATCAACATGTCACCGTCGAATCCCAGCACCGGGTCGATCACCCGTACCAAGGTGTTGTGCCGCCACAAGTCACCATTGGCCTGGCGCCAGCCTTGCACGCGGTAGGTGGTGGTCAGGGCCTTGCCGCTGCGGATGGCGCTTTCCCAATCGGCCCGTTGCTGGGCCAGTTCGAAGGTCAATTGCGCGCTCTCGCTGATCACCGTCACCCGCTTGCGCTTGAAGCCTAGATCGGTGGCGGTGCCAGAGACTTCACTTACCGCCGCCCCGCTCTGCTGATCATTGCCCTTGTGCTGGCCGATGACCCGGTATTCGGAGAACACCTGGCTATAGTCCATCGGTGCGTTGCCCGACAGAATGTTCTTGCCCAGTTCCAATACATCATTGGCCCGCCCACCGCTGCCGGGTTTGGCCAGCAACACACGCCCTTGCGCGTCATCGGTGGAAAACACTCGGAACAACGTCAGTAAACGGTCGATGGATTGGAAGACCGTTTCCCCCGGCACGATGCTGTGTTCGCTCAACCGCGCGGTTTCAGGGATCTCGCTGACAACCCCCACGCCGTATTGCGATGCCAGGGCCTGGACGATGCTCAGCAGCGTTTGCCCGCGCCATTGAGTCGGACGGTTGATCGCCGCGCAGTCCACCAGGTCCTGGGTTTTGGAACCGCCTTCAATGCTCAGGCTGATCTGCCGGCCGTCATAGCTGACCGGTGCCTTGAACACATAACCGCTGAGGACTAGGTCGGCACCAATGCGCACCTGGCATTCATCGCCCGGACGGATCGGCACCGCTTGGGTCTGCCCCGGCCATTGCCAGGTGATATCGAGTTTGAAGGTGCGGAACTGGCGCTCCAGGTCCGCACTGATTTCCACGCTTTTCCAGCCGCCGTAATCCAATCCGCCGACGGTAAGCGAGACAGCGTTGTCGAGCTCGTTCATGGCTTACTCCCCCGAGACTTTCAGGTCATTGGGCGGCAGGAAACCAGGATGGGCGACGCCGTTACGCTGGGTCACTTCCGTCACCCGGGTGGCATCGGCGAATTGCTGATACGCCACTACCAGCGCCGGCAGGCTTTGCTTGAACGACAGGTTGATCAGCCTGACGCCTGAAGACGCCACCGCCGTCAGGTGCGCGGCCATTTGCTGGCGCAGGTTGTTCATCGCCTGGTAGTGCTCCGGATCAGCCTTGAGGGAGGCCTGCCAGATCGCATCGTTAAGGCCATCGCGCAGGGCCAGCACATCGTCGGCCACCGGCACGTCCCGGCGCCGGACCGGTTGCACGGCCTGTTGCGCCACCGACGGCGTGGCGCCCAACTTGACCGCAGGCGCTGCTACCGGCATCGCCGCAATCCATTGCGCGGCTTGCACCAGCAGCGTGTCCTGCACCAGGTCGGCCACGGCCTGGGCCGCCGCCGTGGTGTCCTTGCCCGTCGTGAGTTTGGGCGCGTCGGCCTTGCGAATGGCCTCCACCTGTTGCGACACGCTGGCGATCACGCCGCGATAGCCGTCACGGGCAAAGTCCTTCAGTTCCCGAATATCGCCCAGCAACCCTTTGAACTCGGCCACCACCTCCTTAGGCAACGTTTTCACCGCCTTGACCAGATCGCTGAGTTGCCGATAGGTCTCGATCAACGGCTTGAGCTCCTGCTCGATCACGCCGTAGATTTCCTTGAGGCTGTTGCGCAGGTCAGCGATGCCGATCCGTGCGGCCTTGATCAAGGTCATGGCGTCTTCGAAGCGCCGCACCGCCGAACCGAGGAAGCTGTCGGCCGAAACCAGCAGCAGTTTCTGGCTATTGATCGTGGCCGAAGGGAATTGCAGCGGCTGGTCGGGGTAAAACTTCAGGGCGAACGTCACCAGCCCGCCGTCCTGACGGGTCTGGGTCATGTCGCACTCGCCGACCTTGACCTGCAGGCGCCCCAGCCACGGATGCACCAGTTCACCGCTGCCCTGCTCCAAGGCCTTGAGCAGCTTGTCGCGCTGCTCCAGGCAATCGGGGCCGACGATGAACGCAGTCAGCTCATGAGTCTTCGCCTGCTGGCCGAGCCCCTCGAAAAACGGCTGGTCACGCTGTGGATATTCATGCAACTGGCCTTTGTGGCCGACCGGGGTTTTCGCCTGGTCGACCCAGAACCCGACGCCTCGAAACGACGCCGGCAACAAACGATCACGCCAGCTCATTGGAGCCTCCTGTGGACAGTGAGCGATAGCCGATGCGCGAACTCACCGCCAGGGCCGGTTGATTGGTCTGTGGTGGGTCGGCGCGCAACCCGGCCGGCGCATTTTCGAAGCGCACGGTCAGGCCGCCTTCGAGTTGCGTACGATTGTTCGCCGCGCTTTGTTGCACCAGGGCGCTGGAGGTTTGTGGCAAGGTACCCGGCGCCAGCGAGGTCTTCGCCGGAACGTTGGCGGATGCTGGCGCCAGGCTGGACGACAGGCCCGGAGGCTGCTCGTTGGACGCGCCAAAAAACGCCGGCGCCAGCTCACCTTTGCCTTCGGCGTTGGTGGCGCGCTGCGCCTCGGTCAAGCCCTCGACCTTGCCGGTGAACGAGGTGATCATCTCGCCGAAGCCGCCGTTGAAAAACGCCTTGATCGGCGCGATCACCGCCTGCAACTCGTTCCACCACTGGCTGAACCACTCGCCCACCGGCCCCCACTGCTTGACGAGACCCTCGATGGGTGACCAGTCGAACAGGCCGCTGAACACCGCCAGCATGATTGACACCTGGTTGCGCACGCCCTCCCAGATCCCGGCGAAGACTTCACCGATCGTGCCCCAGTTGGCCATGATCAGTCCCAACGGCGTCCAGTCGAACAGGCCTTTCAAGGCGTCCATCACCGGCACGGTCAAGGCCTTGAGCAGGTCCCAGATCGCCGCGAACAACCCGGTCAGGGGCGCCCAATTGGCAACGATCAAGCCCAAGGGTGACCAGGCGAACAACGTCTGCATGAAACCGATGACCGGCGTTGCCGCCGCCACGATCACATTCCAGAGTGCGCCAAAAAAGCTGCTGATCGGCCCCCAGTTGCTGATCACCTGCCCCATCGGGGTAAAGGCGAACATCGTCTTGAAGAACTCGACCATCGGCAGGACGATCGGCGCAAGCCTCTGCCAGAGTCCGGCGAAGAACGCTGAAATCGGCTCCCAATGGGCGATGATCATCCCGGCCGCCAAGGCGATGCCCATGGCAATCAAGCCGATGGGGTTCATCTTCAAGGCCAGGTTCACCACTTCGAACGCCTGGCTCGCGCCGCTGACCGCCATCTGAATCGCGTTGAACGCCACGACGCCATTCGCCAGGCCCTGTACCAGTTGCGGGTTGTCCTGCAGCACCTGGGCCACGCCGCTGACCATGGGCTGTAAACTGACCGCCACTGCGTTGACCGCTGGCCCCAAGGCCGAGCCGAACTGCACCGACACGTTACTGATGGAAGTCTTCAATCCATCCAGGTTCTGTGCCGCTACACGGGACGCTTCAGGGGCCTGGACGGCGCTGGCCGCCGCGCTCGCGGCGCCCGCTTCGTCCTTGAAGGCCAGCGCCGACTTGAGCCCGTCCATAAAGGGCTGGGCCAGGCCGCCGCTGGGCAACAGACCGGAAATATCCAGGCTGCCCAGACCCGTGGCGTCGAGGTTCTGCTTGAAACTCGCGACCTTCGCACGAAGGCCGGCGAGCTTGGGTGACAGCTCGTCGATGCCCGTCAGCAGCACCGCTTTTCTCTCTACCTTTTGTGTGTCTGCCATCACTGCACCTGCTGCATCGCATTGATCCGTTGCGCGTGCTCCAGAGATTCGCGGAGCACATCCAGTGGCCTGGCCATCATCTGTTCGGGGTCAACCTTCCAGAACCAAGCCAGGTCATAGGCGGCGGCGATCAGGTCGCCGATGGCTGCGACGCCGCACTCATGAAAAAACTCGCGACGGCCCAGCTCAGGGCGTTGAGGTCAGCCAGGTCCAACTGGTTGACCGACGACGGTGGGATGCCGGCGCACACCGCGATGTATTTGGCCGCGACGTCCATGTCCAGGCTCACCTCCTCGCTCTTGTCGATCTTGTAGGGCAGCGCCTTGATCGCCCGGACCTCTTGCACCGTCGGACGGCGCAGGGTGAGTTCGCTCAGCGGCTCGCCGTGGGCCTCGATGGCCACGCGCAGCGTCACGACATCGGTCATTGCCAAGTCCCCTTGATGCCTTCGAATTTCAGCTCGATGGTGGCGTCGTCACCCTTGGACACCGGCTCTTCCACCAGGTAGGCGCCGGCCAACACATAGACCTTGCCGTTGTTGAATTCGCAGGTGACGGTCATGTCGGTGCCGGCGACCAGCTGCTTGAGCGGGAAGTCCGCGGTGTGCAGGGCCGTCACCTTGAAGGACGGGGCGATGTCGGTTTCCTTGTAGAAACCCGGTACGACGGTTTCGCGTTTGGTGAACATCAGTGGCGCTTCGCAGCCGCCATTGATGGTCAATTGAGCGCCGTCCACTTTGACGTAGCAGGTGCCCGCAATCAGTTGACCCATGGTGTTTCTCCCTTCAAATAAAAAGCCCACGCAAGATGGGCTGAATGCATGCGACTGAGTGCTACCGTCAGGCGGCGTCGTCGTATTGCAGGCGGAATTGGTTGAGTAGCGCGAACACCCGCAGGCCGTTGATGTAGTCCGGTGGGAACAGCACATTGACCCGGCTCGGGTCCTGGCTGTCACGCTCGACGACCAGGTGTTCGGCGAACAGTTCGGCGTTTTCCACGTGGCCTTCCAGTTCGAGCTTGGCGTATTGCGCGATCAGTTCGCCGCGGATGGTGCTCGGGGTCACGATGGGCTGGCCGGCGCCGAAACGGGTACCGTCGGAGGCCAGTTTGTGGCGGCCGTACTTGCTGGTGATCACGCTTTGCAGACGGCGCACGATGAACGCCGACTGGTGCATGGTTTCGCTGTCCAGGTAGGAGTTGTCAGCCTGGCCGAAGGCATTCTTCTGATACGTGGTGATGGAGCGCTGGATGCGTACGTAGCCACCTTCGTAATATGCCGTGGCGATGCCATAGTTGAGCAGCGACTGGCGCTCGGTCAGGGTGAAACGCTCGCTGGCCGGTGCCGGGTCCAGGCCTGGCAGGCTGCCGCTTTGGGTCGGACGGCTGGCGTCGGCGGAGATGAACACCGCCGTGCGAGCCGCCAAGGCAGCGGCCTGGACCCAGAACGGTTGCGGTACGCCCAGCTCCAGGGCCTGGAGGGTCATGTGCTGGTCGTTGCGCGCCTGTCCGGCGGCAACCAGGGTACCAATGGTGCCGCGCTTGGCGCTGTAGACATGGCCGAACAACTGCTTGGCCCAGGACCAGCGGCCGGTGTTGTCGTCCATGACCGCTTGCCAGGTGTTGAGGCTCGCCACGTCGGACCAGGGCATGGCGATGAATTCGAAAGGCTCGTCGCCCAGGGCCGCGACGGCAGCGGTCTGGTCCGGCACACCGGCGCCCCCGGTCATCGCGTTGATGGCAGTGGTCAGCCCCGCCGGGGTGTCTTCGCCATTGCTCTTGCCCAGGCGATTGAACTGCAGGCTGATGTCGTTGCCGCTGTCGCCGGTCCATTTGGCGCTGAGCGTCACGACGCCTTCGGCGGCCACAGCGGTCACCGGCAGGTCGGCGGCGGCGTTGATTTTCAAGGCCAGCGCAGTGGCGGCCTGGGCCGCCGTGGCACCGTTGACGATGGCGGCCTGGACGCGCACACCGCCGACGTACAGGTTGAGCACACCGCTTTCAGTCGCGGTGCCGGTGAAGGTCAGCACGCCCTTGGCGATGGCGCCTTCGACGTTGTGCAGCGGCAGGCACCAGATTTCACCGAGCGGGTCGGTCTTGCGCCAGGTTTCGTACATCGAGGCAAGCATCGAGCCTTGCCCGCCGATGTTCTTGGCCAGCGCGACGCTGGACACCAGCACCAGTTTGCCGACATCGGCCGGGGCGACATTGTCGTTGACCTGGGCGACGATCAACCGGCGCATGGCCGATGACGCACTATTGGCCGCCGAGTTGTCCATTTCGGCGTAGAACAGCGGAACACGAATGTCCGCGGGAATGTTGCTGAATCCGATCGCCATTATTTGGCTCCCTGTGGTTTGGCCGCTTTCACGGCTTTGGTAGTGATATCGCCATCGGCCAGACGTCGACGCCACCAGGCGTTGTCCGGCACTTCACGGCCCTCGAGGGGCAACAGATCGCCCGCTTCCGGGTCCGGTACGGCACGGCCCGGGGCCGGCAGCACGGTGATGCGTTTGCTCATGGGGTTACGTCTCCAGAGAAAGTCAGTTCCACGCGCCCGTCGGGGCCGGGACGTTTCAGGTTGGGGTCCGCCGGGTCGATGGCATCGACCCGCACGGTGGCCCCGGTAAAGGACGACAAGCCGTCCAGTTCACGCTCGTGCCAGCTTTCGGCAGGCTGGCTCGCCAGATTGCGGCCCAGCTGGAACTCGGCGAAAAAACGCAGCCGGTACACCACACGGCTGCTGTTGAGGGAAACCAGCTCACCGCCGTCGTACTCGATGCCGGTGTACTCAGCGCCCGGCTTGAACCCCACCAGCGCCCGCCACAGTTCGGCCCGCAGGTCGTGCAACAGATCCAGCGCTTTTGTCGCGTCAGTGGCGTCGAGCACCAGCACGGCATCGAAGCGATCACGCACCGCTTGCAGCGTGACGTTCTGAGCCGCGCTCTTGCTGGCGATGTCGGCGGTGGGCAGGACATAGGCGCAGGGGGTTTGCAGCGGGGTCTCGGCTTGCAGCGTGGCGAGGTCAAAACATGCGGCCACACGCTGGGCAAGCGTCGGACATTGCTCACGCAACTGCGTGAGGATCGGTGTGATCTTCATGGGGGACTCCAGTATCTGAAGGTGCGAGTCTCCCCTGTGGGAGCGGGCTTGCTCGCGAAAGCGGTGGGTCAGGCAGCATTGATGTCGGATGTGCCGGCGTCTTCGCGAGCAAGCCCGCTCCCACAGGAGGACTCGGTTGGGCGCAAAGGTATGTGCAACGCTGAACAAAAACTGTGGGAGCGGGCTTGCTCGCGATGGCGGCGTGTCAGTCAGTGCAAATGTTGAATGTCAGAGCACAATCGCGAGCAGGCTCGCTCCCACAGGGACGATGAGGTCAGGCCCTGGCATCCAGGCAGGTCGCGTCAATCTTGCAGCGATAGCTGTTTGCACGGTCACCGGAGGCGGTGACTTTATCGATCGACCAGCGACCACGCATGAAGTCCGGCCAGGAGGGGTCCAGCAGCACGATGCCTTCCGCCGACAGCCCCGGGTTGCCCGGGCATTCGATCTTCACCTTGAGTGCTTCGCGCATCATCCGACGCACCTCCCCTTCACCGGCGGCGCGGGCATCGTTGGCGCTCTGGAAACGTTGGCGCAGGGTCTTGAACGGCGCGATGCCGCTCTCCTCCACTCGCAATGTGCCGGTTGCCGCGTCCCACCAACGGGTCTTGCAACCCTGGTATTTCGCCCGGGCGGTTTCATCAAGGACGGCCGAGATAAAAGCCTGGTCGCCTGGACGATTATTCGTCGTCACCGACAGTTTGATTTGCGGCAGGACTTTGCCCGACAACGACTTCGCCTGACCGCGTCGCGCCAGTACATACAACTCGTTGACCGGCTTGGCGACCGCGTCATAACGGTGAGCCAGGCGCGTCAGGAACCCCATATCGGTTTCGTTGGACTGGTCGATGTGTTCGATCTTAATCAGCGACAAGTCCGGCGCCACACGGGGAGAAAAGCCATGCCTGGAGGTCAATTGACGAAACAGCGCGCCCAAGGTCGTCGGGCCATGGCTGACGGAGCGGCGCTGCTTGAATCCGGTCTGGTCCGCCGCACTGAACGGCGCGGCCATGGCCACCAAGGTCAGGCGCAACGGGAACAGCGTCGGCGTGCGCCGGATAATGACGAACTCGCCCTTGTCCACCAACCCCGACTCCAGATAACCGACCCGCAGACCGATTTTCCCGCCCAGGCTGGGCAAGCCTTCAAGCCCCTCCAGGCTGATCGTCAACGTCAGTTGGTCGGACTCGATTCCCGCCGCATCGACGTGGCTCCAACTGAGCAATCGTTCGTTGAGCAGCGCGGCGTTCGCGCCATAAATTTCCACCGCAGGCGTGAAACCCAATGACATGTCGCCTCCTTAATCCCAGGCCGAAACCGGTGGGGTTGCCACGGGTTTGAGGTCCACTTCCGGCAAGACAACCCATACGCCCGCCGACAATACCGGGCCCCATTCAGCCAACTCCGGATTGAGCAGCCAGAGCGCCTCCTCGACGATATCGTCACAACGCTCCAGCTCTCGGTACAGCAACAGATTCACCGAGTCACCGGCGATACTTCGAACCCTACGCATTGGCGAACTCCATCAATTCAACCACCCAGCCGACCACCATCGCCGTGCCGTCATCGATGATTTCGGTCTGGGTTTCCGTGACCTTGTTGATCTGCCACAGACCCCAGTTGCGACCGATGCCATCGACCAGCGGCAGCGGGATGCGCTGCGCCTGCAATGCGCGCAGCTCATCGAGACGATCCATGGCAGTCGCGTACATCGACTTGCCCGTGATCGTCAGCCCTTGCAGGCCTTGGCCGATCTGGCTGGACTTGGGTTTACTGGTGAGAATGTCGATGCTTTTCCAGCCACCGTCCGACGTGTGTACCAACTGGTGGTACGCAAACTTTCTCGACAGCCCAAAGATGAAACTGCCGAGTGCCATTTGTTGACGCATCACGTACCTCCGTCGGTCAGGGCGGCGTCACTGCGCATGGCCAGTGGGCTGGGCATGGTCGTTAAGCCGAATTGGCCCGAGAGCTGCTGCACGACCAGGTTGGCCAACTGACTGGCACTGGCCTGATCCTGGCCGTTGATGTAGATGTTCGCGGTCATGGTGTTCTGCTGTGTGGTTGTCTGGGTGCTGGCCAGGTCTTTGCTGATCTGGTCTGGAGCGGCGAGCCTGTCGGCGGGGGCGACGAGTTTTTCACCCAGGGACGCGCCGACATCGCTCCCCAGCCAGCCGCCCAGCAGCCCGCCAATCACCCCCCCGATGGCAGTGCCGATCACCGGAACGACACTGCCCAAAGCGGCACCGGCCGCAGACCCCGCAGCAGCGCCTGCCCAGCCGCCACCCGCGGCTCCGAGGCCTGCGCCCATCATCCGTTTGTCGCCGGTCAGCACACCCTCGGCCACATCAGCGACGGCGCCGACGGCTTTCAATGGGCCGGGTGCGTTGCGCGTCATCGAGCGTAATGAGGCCGTGGGCCCGAATGAAAAACGCCCTGCGCCTCCCCGCGAGCCTCGTGTACTGACGCGTATTTTCGGCCCTCTCGTGGATTCGGGACGCTGGCTGGCATTGCTTGTATCCAGCTTGTCCCCAGGAGGATTTTTCCTGAAGTCCTCGGAGATCACCTCGCCCAGTCGGCCGGGAAGGTGCGGAGCGGCCTTGCCCAACACCCGCTTGGCCACCTGATTGGACATCTCATCCGCTACGGCCTTGAGCAGCGCCCCCACCAGCGGTTTGATCGCCGCCCCCAGCAGCACAATGGCCGCGGTGGCTTTAGGGGAGGACTCAGCCAACTCACTCAGGCCATCGGTCAGCGAGCCCAGCCACTGAAACGAGTTGTCCGCCACAGGCATCAGGGCGTTTCCCGTGGTCACCGACAAACGCTCGTTACGGGCATTGAGGATGTTCAACTGGCCTTGCCGGGTGTTCGACAGCGCCAACGCGTCCTGCCGCACCGAGCCGTCGTTGCCCAATTGCGACGTGGCGTATTGGCCTGGGTCTTTCACCTGCGAGAAGGCGGCGTTCACATCGGGCAGTTTCTGCGCCATGCGCAGCACCGCCTCATCGCCATTGCCGAATAGTGTGGCGGCAAGGGTCGAGCGCTTTTCGGCCGGTTGCGCGTTCAACGCCGCCAGCACCGTCATCACCGTGCCAGGCGCGGTGTCCTTATCACGCAAACCGCTCGCCACCGCCTTGGGCTCCAGGCCCAGCTGTTTCCAGGCCATTTGCTCGGTGGCGGAAGTCTGGTCAGCCTTGCCCAGGGCCGTCGTGAAACTATCCAGCGCCACACCGGCTTCAGCTTGTTGGGTACCGGTATTGAGCAACGCCGCCGTCAACGCTGCGGCTTGTGCAGGGGCCAGGCCTGCCGCCGTCGCCGCCGCACCGTCACGCTGCAAGACCGCACCGATCTCAGCCGGTTTCGCCCCATCGGGTAGCTTGCCCAACTGGTTGGCGGCATCCGCCAAGTCAAAGGCTTCGGCACCGCTGAGCTTCATGGAAATGCGCCAGTCGGCCAGCATTTCGGCGGCCTTCATGGCCGGCATCTCGAACGCCGTTGCAGTGACGCCAGCGTCCGAGGCAAAACGCGACAGTGCCAACTGCCGCTCAGAGGCATCGTGCACATCGCTACCGATGCCTTTGCTGGCCGCCAGGCTTTGCATCCTCACCACTTCAACCGCCGTGGTGCCCCTGGCCGCCACCAGCGGTGCGGTGGCGATCTGCTGGGTTGACTCAGCCACCTGTTGAACCTGGCGCGGCCCGAATTGGGTGGCCTTTTTCAGATCGGCCATGGCCGAATCCATCGCTATCGCGGGTTTGAGCAACGCCGGTGGTTCGATACCGCCACTCGGCTTGCCCTTTGGCTCACTGGCCGACTCGCCCTTGGCGTCGGCGCCCATCGTTTGGGAAAGCAATCGTTGCGCCGACAGCTTCACGGTCAGCGACTCGATTGCCGTGGTCAGCAGGCCGAGCTTGAGCCCGAGTGTTTCCAGCGCCAGATCGAGGCTTGCCAGTTGATCCCTGGCGAACGCGCCTTGCGCCGACACGCCACTGGTGAGGCTGGTATTACCGAACGCCAACCCACTCTCGTTGAAGGCTGCGTATTTGAGCGAATATCTATCGTCCGCCATCCCGCTCTACTCCTGTTTCACGCCAAGGCGAGTGATCGCGATGTCGTAGCGGCGCAAGGCCTTGCCGGCGTCCCACTCCAGGATTTCCGCCTCACTTACCGAGTAAATGAGCGGCACCACATCGAGGATCACTTCGATGTCGCGCTCCGAAAGAAGTCCGCCGGTTTGTTTAAAAAATCGTCGATGCGCACCTGCAACTGGGTCCAGTCGGGCACGGTCAGCCGGTCGAGATCGGGAATCATCAGGCCGGTGCAATGGGCGGTGATGAACTCGGCGCGTTCCTTGGCCGTCTTCAGTTTTTTCATCGCCTTGGTGGCCCGCAGCACCGGCATTTCCAGGGTCAGCGAAGTCATGCTGCGCCCCGCGACGTCGAGCGGTTGCAGCAGCTGTACCTGGTCAGGGTCGGCGGGTGCGCCGGCCACCTGTTCCAGGAAGTGGGACGTCGGAAGGGTGGACATTTCATGCACGTATTGCGCAATGCTCACGTAGTCCGGGCGCTTGAGCTGGTCGAGTTCCTTGACCGACAGCCCCGTGGCCAGTTTGGCCAACTCGAAGAACTGATCGTCTTCGTCATCGCCGGCACGGGCCAGGGCGTCTTTTTGCGCGGCGTAGTACAGCGGCTTGAGGGTGAGTTGCTCGATCTGTGTTTCGTCGTCACCGGTGATCGGCGACAGCAAGACGTGAACGGGAGGCGTCCAGGACATGGAATCAGTTCCTTGATGAATACTGGGAAGGCGCAACACGGGGCAGTAATCGCAAATCTCTGGCTGGGCGGATTCCCCTGTGGGAGCGGGCTTGCTCGCGAAAGCGGTGGGTCAGGCAACATTAATGTTGGATGTGCTGGCGCATTCGCGAGCAAGCCCGCTCCCACAGGGACTGCGTTTAACTGACCGGCATTGCGAGTACTGCGGTGTTTAAGGCAACAACACCGCACGGCGAGCATCGCCGAGGATGTCGACGCCGTTGAGCACGAACTTCTGGGTGCGTACGTCGATGTCGATCACCGGGACGCCGTTTTCCAGGCGGTTGTAGGTGCGGCAGGACAGATCGAGGATGGTCTTGGGCTTCTCGTTCATTTTCAGCGTCGTTTCCTCAAGGGACTTCAACTTGCCGCCCACCGTGTGGTAGGTGAACCAGGTGTTGCCGTCCTGATCCTGGCCGGCTTCACGCACGTTTAGCAGAATGTCGTCGCCCACACTCACGCCCAGCGCCAGCATGACTTCCGGACCGAGGCCTTGCAGTGTCAGCTTGGCCGTCAGCGCTTTGCCGGCCTTGGCCATCTCCTCGCCAATGAAACGGCCGCCACGCATCTCTTCCATCTCGAATTCGATCTTCGGCGGGGTGAAGTCTTCCACGGTCGCCGACAACGGCAGGCCCTGCAGGGTGGCCGCGATGGCCTGTCTTACGCGGTTGGTAAACATTAGAGAACGTCCTCCAAGAACTGCTCGATGATTTCATCGCGGGCATTGAGTTGATAAATCATGTGTTCGTTCGGCGCGTAGCGGCCGTAGTCGATGACCACGTACCAGGTGCCGTTCTTGTATTTCTCGACGCTGTTCAATTCCGGGTGCAGGTACACGCTGCCGCCCGGGATGGTTTCGTCGGCGACCAGGGTTTGCAGCCAGTCGTTGATGCGCTTGACCTCCTGGTCCATGAACGACTTGGTCAGGTTCTTGGCCATGGCTTTCTGGCCGGCCTTGACCAGCTTGCGGCTGATGGCATCTTCCAGGCCGACGTAGCTGATGAACTTGCCGGTGATGGAGCGGTTGCCCAGCAGCGAGAAGCCGCCGAGGATGGTCCGGGCGTAGTAGCTGACGCCGTAGCGGTTGAGCAAATCGCCTTCGGTGGAGGTGTCGAGGATGTTGTATTCGACGGTGCGGGAAACGTCTTCGGCGTAGGTGACCTGGTTGCCCGGGCTCTCCCATTGCTTGACCTTGGCGAGGGCCGCGATGGCCAGGCTCGACGGCGCCAGGAAGACGTTTTTCTTCGCGGCCTTGGAGTACACCGCCGGCATGTTGTGCACCACCAGGCAACGGTCGAAACCGAGGTCCGCGCCGCCCAGTTCCTGGCTGTAGGTCACCTGGTCGGCGACCGCGGCGTCCTTGCCATCGAGCACCACACGGGCCTTGATGCGCTTGCCGAACGAGGCGAACTCGCTGGCCACAGCCTTGGTGCCGGTGAAGCCTGGCGCGCCGATGATGGTCAGGTCTTCAGCGACCCCACTCAACGCGGCCAAGCCCAGCTTGCGCCCGGTCTGCGCCTCGATACCGCCGATCACATTGTTCTGCGTGTCGGCCAGCGTGGCGCCCTCTTCGACGATGACCACGTACACCGGCACCTTGACCACCTTGAGGATCTGGTAGACGGCATGGAACAACGTCCCCGCTTCGGCACCGGTCGGGTCCAACTGGGCCTGGGTGGTGAAGCTGTTGATGCGGAATGGGGTGTTTTTCGGAATCAGCGGGTTGGCATTCGGCGCGGTGCCGACCAGCCCGACGACGTTGTCACCCAGGCCACCCATGGCCTCGGGAGATTCAGTGGCATTGACGGTAATGCCGTTGTGCTCGAAGTTCAAAACCTCAGCCATGGTTATTCAGCCTTCTTGGTGGCGGCCTTTTTGGCCGGGGTGGATACGGAGACCGATTCGCCGGCCTCGGTTTTTTTCAGCTCCAGGCGACCGGCACTGCGCAAGGCGTTGGCCTCGACGTCGAGCAGGTCGAGTTCCTGGCCGGTGGTCGACCAGTGACCACCGCCGATGGGGAATGGGAGGAGCACGGTGTAGGTTTGGCGTGGTGCCATTTTTTTGGTTCTCCAGATACGAAAAAGCCCCTTGAGAAGGGGCTGTTGGGTGTTGGACGGATAAGAAAACGCCCCGTCGGGGCGGGGCGTTTATTGGGGCTGTTTAAGCAGCCAGGACGGTGTTATCGGACGGTGATCGACCAACGGGAACTCTTTCCGCTCCGGCCAGTTGCGTAGCGTTCGTCGATACGTTTGAAGCTCCGAGTACTGTTCGACAGAAAGAGTGGTCTCTCGCCCCTCCTCCAGCTCGTCTCGATGCCGGGCAACCATGCCATCGGTCACAACAAGCTGGCCGTCACGCCATACACGCTCAATCGCTGCTAAAGACTCAGGCGACTGTTCAGGTGGATTGACAAGTATTGGATAACCATCTTCGCCACTTGAAATCCGCTTCCCTTTGGACTGTCCCTCAAGAAGCTCCATATGTCGCTCTTGGGTTATTTCGACTACATCTTCGGGGATCTGAGCAGCAGAGTGAATGGAGTCATCGTAGAAACCACCCGTTGTCTTGCTTGAAAAAAGAGTCACGTTCTCACCTCACACTCACAGTCCCTGTATCCAAGACTGATAAAGTAGTTTTATTTTGTTAGGAGTTCCTTATCCTGAATGTCAGTAACCGATGGCAAACAGGAAGATGGCGTCGCCCCCAGTCGCCAACTGACTCGCGATGCTGGCTGATACTTTGGAACTTCCAGATGGATGAGCACCACATGCGTACATGCTGCCACCAGAAGCCGTGGCGTCGTTACTGGCAAACACACGAAACACTGCGTTTGGGAATGCTATCGGGTAAGTCCATGTACCAAATCCGTTTGTAGTCCCGGCAGTGCCCCACTGGATGATCAGACCGCTCGGGAGTCTCTGATAGCCATTGGCCGCGAGACTAGCGCCAAACTGGCTACTGTGTTTGTTAAGGTGAGAACCGCCAACCATTCGCCAGCCTGATCCGACGTTCACAAGAGTGATTGAATCAAGCGCCTCAATTGAAAACGAGGTGATGGTTGAACCCGTTGCCCCTACGTTCGGACCTATGATGTCGGACCCTGCTGCCGCAATAGTGGTATCAGCCACACCGGCAGAAAAATGAATCGTCGCGCCGGTTGGCAGCCCACTGATAGGTGGCAACGTAACAATTTTACCAAGAAGTCCAACGGACCCTACCAGTAGGAAGCCACAATGCGCAGCCGTCAGGCTGATCGTATCGGTAATAGCTATAGCGGCACTAAGATTACCCAGAGCTCGTTGCACAAACAGGTTTGTAGCAAGCTTGTTCGTGTTATCAAACTGAGCCCCTGTTTGAGCTGTAGGCGCTCCTTGGAAAGCTGGGGAATTAATCGGCGCAAACCCTTGAGTGATGTTCTGAAAACTCAGCGCCGTAGTACCTAGCACGATCACACCATCGGTTATCAACTGCCAGATCGTATTAGCAAATGTCGTCCCTTCCTCAACCGAGACAATCAACCCCGAGGTAACCTCGGCACTTGCGTCGGCATCTTTCGCACGAATCCATGCGCTGTTTGCAACCACATAGATTCCATTGTCTTTCGCCAACGTCTGGGCTTTAACAAGCACCCGATCCCCGGCGACGGCGGCCACTCCATCGATCATTTGCGCGCCACTCAAGACAACATTGATGGTCGTCGCCACCCGCACAGACTGTTTCCTGTCGAGCTTGGCAAGCTCATCGGCAACGTAGCTTTGCACCCAGGCCCGCGTCGCCTTGACCACCGTATCGTCAATCAGCAACGTCACCGACTCAGCATTGCTGGTCTCGAAAATCGACCGAATGTAAAACTCTTTCCCTGAACCGGAAGTCGCCAACACCGGTTTGAACGACTCCGGATACTTGACAATCGCATACAAAATCCCGGTATCGGTCCAGAGCCCGGCCTCTCGCACATACCAGCCGCCCACTTCCGGCGGGATGGTCACTTCAGCCAGCAACCAACTCGGGTTTTTCTCATCCTGGAACAGCGCATTGAGCGGCCCACGCCAGACTTCGCGCTTGAGTGCCGTCGCCGTTGCGGCCGGGTTGTATTCCGCGCCGCCGCCGTCACCGACGGAAATCTGCGACAGCTTGATCGGTGTGCCCGCCGCCTTGCAGGCGGTTTCGTAGGCGATCCCCGCATCGGTGAGCAGGGTGTAGTAGTCGGCCATTTAGGACCCCTGTGGATAAATTGTGGAGGTTTCGACGGTGTAGAGCCCGGCGGCCATGAAGGCCTGGCCCGAGGCTTCGAGCCCTTCGATGACAACTGGATAAACCGTGGTCAGTTCGCCGCACAGCGTGGCAGCGCCTATGACGTGGCGGCCAAAGGCCCTCAAGCCGACAGACACCGTCAAGGTGTCGCGCTCGCTCTTGGCATCGGCCAGGCGACGGTCGAGACGGGCGTCGATGGCTTCGCTGTAGGGTTGCTCGGTAAACGCCCTGACGGAAAAACTGTAGGGCGGGCCCGGTGGCGTTTGCTCATACCAGGCGCGTACTTCAGGCATCAGTTGCAAACCCTTGGCGGCATTTTCCAGCGCCTTTCGCGTTCCGGCCTGCCGTGCGGTGGGCCAGGCGAGTTCAACGGTCAGGCGCTTTTCAGTTGCGGGCGCCGCAGAACTCCATTCACTGACCCCACGGTCCGCCGCGAGATACGGCAGGAATGCGAGGGGCGTGGCCGCCGGGTTCATCAGCTCGGGAAACGGCGGATCGATGCGTTCGAGCAACCGGGCGAAACCAAGATCCAGGGCCCGTTCCAGTGGCGAACTGTTGATCGGCAGCAGGCTCAGGCGGGGTGTGTCGTCAGTCATAACGTCTCCACCTCGACCTCGACGCCCGCGCAGTACGGGGCTTGAAAAGCCGTCGTCACGATCGGCTGGAGCGGTTCGAGAATCTCCAGTTGAACCGCGCCGGCACTGTGCAACGTGTAGTCGATCCAGCTCGGGTCCACCCGACCTTCCAGTCGATGACACGCCTCGGCGTATTCCCGCAACTGCTGTTCGGCGGCAACCTGGGTCAAGCCCGAATCCGGGCCGGCATTGATCTTCGCCACGACGCGGATTTTGTAAGGTTTGATCTGCGCGGCCTGCACCATGACCAGATCGGTTTCCGGTCGTACATCAGGCCGAGCGAAGTGCTGGCGAACACCGTTCAGCAGCGCTTCGGACGGTGTGCCATCGCCCTCGCGGGAAAGCACCGTGACCGTGACTTCACCCGGTGCTGTCCGGCGTCCGTTGCCGTCCTTGACTTGCGCGGCGAGACCATCCGGATCGAACGTGTAGGTCACGTTCACGACACCGCCTGCGGTACTCTCCACCTTCACCGTTGGCCGTTCGCCGAGGGTGAAAATCTCCCGCCGATACTGCATGCGCGAGCCGGCTGCCGGGGCGTGGGGCGCCAGGTAGTAACGCAACCGCGCATCGTCATCGCTCTCGTAGACCGGGGGGATAGGCGGGAACGCCGCCGGGTCGCCCGGGTCGAGCAACTGCCGCTCCAAGCCCATGTCCGCGAGGCGGGCATCGAGGTTGGTCCCGGTGGCCCACCACGCTAGCATCTGCTTGATGCGAGCGTTGTATTTGCGTTCGTGGGTTTGCAGCCGGACACAGAACGCCTCGAGGGCCAGGGTCAGCAGTTCGCTTTCGTTTTCGAGGCTGTCCACCAGCTTCGCCGCGCTGGCGGGAGAACGTGCGGCGACGTACTCAACCACGAAGGTTTTGAACTCTGCGAGAAGGTCCTCGAATGCGTCGACGGTGACGATGGCCGGTTCGGCCAGTTGGTTCTGGCCGGGTATCAACATGCTCATGTCACCACCTCGAAAGTCTGTTTGCGGTTTTTCCAGGTGCCGGCAAAACGCAGCAGCAATCCGGCACCGTGCCGGCTGGCGACAATGACCTGCGGCTCGAAATCATCGATGCCATTGTCCGGGTTGTAGAACGCTTGGGCCGCGTGGCTCTGGGCGAGGATCAGCAGGTCGTCGCCGAGGTTCTGCCCCAGCAACTGAGTGAGTGCGCAGCCATACAACGGGCGCTTCTGGCGAGTGCCCAACGGCGTGGTCAATGCACGGGTGGCGCGCTGCACGAACTGCAGCCAGTCGTCGACCGTGGCGCCGGTATTTCGATCGATTCCAATCATGAGGAAATCTCTATGCGGTACTGATGACGCGTCCCTGGTGATCCACCACCGGGCCGCTCAGGTGCACACCGGAAGCGTCGAGCCGAATGCCGACGGCGCCGACTTGCAATTCGATGGCTTCGGCTGTCATCGCCAACCGCGACGGGCCGATGCTCAGTTGGAGGGCTTCACGGGAACCGCTGAATGCCGCCGGGCCGTTTTTCCAATGCAGGACATGGCTGGCGTGGTCATAGCCGTTTTCCGTACCGTCCTGATAGAGGCGCCGCGTCAGCGAAGCCTGCGTCGAGACGGGCGGGAACTGACCGCCGTTGAGGCCGAACAACGCCACCGCCTGCCCGCCGCTCTCGCCGCCGCCATGGTTCAGCAACAGGCACTGCTCGCCCACGGACGGAATCCGCGACTCGCTCTGGGCGCCGGCGCTCGGATTGAAAAAGCGGATCGCCGGTGTCAGCAACCCGCCATGGCTGACCTTGCAGGTGTTGCTGGCCGCATCGACTTCCTGGCAAACGCCGATGCGGCAGAAACTCTCCGCACGCCGATGCAGGTCTTCCAGCTCGGTTTCCATCTGTGCCAGACGCTCGATGATCGGCCCCAGATGCATCTGTAACAGCCCATCGAACATGGCTCAGCCCTCGAGTGCGGTGTATTGATCCGGGTCGTCGATGTTCGACACTTCCCAGGTACGGGCAAATTTCGGGATGCCCAACGGGTCCTCCAGCAGCGTCGGGCCGAGGTACAGGGTTTGGTTGAAGGAAAGGCTCCAGGCGCTGTACACCCGTGCTTCGTGGATGAACGTGGATGCGATGCCATCGATTTCCGTAGGCAGATCGCATTGATCACCGGACAGGCCCCAGCGGTTATCCACGACCAAGTGCTTCAATTCACCGGCCAGATCGCAGGCCTCCCAGCCTGGAACGGCCATGACCACTTGCAGGGAAACCGTCAGGACATGGGCGATACGCCCGTCATTGGCGCGGTTGCCTGACGCATCGCGCTCAATGGCAATCAGCACCCAGGGTTGGTCATCGGTGCCATCGAATTCCTGAGGGCTACCGACTTTCAAGGTGGGGTAAGTGATGCGCAGCGTCTGGGCGATGGCGGCGAACAGCTGCGACGGTTTTTCGATGAGGGCGGGCATTGATCGCCTCCTGGTGTATGGATCAGCGGTGTGGGTTCACGGCTGGTCGGGAGGAAGGTCCCGCGGTGGCACTTCGCAAACGCCGATCCGCTTGGCGACCCAGCGCTCGTAAAGACCGATCGCCACATCGGCACCGGCCATGGCGGTCAGGCAACCCAGGGCGCAAGCGCTCCAGATCGACATGCCGAGGGCATACAACAGCATGGTTGCCGAAACCCCGCAGACCACGCAGGCACCGGAGCGCAGCACCACGCGGCGCAGCAACGGCCAGCCACGGGCGCCCTCCTTGTCAGCGCGCCACATCTCGCCGGACACCCCGCCCACCAGGGCGAGCACGATGACCAGCCAGATCGGCATGTCCAGCAACGCTTGTTGCTCGTTTGTCATGTCTCGTTTCCTGGGGAGTAAGGGTTTGAAGTTAAGGGGCCCAATCGCGCTTATCGAGTGATGAGCATGTCGATGCTGGTCGCGTCGCAGGAGTTGTTGGCCTTCCGGTCGATGACCAGATAAAGCGAAGACGTCGGCGTAACCGCTACGCTATTCAACATAAACGTAGTGCTGCCGCCGTTTGCCAGGCTTCCGGACTGGAGCACGGTGTCGCCCAGGTTGAGCGACCAGCCAATCCCATCCCCGCAGGCGTTATGCAGGTCGTTGACCCGACCCAGCACGTTGATGTTGCCGGTGACAGGACTGGCCCAGCGAAAGATGCTCTGGCTGTTGGTGCCGGGATGTGTGGCTACGTCGCCCTGCTTGAATACGAAACTGGTGCCTGAACCCGTGAAGGTGAAATTTGCGTTGGGAATGGAAATCCAGGCTCCCGTAGCATCGTCCCGCCAGCAGGTGGTCGGCTTGCCATTACATGTCCCCGCCTGGAACGCAGGGAAGAGCGTGTAGTTTGCCGAGGCATTCACGCCCGATTTGTTTTGCATGAAGGACCAGGGCGAACCGGCCGGTGCGGCTTCGGTCATCAGGTACATGTCCCGGGCCAGGTTCCACGACATGGCCGTATCAGCCCAGGTGTTCAGAGATACGAAGGACGATAGAAACGCAGTCGCCAGGAGGATTTTTTTGAGCATTTTCATTTTTCTTACCTCGATGAATGTCATTGGGTACGGAGTGCTGGGTCTCTTCCGCACGCTGTTCGCTCGTCGGCGTTCACTCGAGGCGCAACGGCCTTCACATGATTCAACGTCCCACACCGGGAACATTTGATCTGGAGTTCGGTGTTCTCGCCCATGCGAGCCAGAAGTCGTTTGCAGTGACCGCATCTGAAATCCTTCAGCATTGAAAGCCCTCCATTGGCGGCGGTGATGTGTTTGAACGCACCTCACGGTGCAGGCATTCCAAAAAGCCCGGTCGCCCAGGCTTTTCAGTAATGCGCTTGATCTTTCGGCGCGACTGGCGCGGTACGGATCCATTCAAATTGTTCCTCCGGCCGCGGTCCCTGCCCGCCGGATAACTGCTTCTGGTGCTTTACGCTGCACACCCGGGTCAGTTGCCAACCCTCTGAACCGTTAAGGCCGGTTCATCGCTGCCTGTTGGTGGAACTAAAGAGCTTTGTTGCCAGCCGCTTTGTCGAGCGGCTTGGACACAGAATATGCATGGATGCATATACAGTCAATGCGTAAATGCATTTATTTATGCACGAGGAATGCGTAGACGCATAAAACCTCGTAAATACGGGGGGTAGTGGGTTTTCTGGAGGCGAAAAAAACCCGCACGACGGCGGGTTTTATCTGACAGCGGAGGGGTTAACGGGCGTACATGCCCCACCAGAAGACGTGGCCGAGGATGACGATTTGCTCATCCTGCATTTCCTGGAAGGTGTAGTCCTCATCCGGATGTTCGTCGCGGTTGAAGCTGCGCAGGCGGATACCGGTGGGCAGGCGATAAAGCTGCTTCACCCGCAGTTGGCCGTTGTGGTTGATGGCGTAGAGGTCACCGTCGACGATGTCGCCGATCCCGCATTTGCCTGCGTTCACCCCAACCGTGGCACCGTCGCGCAGCACCGGCAACATGCTGTTGCCGCGCACCGTCACGCACTTGGCCTGGTCGAACTGCACGCCGTTATGCCGCAGGCTGCGCTTGCCGAAGCGCAGGCTGGAGCGCTCGCTTTCCTCGATGACGAATCTTCCTGATCCAGCAGCCAATTCAACCTCGCGCAGAAAAGGGACCGACACTTCGTCTTCTTCGACGGGTGTCTCGTCGTCCCACAGGCTTATGTCCTTGAGTTCGGAATGCGGCTCATCGCGGCGGGCATTGCCGGCGGGCGCAACGTCCGCGCGCCCGCGCAACTGATCGGTACTCACGGCGAAGTACTCGGCGATCTTCGAGATGTGTTTATCCGAAGGATCGACGATCTTGCCGCTGAGGATCCGCGAGAGGGTGGACTGAGGCACGCCGGTACGCCGGTGAAGCTCCGTGGGGGAGATCCCGTGCTGATCGAGCAATGCTCTTAATACGGTAGAAACGTTGCGTTTTTGCATAACGCGCATAGTGCTTGTTCTTTTCGCAGAAGACAAATGCTGTTTTGCATAAATATGCAATTTCAAGCCTTTTGAATTCATTGTGGCGAGGGAGCTTGCTCCCGCTTGGGTGCGCAGCGCCCACAAAAAGGGTCTGCTGCGCAGCCCAGCGGGAGCAAGCTCCCTCGCCACGGAATCGCCCTACACTCCCTTAGGAAAAGGCTCCGCCCCCGTCCTTCAAATGTGCGACCAGGCTACATCGCCTTGCGCCTCTGCCTACAACTGCGCCAGAATCCGCCGGCTTGTCCACCTTGGATCCCATCGGTACTTTGATTCTCGTCACTGCCCATCAGTGATCGGGTTTAGTCGCTCGGTATTCCAAGGTGCTTATTGCTCCATTCAGTCAGGTACTTCTATTCCTGCACTTGATGGTAGCTGTGCGCAGGGCGCCCTCGGGCGCGCCGGTTTCTTGGATCCCCGGTCGACTAACCTGCGTACAGCTGCCGCCCCTCGTTTAGTCGCGAGTGAGTGGTGGCTCAACTTCAAGGATCCATAGAATGCCGAAGAACACTCCAAATCCCCCAGACGATCACGTCTCCCGCAGCCAGTCGGCCAACGCCAAGAAACTCGATGACGCGGCCACCCGCGCCCTGGACTATTACCTCAAGCCGAAAGCCGACAAAAACACCTGCGACACACCCGACACCCTTTTCATCATCGCCCCCGACATCGACGCCGAATGCCTGCTCGCCAACCTCAGCGAAACCCTGGCCTCGGCCAATGCCATGGTCAGCGACCTGGCATTCGACCTGGAGGGCTCGCGACGACATATCGGGTTGGGGGTCCAGCAGATGATTGAGTTGGGCCAGTTGCTGGCGAATCGGGCGTTGGATGTGGTTGAAGTGAGGTAGGCCTTCTAAGAGAAGCCCGAGTAATCATTGTGGGAGCGAGCTTGCTCGCGATAGCGGTAGTCCAATTACAACTAAGTAGTATTGGCAGCCGTCATCGCGAGCAAGCTCGCTCCCACAGTTGGATCGGGGTACAACCGGAAAAACAGGTCGGCTGTCAGGCCGCCTTCGCGAGCAAGCCCGCTCCCACAGGGGAAACGCAGTCCCACCAAGCATCAGGTCGGCTATCAGGCCGCCTCGACCCGCCGTCAGGGCGGAACCCTAAGCAGCCGTTACCGCAACAACGGATATGCACACGTTCCCAAAACCACTCACATATGGGTCCCACCAGACCACCCATGTTAACCTTGCGCCCATCGCGGAAAAGCCGGGCCAATGCCCCTCCTTTTGCCCCACACCTTTCAACGAGCTTGCCTGACACCCCATGAATACAGCCGTGAACGACCTGTCCTCCCACACGCCGATGATGCAGCAGTATGAGCTTCAGAGTGGCTTAGGCGGTGCACTACAAGGGCTGCAGACATTTTTCGTCTAAAACTCTTGGCTTAATTCGCGTGTGTTTCGGCCAATAAAACCAAGATAGATTGAGGTAGTTTTAGACACGCGTCGGCGCCCCTACCCATCTCAATATCCCCCGAAAAACCATAACGACGGAGCCTAGGCTTGGTCCGTGCGCTATCAACTCATTTCAGCGACGAGACACTGTTGATTCGTCCAGATCGCCGCTCTTCCGACTGATCGTCATACCAGCCAGCATTCGCGAAGCATGTTGTCGCCTGCTACTCTCAAGCAAAGGTACGGCCCCTATTTGTTTAATCGGATTGGCGCTCGCTGCGCAGCAAGAGGCGGCCGTACCCTCCCATAAAGCGTGAAAGCGTGCGCCCCATGACCAAACCACTTGTTCAACCCCGAATCCTTAGGGCCTCTCAAGCGCCATCCTACCTGGGTATGTGCCGGGACGAGTTCAACAGGACGGTACGGCCCAACGTTCAGGAGTTCCCAATCGGAAAGCTGGGTATCGGCTTCGATCGCCTAGAGCTAGATGCCTGGGCTGATGCGTATATTGCCGCCAACGCTATCGAAAAACATCCGCCGATATGCGCGCCCACGCAACAGTTGGGCTCCGCCGTACGGCCAATGTCGCGCGCGCAGCCCGGAACGGCCACTAGGAAAACGGCGCCCGCTCACGCAACAAAGGAAGAATTTGAAAGATTGATAGAAACGATCTTGGGCAAACGAAAACGGAAGCTCTAATCAGGATCCAAGCATGCGTTGCCGGGGAGGTTCCCTATGGATGATGAGTGTGAGGTCGTATACGTAGCAGGCCTAGGAAAAATGCTCGGGCGAACTGAAGCCTCGGTAAGAGAAGGGATTCGCCGCGGCGTGGATTGGCTGCCGAAGGGATTTAAGATGGGCGCCAGGCATTGCTGGCTCAAGGATGATGTGAAGGAGTTCCTGCGCGCTTGCCGGGATGGCGAGAACAAGACGCCGAAAGTGGGCAGGAAGCGCCGGCCGCAGCCGACGCTCGTAACTCTTCGCTGAAGGGAGAGCAGCCCGTGCCAAGCAGAGCCGAAACAAACAGCATTGATCGCTTCATGCGCCTCGACGAGGTACTTCACGTCACTGGCCTTGGCCGTAACACGGTTTATCGCCGCATCAGGGAAGGCACATTTCCAAAGCAAGTCAGGATAGGCCCCAATTCAGTTGCTTGGCGTCAGTCGGCAATCGTTGAATGGATGGGTTCGTTCACGCCGAACAAAGATCAGCCCTGGTGAAAATATGCGCTATTTGACCATCAGAAAATTTGCTAACGAGGTCGGATACACTGAGGCGGCAATACGATCGAAGATCGCTGATGGAACGTGGATTGAAGATCAAGTGTGGAGACGAGCTCCTGACAATCGGATTTTGATCGACGTGCACGGATTTGAAGAGTGGGTGGTAAACGGGAAAAGTCGCGAAGTATTAAAGCAGCCCCTCCTGCGGTCGCCCTCTTCCAAGATAAGCAAATCTTCACTCAGCCCGCCCCCTTTAGTCCAAACCTCGCAGGGGGTGCCTGAGCTCACCGGCGACAAGATTCATGAGAAGAGGCTAGCCGAGCTGATCGGAACCACCCCCAAAGCGCTGGAGCACAAGCGGCGAGAAGGAATTATTCCGGAAGGAGTCTGGCTCAAGGAGCGCGGACGGATCATGTACAGCCTGGCGAGATATAACGAATGGGCAGAAAAACAATGGGTTTCACGAATACAGGCGAGCCCGGGTGCCAAAGCGTGGGAATCGATTTCACCTAGATCGGTGCACGCCCAAGCAAAACGAGTTCCGATAAAGCCTCCTCGCAAGGGATCGCAACGGCCGGTGATCACTATGCTCGAGTGAAAGAGAATTCGGCGCGTAGCTATGACGAATGCCCCCTACCCCAATCGGCATGCAGCCTGAACCGCGAGACGCCGACCTTAGGTTGGCTTGCCAGGGCCGCCTACGGGACAACGAGAAGTCCATAAATGTCCAATTCTGACCTTCTTCCCTCCCTCCTATTCAGGATCAACGAAAATCAGCTCGCCCTGGAAGCTGCCATCATGGAACTGACCAACTGGGCCGAGCGGCAAGGATCTGCCGAGGTTGCTGAGAACGTACGTGGCGCCTTGGCAACGATCAGCCTGAATGAAGAGTTCGTCAAAATGAGCCTGGCAATCATGATGTCTCCCGACTGACGGCTAGCAACTCGTCGCTCAGTCCTCGCCGCACTATTGCGCCTCGATTACTGTACATCCAAACAGTAGTCAGCCAGCGATCCTAACCATGAACTTTGACCAAGCCAAAGCGCTGAGACTTCAGCTTTGGCGAACGACCCTTGATGACCACGAATTCCGAATGGAAAACCCTGAGGCTCACAGATCAAGCCTGCATGAAACCAGCGCCAGGCTCGCCGAGGAAGGCTTGATTGACCGCATGCAGCAGTTGGAAATGGATGAAATGGCGGATTCCGCTTACTGGCACGCCGTAGAGGAGCTGCAGTCAAACCCAGTCATGTACCGCGGCGCATGTGGATATGACGTGGTGCCCCGGGATGGCGGCCCAAGGATCGGGACGATATTTCATTCAGTCCTTCGCCTGGAAGAAAGCTGCGGCGACAAGCCGCGTCCCTATGATGGAAAAGTCTACCGGGACAAATCGGGGCTGGTACTCAATTACAGCTTCGCCACAGCCACCGGGCGCATAGTAGGCCTCATCCTGACGATGGATGACGGTCGACAGTTCGACCTGATTGAGACGAAACGAATGGTCTCGGGCAAGGTGTACGAAGCGATTGATGACCCAGATGTCTATCGATGGATGGTCGATGTTGTCCAGGTCGCGACAGAGAACCGGGATGTTGAAATCGTGCAGAGGCTCAGGCCTTTGCTGGAACTGGCAAGGTTTGTCCAATGCTCGAAGTGCCTGGATCAGTTCGGCGTACGCGAGGACTGCGAGCCTTGTAGCGGCTTGGGCTTCGTCGAAAAGCCTCGATGCTCAAGCAAACTTCCTGTGAATGGCTAGGGTCCACTGAGAAATGCAGAATCAGGGGATCGTAATGTGCGGCGGAGTTGAGGCGGCGGACAAAAACAGAGCGTATGAACGGGTGAAGGTGTACTTCCCGAACCCCAAGGCTGCGTTTCCCGTGGTGCTTGAAGACGGGACCGACCTTGGATGGGTGCGATGGGGCCGGCGCCGTGAGGAGAAAGGCACCGGCCCATCAGGAGGATGGGCGAAGCTGGAGACGGTGGAGCGTGGCGGGTGGGAGAAGTATCACCCGCAACGGGCCCTGGGGCTCGTGCAGCGCTACATGGAGAAGGATGGGGAGCGGGTTTCGCACTGGTTCGACATGAACGAAGGCTTCGGACTGGAATGCCTGGTGCTGGGCGAGGACGAGAACCGACGGGTCTACGTCGTCACCACCTCGCCGCCTGATGAGTACGCCTGGATTCACGACCGGTGGCCGATGATAGGACGGATTCCCACGCCTATCGTGGGATCAGCTCCCTGACATACGCCTGGCATGCCTTCAGCGCGATCAGCTCGATATTCGTCATAGACGGCGGGAATAGATTGCTATCCCTCGCTACGATAAAATAATATTCCGGAACTAGTTCCGACGAGCCTGGACGCAGATGAATTAATTACTTTTCAAGCACACCACGCACTGCGTCGTAAGAGTCAGTGCACGCGTTGCCAGCGATCGTTGCCCGATCAAGAGCCCCTGCAAGCTCGACGTTCTGTTGTATTGATTTATCAAGTATATCCTGAAGTACCTTAATTGCCTCATCTCCTTTTTTACTAGCTAAATCCTTTTGCCAGCCATCATACTTTCTCATCATTGCCGCACTGCACCCTTCAGCACAGATAGCACCAAGGTCTACCTGTCTGGCGACCTCTGGAAGGGGCGGAATGTATGGCTCTAAGGAAATTGCTGCTCCTAATCGATTTTGTGCTTCTGGCGTGAAAGGCACAGGTGAATATTTAGACACTACTGTCGTAGCCCAAACTTTCAGTGATGGATCAAGTTTGTCTCCTCCTTCCCTGAGCATATTCATCGCCATTGTAAGGTAATCTTTTTTTATGCCATCTTCTGCAATGCTTTGTTGCACCGTATATCCAACTAAGCCCAGCACAGCCGGGATAGCTATCGCGGACAAGATGGTCGCAATGGAGCGCGTTTTCTCAAGAACTGAATTTAAATCTGACACGGTATATCTCCTGAATAGTCAATCCTATTGACATGCTCTCGTTGCTGCTAGGAGCTCACGCTCATAACCTATCCTTTGTCGACGCTCAGCCAACAATGCCCGGATTTTGACTTCAAGAGGATCAGACTTCTGAATCCCTGAAGCAGCCCAAGCAGGGCTTACAACCTCTTCGGTTTTGCATGGAACCAGCATGGGAACTTCAACCCTAACTGTCCGCACCTCAGGCGGATTGCCGGCGCACCCGGCTAAAGCCAGCGTCATGGCCAGCAGTAACCTTTTCATAAGCCAAGCTCCTGATCAATTACTGTTTCGGCAGCAGAGCATTGATCGCCTCCGCTCCGCTCGCGCAGGATTCTGTTCGCCGCGGCGTAGTCTGGCCGGGCTTCATCCCGTGCTTTCTCTTGGGCCAAAGCGGCAGCTCGCTCTCGCAACTCACCAGCCTGGACCAGCTCCCCTAGCTTGCGGCCCTGCTCGGCAGCCAAGCCCTCGAGGTTATCCCGGGCACTAGTGACTTGGGCCAGGTCCCGGTTAGCCGCATCCAACAGAGGTCGATAATGACCGGCGACTAGCCAGCCACCAAACCCCGCCCCCACAGCAGTCAGTAGCAATGCCAGGACGCCAGCCACCTGCGCCTTGAGCGCTGCGGGGCTCACTCCAATACCTCCAGCGCTCGTGCGTACAGCTCCCGACGCTCCTCCGCGCCGTTCTGTCCGCCATTTATCCTGCGGGTGATTTTGTCGAAGGCGCCGGCGTCCGCCAGCGTGTTCAGGCCCTTGGTCGACCAGAACCACGCGGCAGACATCGCCGCATGCTGCGGCAACTCAAGAAGCTCAGGGTTGCCGATGAGGTCCAGGCCCAGCGCCTCGCCACAGGCCGCGTAGTTTGCACGACCGGTGATCTGGATCAGGCCCCGGCCACGGTACTTGAAGCCGTCCCCCTTTACGGTGTTGCCCAGGTCGGCGCGGCCTTCGTACCCGGCCTGCTGCGCCGTGGGGCCCCAGATCTCGCGCACCCAACGCAACTGGCCGGACTCGTGCCCGACCTGGGCAATGAATGCCGCCACGCGCGCTGTACCCACGATGCCGTAGCGGTTCATGGCCGTATTCAGTGCAGAAACAAAAACGCCAGCATTACGGCCGGCGCTCGGAAGGATCTGCAGCAACTGCTGCTCGGTGATCGGCATACTTTTCTCCAGACAAAAAAATCCCGCTCGATGGCGGGTTGCAGTGCGCAGCGCGGGTCAGATCGATTCGGCGGCGGCCAACATCGGCGCAGCGATGATTTCAGGGATGGGCGGCTCCGCCGGCCAGATTGGGGATTCAAACCATCCGGGTTGCGTGGTGACCTTGCCCAAGGCGTACTTGTAGACCTTCCAGGCTTTCAGCGGCGCGGCCAGGGCGGCCTGCTCAGCTTCGTCCTCGGGAGTCGCTTCACCGATGTCGATGCCAAAACCGATGGTGTCGACGCGATCTTGAATTCGTTCGATTTGGGCCAGGGCTTTTGCGTTCCTAGCTGATAGCTCGGTTTTCGCGGCAGACAGTTGTGCGGCCGCTGTCGCTGCATCCTTCATGGCCCTGGTGATCAGCTTGGTCCAGTCGATCACACCGGTCGCGATCGGAGCACTGGGATCGGGTTGCGGTGGGACGTATTCCGCTTGGTCCGGACCAGGGAAAACCACCACTCCATCGGGCACATCCAGCAGTGGCAAAGGAAAAGCCTGCGCCTGACTGTAATTTATAGGGTTGGGAAACAGCAGCGTTAGAATTAACTCACCGTTATTCCGCTCTATGTTGCCAGGAAACCAATGAGATTCGATTGCATTGAATGGCAGTGTGTCACCCTCATCAATTGGAGAAAAGTCAAAACGAACGTTGTTCAGAATCAACACATCACCCGTTTTTACAGCAACCAAATTATCGTCACGTCGCTGAGGACTCAGTATGATTTTCATCAAAACCACCTCCCGATTGCTATCCATTTTATGTTTCTGTCCGCGCTCGCCTGAGATGAGACGGACAAAAAATTGGATGTAAAAATGCTGCCGGTAGCGCTGTATGGAAGCACTCCGAAACACGTGGCGGTCGTAGCTTGAACGACAGGAGCTTCGGAGAACTGGGTAGGGAAGCTAATGTTTATATCTGCGCTTCTGAACCCCCCAAAGAACGCTGTAGAGATGGCAACAGCTGATATCGCCCTGTTGTACTGCCAACAGATCATCGTTCCATCGGCATACTTCACATACTCCCCATTCCCGTTGCTATTACGCTCGATTACCGCGCCGGTTGGAATGCCTCCGGACTGGGAAACCGGTCCAACCAAATTAACGGTGTCGTAGACTTTTCTCCAAGGCGCCCAGGTGCTGATGTCCGTCTTTAGCCGGAATCCCAGAGCCCCCTGAGCGCCCCAACCCAGAACAAGTTGAGACTCGACGATACTGGATCTACGTAGATGCATTCCCATGGGGTAGGTGCCCAGCAGCGGCTGGTTGTGTCCTGGCGGCGTGGCGATGGACGAAGTGAACATCTGATTGGCCGTGAAGAAGGTGTCCATGCTGGTGGCACCGTCGTAACTTGAGCCGGTGGAGCCGAGCCCAAAGTCTGCGACCTTCAACATCCTGCCCGCCGTGGTGTCGTAGGCATTGGCCGTTTTCACCAATCCCAGCGCTGTCTGTGCGTCCGCCTGGGTGGCGCCACCGGTGCCGCCCTTGGTCACTGGCAAAATGTCGTAATTGCCCGTGGTCCCCAGCGCGGCGAGCTTGGCGCCATAGGTGTTCACAATTGCACGCAGTGCGTCAGCAGAATCTTTTACATAGCCCTGCATCGGTGCCAGTGCGTAGGCGCCAGCGGCGGCGGTTGTGCCTTGGTACGCCGGATCGATCGACATAGCCGTATTGCTGGCCACGTTGGTGACTTCATACCACCGGCCATCCGGGCCGCGAAATGCATCACCGACCCGACAATTCACGATGAAGGCCGTGCCTGTACCTGTTACAGCGTTGGAATTCAGGGTGACGGAAACCGTCCCCGTTTTGTACCAGGGCATAGGAAGTTGTCCTTTAGAGTTTTGCGAATACTGCAGTAAGGAAGAAAGCGAATGGGTTGCCAGAGCCAACTGTCAGCGCGTATAGATTCCCGCCTGAGAAATCCCACCAACAATAAAGAGCCCGATTAAATGGTGCATCGTTTAACATCGGCATGCTGAATGTATTTATCAGCATGTACTCACCGGCTGGAAAATTGAAATTCACTCGATAATAGTTTCGGGGCTGGCCCTGGCCCGCGGTATCTGTTTTTACGTACGTCCAATTTTGGTATGATCGGGTGAACCTCGCATAGGGGGTATCGCTGTCGAATAACAGCTTTGAGTTACCATCCCATATGCGCATTCCGTAATCGGCAAGCGCCGTAGCAGCGAAGCCACAAGCAAAGTAAGCCCCGTTGGGCTGCAGTGTGTTTTCGTCATATGCACGGACGTAGAACCCGGTCCACGCCCCTGGCGACCCGATAACGCGCATCAGGCACAGGCCGGCAATGCCAGTGCTGCCAGCAGGCCTGATAAAAACAAGCGGTGGTTCCTGGCTCGTGATTGTTCGAGGAAAGGAAGTGACCGACCCAAGTCCAGATTCTTGCGTTGGCTGGTATGTTCCTTTTGCCAGAACAACAAGACGAGTGAACTCTGAATCAACCGTCACGACGTTGCTGTCGTTTGTGAACTCTAATCCAAATGCCATCAGGAGAACCTTATTACAATTAGGCGCATCGTTGAGCTGGTCGTGCTGCTGTATTGCTCCCTCCCTCGAATGTAGCTATAGACACGTACTGCACCGGCTACAACTTCGGTCTCCAGTTGCATATCGGTACTTACGTTATAGTTGCCAATCGGAACAACAAACGCCGCGCAGTTGCTTGTAGTTATCCCGGGGATGGATATGGTCTGGAAGTTAGCGGAGTTGGTTCCTGTAACAACTCCGCTATAGACAACCCGCATGGTGAACGACGACGGATCAAGGGTGACGTTGCCATTCTCATCTCGAATTTCCAGCCCATAACTCATGCTGCGAGATCTCCGAGCTGTACCCGCTTGACACCGTTCTGGTCGTAGACCTTGATGGCGCGGTTGGTCATGGTCAGGCGACCACCGCCCGGGGCCGGTCCGTTGAACTCAAGATTGCCGGCTTTATCCAGGCGCCAGCCCTGCGAGCCCGCGACGTAGTTGTCGGATTGAAGGGCTTGGCCGATCTTCAGCATCGTGATGCTGCCGTCCTGGATGAAGGCCGAGTTCATGAACACCTGTCCTCCCTGGACCGCGAACGGAACCGAGATTGCGCCGCCGGCAATGGTATTGACGATGGCGAAACGGTCGGCACTCACCAGGAACTGGCTTTGCAGGCCGGCGGCGGTGTTCTCGATGCCAAGGCCAATGCCTGCGGCAACGTACTGCCCGCTGGCAGTCAGCTGCATCTTCACAGACCACATCGTATTCAGCTTGCCGCTGGTATCCGCGTAGGCCGTGGCCGTCTGCTGAATGGCTGCGGTGTTCGAGCCGACCGTTGCAGTAAGCTGGTCGATCTTCGTCGAGGTCGCCGACTCGTTCGTGGCTACCACCTGCTCGAGCGTGGTCAGGTTCGCCGCGTTCTGGCCGATCTGGGCATCAAAGGTTGTCAGCCTGGTGGCCGTCGCCTCATTCTCAGAAGCCCGAACGCTGGTTTCCTGAGCGATTGCCGCAGTGCTGGTCCAGCCCTTGAGGGCATCGGCCAGCTCCCCTTCCCCGTTGTCATCGCGGTACGACGCCCGCAACGCTTCAAAGGCTGTGGCCTGGGCCGTGACAACACCGTCGATCTCGGTGATATCAGCGGTATTGGTTGCAACCTGCTGTGCCAGCCCGTTGGCCGTTTCTACCGACTGACCTACATCCAGCCAGTAGGTGGTGTTCGGCGGTGCCGTGTTGATCGGCACCGGCCCCAGCGCCTGGTACAAGCGCTGACCCTGGCGAACAATGTCGTTTTTCACATAGGTCTTGGCGGGATCGTAGAGCAGGATGTCATCGAGCGCATCGATCTGGGCCTGGAGGCCTGGGATCTTCTCGATTTCACCCCTCAGCTCTTCGCTGAGTTCGGTCTCGCCAATCTGCCCGGCGATCAGGTCGAGGATTGGTCCAGCCTCCGAACTGGCCTGGCCCAGCACACCGTTGCCGACTGGGTACCAAGGGCCAATGTTCCCGGTGCGATCCACAAGGCGCGCCCAGAAGAAGAACAACGCACCCGCCAGCAAGCTCTGCATGCTGTAGTCGCTCTGGGGATAAGCCAGATCTGCCAGCTTGGTGGCGTTCTCCAGGGCGTTGGTTGGGCCGTACCAGATCTCTGTCCGCTGGGTATCCTCGGCGCCAGCAGGGAAGCCCCACTTGAGGCCGATGCCGAACAGCAGCGAAGTTGCCGTCAGGTGGGTGACCGCCGGCGGCAGCCCGGTCTTCCCAGTCAGCACGACCTCGGCGCTGGTGCCCCAGATCGAAGCCACATCCATGGCATTGACCGAACTAACCCGGGCCAGATATCGCCCGCTGTAGATTCCCTCTACCTCTGCACCCAGGCTGCCCGTGCGAGGTAGGCGAATCCAATTCCCGCTGTCCTTGCGCCACTCGACGTTGTAGGCGATGGCGCCGGGCACCGCGTCCCAGGTGATGCGCATCGTGCTGACTGCAATCCCCTGCGACACTACGCTGCGAGACTCCAGCGTGATGTTGGACGGCGGGTTCATCACGCCCGGCGGGATAACGCTGGTCGGCTGCGGATCGATCCGAGCGCCGGTGTCAATGGCCGCGTATTTCTGGGGCTCATGCTGGGTCGCGGAAATTTTGAACTGATGCAGGCCCTGCGGCTCGATGGTCTGCACTCGATAGCGCATCACTGCAAGATCCGCGCTTTCGACCGACCAACTGCACTCCGGCTGCGGCAGTTCCGAGTAATCGGCCATGACGGTAACCAGGCGCCCTGATACAGATTTGACGATACGTCCTTCTGACTTGCCGCTGGGCAGGTTCAGAATCAGCCGGTCCTCCTCGTGAATTTCCGCATCAATGTCGAGTGTTATAACCCGCTTCGTTGCCGCCGCTATGCGCCCTCCGTTTGGCCGACCAGAAAACAACTCGTCGGCCACGCAGATGATCTGACCGGGCTCGACGTTCCGCCCTTCCATGCCGGTGGTGAAGCTGACAGACCACTCCTCATACTGTTCGGATTTCAGCGCCCAAATGCCGTGGCGGATCGCCTCGCCCTCAACGGTGCACCCGAAACGCGAGATATCCAGCATCCGGTGGCCAAGAGCACCGATCAGCTCATCGTTGGTTACAGGAGCGGGCTGGGTCTTGAATTCGTTCTCGGGATTGTCCCAGGCGACCTTCGCCCGGGTGTGACGATCAGGAAAGGCGGCCGCCACATATTCGAACTCACCGATGATGTTCGAGCGCGTGAAGACGTAGCCGTCCTCGTTACCCGGTATGTCGGCAACCATGGTTACCTGCGAACCGTTCCAGCAGCTGCTGCCCCGGAACACGCTGGCCAGGTCCGACAGGAGTGCATACCCCTCGACGGAGTCCTGGATGTAGACGTTGGTGGTCATTCGTGGCTGGAGCCCACCCTTCCCGTCGGGCACCATCACATCGCAATAGCGGCCGATCTCATAAAGCGTCCAGTGGTCGACCATATCTGCGGTGATACGGCGTCCCAGGCCGTAGCGCCGATGGAGCAGCAAGTCGCGCCACACCCACACCGGATTGTTGGAGTAGGCCAGCTTAAACGTGCCATTCCAGTCGCCGGCGTAGGTGCGCGTCTGGGGATCGTAATTGGTGGGAACTTGAACGATCCGACCGCGCATCAAGAAACTGGCTTTCGGCGTGTCCTGAAACTGCTTGGCGTCGAACCGCAAGCCGCCCAGCGCCAAGTTGGGATAGCGCAGCTTTTTGTCGATGACCTCGGTGAGGCCTTTGATCCTCATCAGATCCGCGTAGTTCGAGTCGTTGCGGTTCGGGGTAAGGCGACGAACGCGCACCAGGGCGCTGGAAAAACCCTCAGGGAGGTCAATCCGGTGGGTGCGCTCGTACTCGGTGGTCCCTTTGTCATCCAGCGTGGCGGACAGAACGGTTTGGTAACTGCCACCATCCACCGACAGATCGATTGCATAGTCGATCCGATAGCCGACTTGGTCCCCATTGGTCTTCAGTTGCCAAATTTGTGGCCAGGATAGGCGCACACGCACCGCCGACAACTGCTGGTCAGTGATGGCATGAGTCCAGGCGTTGTCAGATTTGAGCTCTACCGGCAACCCCTGAGAAGCTTCGTTTTCAATCGACGGGAAGCCCGGGATATGCTCCTGATCCACTGTTCCTGGGCGAAAATCCCAGACCGTGCCTGGAAAGTTTTCGCTGCCGTCAGGCGATAGGAGCGGCGTACCATTGAGTTTTACCGATCGCAAGCCGTCCACTGGACCGACAATGGGACCTTCGCTCAGGGCGTAGAGCAGCTTAACCGTGGCGATCGACAGCGCGGTGTCCGGAGCTTTATAGGGGGTGTGCGGTTTCTGTTCGCCACCCTTCGCGCCAGAAACGCGGGCAGCAGTAAGCCGGCGCCGACGCTTGGTAGCGGGCGCTGTTGCAAGACTGGGCATGGTTTTTCCTTACTGCTGGTCTTCCGAAAAAACGCCGGCGGAAATGAGTGCTCCGCCAATATCTCGCTCGCCGTAGAGCAATGGTTTGCATCGCCCCTGGGCCGTTGTGGTCACAGCACCACCGAATGCGTAAGAGGGTCGGTTGCCGTCGGACTCCTTGTCCAGAATGCCGAGCGGGGACGGCGACATACTCATCGCGATCCCGCCGATCATCAGGCCGGCGCCC
The DNA here is from genome assembly GCF_900119265.1 of Pseudomonas sp. NFACC04-2. Taxonomy (NCBI): domain Bacteria; kingdom Pseudomonadati; phylum Pseudomonadota; class Gammaproteobacteria; order Pseudomonadales; family Pseudomonadaceae; genus Pseudomonas; species Pseudomonas sp. NFACC04-2. The sequence continues at coordinate 62,987 of NZ_FPJC01000021.1, forward strand.
GCCGCCGACAGGTAATACTGGCCAGTCACCGCACCCACCACGATCAGTGCCAGTCCCGCTATGGTCGCGAACAAACCACCGCCCTTGCTCCCGATGACGATAGGTGCGATGCGGATCGGCTCCACGGTGTCCTGGCGCATCTGGATCTCGCTTTCACTGAGGTTCCGTTTTCCGCGAAACACCGCATAGGTCAACCCGCGCTCCTCGGAAAATCTGAGGAAACGCTTGAACCCTGGCACCTTCACACACAGGGCGTGGACAGCCTCGGCACCAGACGCGACAGCCAGATGATGGATGCGGCCAAACCTGGCGCCCAACACGCCATAAAGCATCACCAGCACCACCAGGGGCTGGGGGCGAATTACTGTTCTCATGGCCATCAGTCGACCTCTGTTACTCGTTGATGCCGAAGAATCAGCACGGTGTAATCAGCCCACATGCCGCCGTATACATCGCGGGTGGATTTCTTGTTGTACCGGTGATGGAGGAAGGTACCCGGCGCCGGGTGCAGATCAGGGACGCTGGACAGCAGCCCGTCGCCGAGGTAGATACCGGCGTGGTTAGGGGCGGCGGCGTTAATCTGCATAACGATCATGTCGCCTTTCTTGGGCATGGACACCGGGTAGAACCCCGCCGCCTCGTAATATTGCTCGTACAGGCTTTCGCCAGAGTTCCACCAGCCGTCACGGCGCGGGTAGTTCGGCAGTTCAATGCCGTGCTCACGCTTGTAGTAATCGCGGCACAGCGCGTAGCAGTCCAGCAGGCCATGGCCGAAATCTCGGCCAATCAATGGCGCCTGGTAGCCGTCTGGCTTGAATTCGAAGTACTCCCCGGACGGCCAGCTCACAATGCCCCATGGTTTTTCATGGATTTCGCAGCTCACCCGGTCGGCCATGCTCGGTACCGGTGGGACGTCCGGGTGGCTGTGGATAATCATGACCACTTCACCACGATCTTCTGCGTCGCACTTGTCGCTGGGGTTGATGATGAAATGCTCGCTGGGAGTCTTCGCGTCGTTGCCGCACGGCACATACTTGAGCCGCCCCGCTTCGCGAATCACCACGCCACAGCTTTCCTTTGGATACTCCCGGGCGGCATGGGTCTGAATCTGTTTCAGCATCGTCTTGTTCATGGGTTTATCCAATCAGGGCAGCGCCAGGGGCGCCACCGAACGGCAGCGGATTGCCCTTGCCGAAACGTATCTCGCAGTCGCTTGGACGCCCACCGCAGCGATCCAGGGCCGGGTCATCCACGGGGTTGCCGTCGAGGTCAAACATCTTGACGCCGGTGTAATTGCAGTCGGGCCCACGGTATTCACCCCACAGGCACCATTCACACCGGTTCATGATCAGCCCGGCCGGCAACATCTGACCCTTCACCGCCGTCGGCGGCGCCAGCGAGAACACAACCTCTTCGCGGCCCAGGCTGGTCACCTGGTTGATGTAGGAGATATCGATCTTTTCCAGCGGGCTTGCCTCGGGATTGCCGCCCGGGAAGTTCGCTGCATCCAGGTACTTGGCGTAGGTCTGGCGGACCGTCAGCTTCACACCGCTTAACCCCTGGAAAATCCGACATAGAGCCGTGATGGTCCCATCGATGTTGCTGATTTTCAGCATCGGAGTGGAGCTGTTGCCCTCCACACTTCGGCCAAAGCCTCCGGTTTCGTATGGCCTTGGCGCGTAGACATCGCCCTTCCAGATGATGGGCGACGACTGCAAGTGAGCGTGGAACCGGAAAATGCCCATCCCGCGCGCCTCACCGTCCAGCTCTATCAATTGGATCAGCGCTCCGGGCTCGAGCTTCTGGTTGTCCAGTGTGATCATGGGTTGAATACCTGCTGAAAGGTGGTGCTGAGTGTGTATTTCTTGTTGCCGTGAGTCTGTAGTTGCCAGCCACCGGTGGTGATGTATGCGCCCTGCACCTCCAGAGGCGGCGTCCACAGGAAATGATTCGCCCCCTTGTGCCGGATGAAGAACTCCTTGATCGGCAGGATGTAGGCTTCGTTGCCGGTGAACGACACGGTGTAGGTGCCGGCGACGTTGTTGATGCCGACCGACAGGCGCTGGCTATAACCATTCCCGAATTTCGATTCCAGGATGGCGGCCTGGTCATCGCCAGACGAGCCGACCCGTGGCGACCAGGTGAATACCTCTGCCATCAGCCATATCTCCGATTATTGGGATCAAGAAGACCGTTCTGACCCTTTTCCTGAATGATCACCGCTCGGGCGATCTTCGGCATTTCCGAGCGCGCGGTAGCCAGCAGCGCCAGGCCCATCTGCTCGTAACCCTCCGGCGAATTGACGGTGCCACCAGAGCCGTCACCGCTGATGTGCAAATGGATCTCCGGCGCACCTGCTGCCCCGCTGGCGCTGATTGTTGGAGCAGTGAACGCCGGGCGAGCCCCGCTGGGCCAACAAAACCACCGCTGGCATAGCCTGGCTTGCCGGTCCGGTTTAGCCCAATCAGGTAGTCCTTCATACCTGGCTGATCCACGACTTCCTTGCGAATCACCACCTCGCCACCGTGCACCACACCTTTCGGCTCGAACTTACCGCCTGGGCCGGTGTAGCCGCCCCCGGAAAACCCGGCCAGGGCCATGCCGGCGACCATGCCGGCATTGGCGTACCCAGCAGCGAGCAATGCAGCGCCTACCGGGATGCCGCCGAGAATGGTCAGTTCGGCGGGCGCCTTGGCTGCCGCGATCTGCGCGTTCATGATGATCGAGGCGACAGCGAAGGCTTTCTGAGCGACAAACAGCGCCTTATAGGCGCCCGACTGCTCGCCGGCGATCTTCCCGACCATGTCTGCGGCTTGGCCCGATAGCTCACTGAAGGTGCCCATCACCGCGACTTTATAGGCGCCCTGGATATCCGACAGCCGTGCCTGGTTCGTCTGGTTGATTTCCACCACGCGATCCAGGTACTGCTGCTCGGCCGCCAGCTTCTGCTCGTTGGTGCTCTTCTGGTCTGCCAGGATCTGGTCGCGAAGGTCAGCCTGCATGGAGAGCTGCTTGTCGTGCCACTTCTTCAGCGCGGCTTCTGCCTCGGCGATCTTCACCAGTTCCCCAGATGGACCGCCCACCGAGGAGTCGATGCCGGAGAATTCCGGCGCCTCGGTGACCGTGGCCTTGGAGATTGCATCAGCGCCAGCACGATAGTCATCCGAGCTCAGCTTCCCGGCACGGTTGGCTGTCTCTAGGACCTTCATCCGCTCCCTGGTGGTTGCCAGCAGCGACTCTTCCTTGGTTTGCAGGCCAGCCATCAGCCCGTCGTAGGCCTTCCTGGCGTTGAGTGCGTCCAGCTCAATCGCCTTACCCTCAAGGCGTGTTTTGTTCACCTGGCTGAGTTTCGCCAGCTCGCCGTTGGCCAAGTCGTAGCGCAGACGCCCGAGTTCCGTCGTCTCATCAAAGAGCGCGACCTGCTGGGTCAGGTTGGATAAGGTTTGCTTATAGGCGTTGTTGAGCTGCTCGGCCTGGCGCTGGATGTCCTCAGCTGCCTTTTTTGCCTTCTGCTGTGCCTCTTCGGAAGCTTTTGCGGCCGCTTCAGACCCTTTGATCGCGCCCGCCAGGATACGCCAGCCTTCAGCAGTAGATGGGTCGACGCCTTCGCGCTCGATACGACGATTGACCTCACCGACCAAATCCCCACCATCGCGCACGGAGTTGAGCCGCTCGACGAGGGTTTTCGAATAGCTTGTCCAGCCATCAATGGTTTTCTGGTCCGGGCCTTTGATCGTTTTGAGCCCAGCGCCTGCCGCCCCAGCCGCAACAGCCACGTCCTGCAGACGAGCCTGGAGCATGCTGGCGACATCACCATAATCACCGGAAGCCTTGATCGCTTCGCCGTACGCAGCCGACGAGGCGTTGATGGCTTTCGTCATCTCCTCGTTCGGGCCGATCGCGGCAATCAGCTCCTGGCTTGCGGAGTCGATGCTCTGTCCGCTGGCGACACGGCGGTTAAAGTCAGTGACGGCCCGATCCCGCTGGAAGGGATTCGCCGTGAACGTGTCTCCCCACTTATCGTTCGCCTGGGCAGACGCGCGGATGTCCCGAAGCGCCTTTTGTGCAGCGACCTGGGCGTCGGCCTGCTGCTGGATAACTCCGTCGAGCTTATAGCGCGCCTGCTCTGCACCCAGTTTGGCGAACTCTTTGCGCAGCTCCTCGACTGGGCGCTTCAAGTCGACAGTCGCCTGGCGGGCCTTATCGCTATTGTCGCTGAACAGGAGGTAGCTGGCAGCAACCGCGCCAGCAGTTACCGCTAGCCCGACTGGCCCGCCCAGCACACCCAGAAGCGCCGACCCGGCGCGACCGGCCAACGATGTTGCAGCCGTTTGAGCAGCTTGTGCGGCGGTCTGCGCTGCTGTCGCCTGGGCGTCCGCAAGCCTAGCCAGGCGCAAGCGACTCAGCGCGGCAGCATGAGCATCGGTGAACCTCGTAGCAGCAACTTGTGACTCGGCGGCTGCAACTTCGGCAGCCGCACGGCGCACGGCCACTGTTGTAGCGTCAAGCTGCGCGGTGGTGCGTCCGATTTCGGCGGATCGCGCCTCTCTCAGTACGACTACCTGGTCCTTTAACCACTTGAGTGCATCGCCTCCCTTTAGGCCAGCATATGCTGCGCCTGCTGTAAGCGCAGAGGCGGCGAGCGCGTCCATGTTTTTCGCTACAAACTCGATTGCCCCTGAGAGCACTCCTGCACTGCCCGTCGCCGCATCAGCACCGCCGATCCAGGCCTGGAAAGCGTTTGTGAGCGAGGTCGTCGACCTGCTCACCGATGGCGGCATTGCGTTGAACTCCTTGTTCAACACACCCAGTTGGCTAATGAGTGCTGGGACAAGTTTGTCTATCGTAATAAGCCCGTCATCTGCCATGGCCTTGAGATCTTTGCGAGCAACACCCATTCCCGCAGCAAGGGCTCGCAGAACACGGTCACCGCTATCGGCGATGGAATTGAATTCCTCACCCCGGAGCACTCCTTGAGCAAGCGCTTGAGAGAACTGTGTGATGGCTGCGGAAGCGCCCTCCGAACTGGCACCGGATACCTGCAACCCGAGAGACAGGGCCTCTGTCACGCCAAGCACGTCAGATGTGGAATACCCAAACTCACGCATTGAGGAAGCGGAGCGGCTGAAAAGCCCAGCGTTATCGGAAAAGGAAGTCCCTGTCCGCTGACTCAGCTCGAACAACGACTTTTGACTGACCGCGAAATCCTCAGTGCTGGTGGTAGCTTGTTTGAGTCTGGCGTTGACTTGATTCCAGGCATCAGCCTGATGAATAACGTTGCCGACGGCCAAGGCCCCAGCCATAGCTGCCGCGTAGCTTCCCACCGTCGACGTTAGAGCTTGCATGGCGGAGCCCTGCGCCTTTACAGCGGCTTCCTGAGACCTCCAAGACGTGGTGGCATCGCGGTTGCCAGAAGTAATGGTGCGCAGGTAGTTCTGCCCCATTCGGCCAGCCCTGGCCATCTCTCGCTGATAGGCGCTTGTCTCCGCTGAAACACTGACAATGAGGGATCGAAGCGTTTGACCTGCCATGTGTTTCTCCGGGCATTAAAAAACCCGCCGGGGCGGGTTTTGGTTACTGCTGAATTGTTAGCTCAGGCGCTCGCCATATAGCGGATGACCGGTCGTAGGTCATCGTGGCTCTGTAATAGGCCCTGATCTTCGCACCGAATCCATTTTGCGAATCGACGTAGGCAGAGACGTAAAATGTGCATTGATGGTCCGGAACGGACACGACATCAGTACCGTTCAGATATGGAAACTCGGCTGACCCCGGCGACTTTAACTGCTGCTTGACGAAATTTTGGGACATCACGTAGGCCATTGTGGCGTCATCGCACTCCCTCTGCGCTCCCTCCACTTCCCTGGCGGGGTTGCCGGCCCATGATAGATAGGCCCACCACATGAAACCAATTACGACCGCGCCAATCCCGAGGGTCCAGCGAAGCAAACGCTCAGATCCGCGAGTTTTCGCGAACTCCCTGCACAGTCCAACAACGAACACGACGACCAACGCCGTCACAATCCATAAAATCAGTTTCACCGACCACCTCCTTTTTGATCGATGACTTTATCATTCGAAGCTGCCCCCCAGAGAGATGGATCTAACCTTCACCAGCCTTGACCATCAAGAAGGCCTTGAACATCTCAGCGCCCTCCTCGGCCTGGGTGATCTCATCGACGACCAGCGCCGGCTCATCCTTCCACTTCGGCAGTAGATCCACCGCCGATACCTTGGCTCCTTGGGCCTGGAACACGGACGCGGCGATAATTGAAGCCTGGATGTCGCCCCGAGTGTCACTGAGTGGTGACTCCTGATTGTATGCCATCCACAGGAACAGCTCTTCAGCACTCATGCTTTGCCGGAGATCCCGGAGGGTCATGCCCAGCCGGAGGGCCAGAGTCAGCATGAAAGCCAACTCCGGCTCCTCCTTTAGTCGTTTCCCGCTGCGTCCACCGGGTCATCCGCGCCAGCCCCAGCGGCAACGCCGCTCAACTCGAACACCTTCCCAACCAGACGGTCATGGACTGGGCTGAAGGCCTCGGCAACCGCCGGCACGTCATCGTCGGAAAACACGCGGGCGTTGCTCTCATCCAGCAGCGAGCGCACCAGGACGAATGCGTAGAGCGGCGAGGATCTGATCTCTACTCGGGACTCTGCCGTGACGCCCTCGTCGTCCTGATCTTCCGGAGACTGAGCGGGCAGACCCGCCTCCAGGCGGGCCTCTGCAACGGCCTGCGCGGCGCGACGGCGGTATTCCACCCAATCCCCCGCGCTCAACGCCCGAACGACAACCTGCGCGCCGTCCCATTCGTCAATGGTCAGTCGTTCGTGCTTGAAATTGCGCATGGGGTCCAGCGCCATGGCGCGCAGATCCGCGCCGGCGCCAATCTTTGTGCGGGCCATTACGGCACCACCGGAACGTCGAAGGACACGGCGCCGGTGATCCGGACGTTGAACGTACCGTTAACGGTGCCATTCGGCGCAGCATCCCAGGTGAACTGGGTGACCAGACCGAGGAAGCTCGAGGACGACCCGTCCTTGAACACCGTCTTGAAGGCTCGTGGCTCACCGTCATCACGAGCGGTGCGCAGAACGGTCTGGGCCTCGTCGTCAGCTTTCCAGTTTCCGGACATGCTGAAGGTGCCATTGTCCGCCAGGCCCACGGTAAACTCTTTGGCCTCGCTGGCCAGCACCGTTACCTCGATCTCATCCGACTGGCCGCCCTGGAACTGGGGCTGTTTGATCGTCACCGAGAGGTCCGCCCAGGTGTTGGCCGGGTCAGTTGGGTCCAGGGTGGTGAGTTTGGAAACGCTGAGAGCGGTGCCCTGCGTTTTGACGAACTTCGCTTTCGTTGGGGTTTGAACGGCCATGTGGCCTCCTATGGTTGCAGGGTGTATTCCCAGCTCACGCTGTGAAGTTTGGTGTCGCTTTCAAATGAGTCAGGCAGCCGGTCCGCAGCGCCAACCGTGAAGTCTTCACCGTCGGTGGTCATGACGGTGAACGCCTCGTCCGCCAGCGTCAGCGCCTGGAGAAAGCTCTCTCCCCACGCGTCGATCTGGATGGTCAGGTCACTGGAGCCATCCCATCCGGCAAGCGTGAAACCGGTGATGCTGCTGACGGTTTGGATGACCAGGCGGGGCTGTTCGGCGCCCTCAGGGGCAACGCCGAAGTACACGCGCCCGTCGACCAGAGGCGTCAGCCTGTCGATGAGAGATTTCTCGATCATGGGTTTTACCGGGTGATGGCGGCGTCGATGCCTTCGGCCAGCTTCTCCGCGACGGCCTTCTCGATCTGAGGCAAGCTGCCGTCCCAGGCCGGGCGGATGAACGGGTGGCCCCGCATCTGTGACGTGCCCAGCTCCAGAAATTTCCAGTAGAAAGGCGCGTCGTAGTCGGCGCTGGAGGATCGGCCTTTCTTACCTTGGCGCTTGAGAGCCTTGGACTGCTTGCCCGCGGGCTTTTTAACGCGGATCCCCGCCGTTGCACCGCCAGGGGTGTCGGATTGGTTGAGGCGCACAGCGATGATGTTCTTCTTCAGCTTGCCCGTGCGCACCGGAACCTTGCTCTTCGCTTCATCCCTGGCGATACGCGCCCCGGCAAGCACCGCGTCCCGAACGATCTTGTTGCCGACGGACTTCGCCAGCTTTTCGAAGTCTGACTCAAGCTCTCCAAACCCCAGCACAGTCAATGATCCGTTGCTCATTTGAGTTTCACCGTTTTGCACATGAGCTTCAGCATGTCCCGCTGGTTGGTTGGCAGCGGCGCAATGATTTCGTAGGCGATTCCGTCATGCACCAGGTGCTGTCCTGCAACCACATCCTTGCGGTAGCGAATGTTGATTTCAGCACTGACCGTGACCTGCATCTGTGATGCCGCCTCATACATTCGCCCGGAAGGAATGTTGATTTCCGCCCAGAGTTTGCCGAGGTCACTCCATACCTTGGTCGGCTGTCCCAGCGCGTCCTTGCCCTCGATATAGCCACGGCGCATGCAGCGATGACGCATAGGACCGGCTCTCATCAGTAGCGCTTCCTGTACATGAGCAGCCGCTCAACAGCCAGCGGCACAGTGGTTGAGATTGACCCCAGCGCCACGCCTTCGCGGTTGGCAAACCAGTGGCCCACCAGCAGCAGGATGGCCTGTTCAACATCCGGTGTAAGCCCCATTTGCTCGGGCTCCACCGGCATGCCTTCTACCAGTTCTCGGTCGCAGTGCATGGCCACGTGGGACTTGGCCGCCTCAATGTAGCCGCCGATGAGGGAGTCCTCTTCATCGTCGTCCACTCGAAGGTGCAGCTTCACCCGCGCCAGGTCGATCATTATTTATTCTCTTTCGGGGCCGTGGACTTGGATTGCTTGGGCGCGGACACCTTCGCCTTGCCGTCATCGCCCACTTCCTCGGCCAGACCCTTGCCGATCAGGGTGTGGGCATATTCCTCGTCGACACCTTCGAACACCTGGCCGGCCTTCACCGATGACGAGTCGGCGCCCAATAGAGCGGCGCTGCCTACAAAACCCCACAATGCTTTGATTTTCATGTTGCCTCCTGAAAAGAAAATGGCCGGCACACGGCCGGCCATTGCAAGGTGGTGGAATTACGCAGGTACAGCAAAGCGGCCTTTGACCAGGCCTTCACGGCGGCGGACGCCAAGGCCGAGACGCTCTTCCACCAGCAGCGCACGCTCGTTCTTGATGAACTGATCGTTGATCAGGCCCATCTTGAACAGGAACGACATGCGGTCGAACAGCACCGAAGAGCGTGCGAAGTTCGCCACCAGGAACTCGCCGCCCGTGTCGGCATCACCCTCGTCGACACTGTCGGAGGTGACTACCGGCCGCCCCCAGAGGACTGGGGTTACCAGGCCTTGCAGATTCGCAAACAGGTAGCGGTTTTCGCCATCCTTCTGCAGCTCGATGTTCATCCAGTCGAGCTCGGTCATCACAATGCCGTCAGCGGACAGCATCGACTGCTTACGCACCTGGTAGATCGCACGGCGCACGAGATCGATGGCGGTATCGCCTGCCTTCGTCAGTGTTGCGTCGTAAACGGTGGCCTGGGTCATCAGGCCGTTCAGGTTTTCGCCGGTACCGTCACCCTTCAGGATCTGGCGCTCTTCCTCGAGCTTGAGGTCGTAGCGCAGGAGCTCCTGCAGGTAGGCCATCAGTTGTGGTACGTCGTCCAGCGCCTCGTCAGTCACGGGCATCCAGACGGCGATCTTCTTGACCCGATCGGTTTGGGTCGTGAAGGTTACGTTGCTGGTCGGCTTCAAGCCACCTTCCGCCACTGGAGCCGCGCCGCGGGTGTGCAGGTTCTCTTTGAAAAAAGTGTACTGTTGGCCCGTTACCGGAACGGTAGTGAGCAGGTCGCGGATCCGCAGCTCTTGGCGGATACCTGGCTGGATGACCGGGTCATAGTTCGGCGCAACGATACCGGCGCTGGTGACCTTCATTTCCTTCATGCTGGCCATGTCGGACTTGGTCACTTCGATATCGGCCAGGGAAACGCTTTTCGCCTGCAGCGATTTGTAGGCATCGTCGTTTTTGACCAGGTCGATAAAGCTCTTGGCCTCGCCCGGCTGGCTGCGCAGCTTGATGCCCTTTTCTTCCAGCTTCTGGACCTGCTCAATGACGCGCTCGATCTCGCCTTTCTGGTTTTCGATCTGCGTTTTCATCTCGCTGGTGACGGTGTTGCCCTTCTGCAGCTCATCGGCGACAGCGTCGTACTTTTTCTGCAAACCAGCGAAACCTTCCTTCAGCTGGGTTTCGAGCGTGGATTTTACTTCTTGGATTGGATCGGTCATGGCGACACCTTAAAAAAATTGTCAAAAGTGGTGGAGAGTGATTTCAGCCCTTCCACGATCGCCGTGGCCTCGCTGCCGCCGTCACGGCGTAGCGCGGGATAGCCGAGTGAGGCGACTGCTGCCGCCTCTTTCTGAGAAAGCCCCATGCGCTCGCGCAGGGCGTTCTCGAAAAGTCGTATATCGGATTTAACTGTCAGGATCTGAGCCTCGGGGTTCATGCCGAAAGGCACAAACGACGCTTCCCACAGCTCAGCCTCCTTGATGATCCGGACCCGCCGGCCGGCGCGCTCCTCGAAGTCGGCCTTGATGGTGTTGAAACCGATCGACATGCTGTCGAGGATCTCGGCCTTCATTAATTCGTATGCGTCGCGGGCATAGCTCACCGCTAAATTCACACGCCCCTTCAAGAACAGCCCGTGGTCGTCTTGGGTGTAATCAGCAGAACCAACCAACCGGGTGAGGTCGTGGTATAGGGCGAGCTTCAATTTGCCACCCCGGGTTGCCTTCACTCGGGTGAACGCGCCAGGCAGAATTACGTCGTCGCCTAGGTCGACGTTGTTGAACACGGCGGCGTAGCCTTCGAAGTTACCGGCCTCGTCCACCGATTTGAGTTCAAACGGGACTTCAAGCTTTGACATTGGTCTGCATCTCCCACCGGGTGACCCGGTCGTATTCTTCGCCCGGCATCCGGGTTTCGTTTTCCTTCTCGCGGACCTCGTTGATCGTCAACCAACCAGAACCGCCCGAGCCTCCGAGCGCCGCCTGGTAGTAAGCCGCCCGGCCGGCGCTGTCGGCGCGCAGCAGCCCCTCCACGACGAACTCCACGAACTGGGGTTTGTCCCGGAAAAGCTTGTCGTTGATTTCGTCCTCGATCGCGTCGAGGTAGGGTTTAAGGCCGAACGTTACGTAGCCGCTGGTTTGCTGCTCCAGGTTCGATCCCATGATCGAGGTCTTGCCAGCGCGGTTGGCCAGGTACAGGGGCACGCCGTAACAACCGGCAATGGCCTCTTCCTGGAATTGCTGGGACTCTATGAACTGGCTGTCCTTCTGACTCAGCCCTGCGGGTACGATCTTCGGACCACCTTGCAAGATCCCCATCGAGCCGATGTCGTTGATGTCGCCTTTCCGCACATCAGGGAACTTCTCCATGATCTGCGCTTGCTGAACCTTCGTCAGGAACTGGTCGTAGATGACGTAGCCGCCGGTAAAGCCGCCCTTGCGCATGAACATCGCCGACCAGTTTTGTGCGGTCTTGGCGAGCCCCATCGTTTCCGCTTGATACTCAACAGGCGACAGCCCGTTAATGCCGTCCATGCTGAACAGTTTGAAGTGCAGCATGTTCTCCGGCGATACAGGGAAGCGCTTTCCTCCTACCGTGACCCAGTAGATCAAATCATCAGTGGTGTCGACTTGAACGTTGTCAGCGCTCACTGGGATGAAGCCGATCCAGTCCCCGTTATCGGCGCGCTCAATGATGCTGTACGCATTCCCTCGCAGCGCCATGTTCACCACGGCACACTTTAGGAAGTTGAGCTTGGTCATGTACGGGTTTGGCTTTCTCAGAATCCTGGCCTGACGTGACTTGGGGTCAGCCAAGATGCGGCCCGCAGCGGTGTCTTCGAATATCTTGAGCGGCAAACCTGCAGCCGACTCGCTCAGGATCTTCACGCACGCCCAGACGATCGGGATTGTTATCGCCGTCTGCGCAGTAATTTTCACACCGGACTTCGTACGCTTGCCGCCGGCAACCATGTCAACCTCAACATAGTTGCCGGTGGCCGGATCGGTGTAGCCGAACATGCGCCATGACAGCGGGTTATACCAACGAGATGCCATATTCAGCCTATGAGTTCGAGCCAATGAGTCCGAAAAACCCATCAGCCAAGTAATTGTCGAGGCCGCTCTGGGCCTGGGGGTTTAGCGAGAGCAGCGAGATCGCGTTGAAGGCAGCCATCAATGGGTCGATCTTCGCCAAGCCGGACGCCTGCTTGGTGATCAGGATCGCGTTACCGGCCGGCACAACCCGGGCATTGCCGCAGCACCATGCCATCATCGGCTGGCCGCCATGAACCAGACCACCTTCGGCAAGCTTCCGCTCGGTGGTCTTGATTGCTCCGTTCAGTTTCCAGCCCTGGCTGATGCCGATAATCTTCTCCTCGGGGATCCCGGCCTCGGCCAGGGCGTCGAGAATGGCGCCGATCCCTGAAGGGTCGAGCCCAACCTTATCCAGCAGGCCGGCCGCTTCGACTCTGGCCACCAGCTCGGCGACCTCCTGCACGTCGTCGCCGATGGTCTCTACCAAGGTCAAATCGCCATTGCCGGCAAAATCCCGAAAACGCGGCGCCTCGCTTTTGCGGCGCTCCAACACTGAAGGATGAGCCCAGGCGTGCGTCCACAAGAGCCACTGCCGTGTGAGCTTGTCGCGGCCAGCGACAGCAAATCCCAGCAAGTCGTCCAAGCCGCCGCCGTCTACACCGACATCAACAACCTCGCAGCGATCGAGCAGTTGTTCGAAAGTCAGCCCGTCTGATAGGGCCTGGGCTTCCCAAAACTCGGCACCTGCCCAGCGATCAGACTTGAGCGACAGCCCGATCTCGACGTTTAGGTGTTTCGCAAGGAAGCCGCGGAATGACTCCTCGCCGTCCAGCTGTGCCTGCGCGTAGCCGCGCTCGAGGAACGGCTCATCAACCGAAAGCCCCAAGTTCGGGTTGGTGACATAAGCATTCGCGAAGTCGCGGTGCGCGCCAGCGTCTAGCATCGCCTTAGGAAACTCGTACAGCACCGGCAGAAATGACCGATCTTCTATCTCACCGTCGCGGACTTTCCGGGCATAGAGCAGCTTCTGCCGGAAGATGCCCGCGGGCGGGTCGTCCGACTGAGTGGTGGCATAAATCACGAAGCCTTCAGGCCGAGAGGCCAGGCCGCCGGTCGCCTCTCTGAGCATGGCTTCGGCACCATTACGCTTGCCGAACACCCAAAGTTCATCAATGAAAATCCCGATGGCCTTTTTGCCTGACACGGTGTCATTGTCAGCCGCCACGACCTTCAGAGTGGCGCCGGTCTGGCGGTGGGTCACCGTACGGGTGTGGTTCTGTACCTGAATCAGCGCAGAAAGCTCAGGGTCTGCACCGATCATGTCCCTGATTGGCAGGTAGGAGTTGTCGGCAATTTCCTTGGTTGGGGCCAGAATTATGAATTCGCCCGACACCCTCCAATTGAGGATCAGCGCGGTCAGCATGATCCCGGCCGCGATAGTCGACTTGCCGTTTTTTTTGCTGATCAGCAGCATGAACTCGCTGATCAATCGACGCCCCTCGTCTGGGTCGTAGGCACCAAAGATAGCCGCCACAAAGTCGTTAACCCAGGCCCGAACGGTTTCGCACATCAGCGGGCTGCCCGCGGCATCGACCATCCGAAGCGAGCCGAACACCTCGAGAGCCTCGGCGGCCTGATCCACAAACAGGGGCCCCTGGGGGATCAGTGACTCACGCGCGACGATCCGGCGCTCCCAATCGGGGCAGGCAGTAGTCCATTCCATTATTTACCGCCTTTGACTGCTGTGAGTTTGGGCGGCTGACGGACACCGAAGCGGCCGGCCGCCGCCTTATCGGCTGCTTCCTTGGCGGCATCCTTCTTGCCGCCCTCGCCCTTGCGAGAATGAATGAAAGGCATCAACGCCTTTGCGGCATCCACTCTCAGCTTCGCCTCGCTACCTAAGTCATTCATGACCGCAAGAAGAAAGTCCTTCGGGTCGGAATGTCGAAGCGCCTGGGCCAAATCAAAGCCAGCCTCGACCGGGTCCGCAGGCTGCTCGTCCGGCTCTCCAGTCGCCGCAGCCTTCTGCACCGGAGCTTTAACAACTTTGTTAACGCCTGCTTGGGCAAGAGCCGCCACAACATTTGGGTGTTTTGCCAGCCTGGAACCGGCTACCGATGCGCTGGAAGCAGCGTAACCAGCGGCTATCGCTGCGTCTTTGTTCGACGCGCCACCCTGCACGGCAACGACAAAGGCGCGCTGTTTGGGTGTTAACGCCATTAACAAAAAACCTCAAAAGGGGAAAAAATCTGCGCGTGAGAGGGGGAGTGGTCTGGAACAAAATGCCTCCCCACATTTTGACCGCCCCCGGGGTCTCGGCGCGGGGAGTTGGCGTGCTGCAATGGGCGTGTGACGTGCTACAGATCGACTCAGGCGTCATTCCTCAGCCACGGCGCCACTGTCGCTGGATCGACCTTGCGGCTCGGTGGACCTGACCGTCCCTTCCTTGGCGAGAAGACATCGTCAAGTTTCCATCCCGCATCAAGCCTGTACTCAATGGCATTGCGTGACAGGTTGAGGTGTCGGCTCCACTCATTCAGGCACATCGTCTTGCCGTGGGCTGTGTAGCGCCTGCTCGACATCTGCTGATGCGTCTTCGTCATCTTGCGAAAGCCGCGCTTCTGATTGCATGCGGCACAGCTTGCGACCAGGTTTGTTGGACTGTTGTCGTCCTTCTGGTCGTTGAGGTGATCGACGTGCATGTCATCCCAGCACACGACAGCCGAGCACCAGTGGCATGCGAAAGGGCCAGCGCCGTGGTGCGCGTGGTAGACCGCTCGGTGCTCATAGACTCGGTTGCTGGTGCGTCGGAGTGCATGATTGGGGGCGTGTATCAGTTTGTACCCATGGCTATGAGTCAGGGCACCTGGCTTGACCACGTCCAGCTTATTGGTTGTTCCGTTGCGGCGGTGGCGCATGTAGTGCTTCTCGCACATCTGGGCGCCCTTACGGTTGGCCACGCTTGCGCAGCCAGGCACTCGGCAGATCGCCGGCTGGTTGGGTTGAGTGAGCATGGGGTTCCTCTAAGGACGATGGTTGCGCTGTTCTTCTTGTTGCTTGACGGACGAGTGGCAGTGAGTGCAGAGCGAGACCCACTGGCTTTTGTCCCAGAAGATATCCATGTCGCCGCGATGCGGAACGCGGTGGTCGACAACAGATGCTGCAGTGACCCTTCCCTCTCGCTGGCAGTACACGCAGAGCGGGTTGTCGTTGAGGTGGACCAGTCGGGCCTTCTGCCATTCGTAGTTGTAACCACGCTGACTTGATGTGGTCTTGCCTGTACGCCATGAGCCAGGCGCGGCAGTCGCGAGTCTGCTGCCCTGGGTGGTGACTCTGTTGCCCAAGGTCTGGATGCGGGCCATCACTCCTCCAGCGACAGCTTGATCGAGGCCAGGATCACACCGAGCGCGGCAGCTTTGGACGACCTGGCCAGTTCCACCACCAGGGCTTCAACCCGGGCAACTTCTGCCTGCTCGTCCACTGGCATCTCACTGACCATGCCTTTGATCTGGTAGTACTCGGCGCTCACTGCGCTCATTGGATTTTTACGCCTCGCTTGGGCAGTACTTGAAATAGTGGCGGGTTGCCGGTATTGGTTAAGCCTCGATAACAGCAAGGAGCGAACCATGTCCAATCCAAAGGCGACTATTACCATTCATACAACTGTGGGAGACCCAGAGGTGATCTATGGGGCTGAGTACAACCACAATCCTGGAGAGAGAACTTTCTCCCAGGGGGTGAATGACCCTGGCACCCTGATAACGCGGCACGGCTGGCTCGCAGTGAAGACCACGGCCTTCCCTGGATGGAATGCCGCATACAGCGTCGATGTTTCGGATGAGCAAACAGGGGAAGACCTTACATTCGAAATAACCCGCTCCTTCAGCTATCCGGTCGAGAAAGAAGAATGGTTGTGGTTCCCCGTTAAGTCTCCACATTAAAACGTTTGCCCGCGACACAATTTGCTGCTGCGTGAAACGTGTCGCGGATTACTGACTTACCCGGTCCACGGCTTCGATAGCCTTGTCCGCTGCCTGAGTGGCGGTTGTTGCTGCCTTGGTGGCCTTTTCGGCTGCCGTGCTGGTCTTGCGGGTCAGCTCATCCAGACGCTTGTCTCGCTCTACCATTGCAGTGGCATAGGCGCTGCGGATGTCTTCGACCTGCTTGGACTGGCTCTCAGCGAGCGACCAGTAGCAGGCTTGATACCCGAGCACCGCCCCACCACCAACCAGGACAATCGCAATCGCCCAGACCTCGGCCCGGCGCCACCAGCGGCGAGCGATAAATTCCATCGCGCATCTCTCCATCACACGACTCCTCCAAGCTTGGTGCGCAGGCGGTTGATTTCATCGCTCTGCAGAGTCACCCGTTCTGTAAGCTGGGCAACCTGACTGGTCAGCGCTTCGATCTTCCCTTCCATGCGGCCCACAGCGGCGGCCAGGTCGTTTCGCTCCTTCGCAAATTGATCGGCGCGGGCTTCGGCTTCCTTTCGGGCGGTGCGCTCGGAGTCGAGCAGCTCATTCAAACGGCGGACGGTGCCGATGTCGGCGTTATCCATTGCCCGGTCGGCAGCGTCCTTAGAAAGAAACTTGCGCAACCAAAGCAGACCGCCCAGCACGACAGTGGCACTACCGCCAAGCCAGGTGGCTGTGCCTGGGCCGAGGTCGGTAGGATCCATCGCTACTCCAAAATGAAAATGGCCTGAGTTGGCCTTGGCTAATTCCCGGAAACAAAAAAGCCCCAGTATCAACTGAGGCTATTGAAGTTTTTTTTCAGTTTTTTATTCAGCCGCCCTGCTGAGCGTCTACCTACTGATCGATCTCACGATGCCGAAGAAAAAGCCATCTACCGATGAGATTTTTCCTCGCCAAAGCGTGCCGTCTCCTGGGATTGGGACGTTCCCACCGTTGTAAACCTTTGCGTCCTTTAAATGCAGATATTGCGAGGGCACTGAACTGCCTCCTGGGGGCCGTCTGGCGGTCAACAACTGGGTCATGGTATCGACACCAGAGTTAACTCCGCCTTCAGCTGCGCCAGCAAACCCAGCGATTACCTGATCAAAATAGGTGTTTACTGAAATCAGAATACCGGTAACTAAACTTCCGCCAATTGTGAGGCTGATGGATGCTTCGATGCCGAAATCATTAGCAATGTGCACAATACTTTGAAGCGTGTCATCTATACCACGCCCCTCCCAGGATCCTTTTAGAATCACAAGGTCGCTCAGGTCTTCTCTTAACTCTTCAACAGCCTCTAAACCCTCGGCATTCTCACTCATCTTCATGGCTCCCAGCCTTTTATGTCGAGCGCCACCTATACTCCGAGAGTTTTAATTGCGCAACGAAAAAGCCCGACTCAATGGCCGGGTTTTTCTTTGCTTGGTTGTCATCCTGTGATGCACCAAACCGCAGGTTCGAAATCTACGCGGTC
Organism: Pseudomonas sp. NFACC04-2; assembly: GCF_900119265.1. Lineage (NCBI taxonomy): Bacteria > Pseudomonadati > Pseudomonadota > Gammaproteobacteria > Pseudomonadales > Pseudomonadaceae > Pseudomonas > Pseudomonas sp. NFACC04-2. The sequence continues at coordinate 80,534 of NZ_FPJC01000021.1, forward strand.
ACTCGGCCACTGTCAAGCGGCTTGCTGGTGCAGCAGACCACACTCCTCCAGCAGCGCCTCAACCGTCAGGTGGGCAGCGGCAACCTGGTCATCCAGCCACCGCTTGGTGATCGACCGCCAGCGCCGCAAGGTCCTGTCGGGCGTGCCGTCAGCATCCCAGCTGTGCAGCACGTAGAACGAGGCGGGAAGCCCATTGCGCCGCTCAGGAACCATCCATGCCATCACGCACTTGGTCTTGAACAACTGGTGCGCCGGACTGACCACCCTCGGCGTGAGGTAGGCAGCCGCCGCCCTCACCTCGTTCTGATTGATCGAGTACTTGCCCACCAGGGCCTGCCACTGAATCTCTGGCAGCGCCCGCTTGAGGGTTGCCCGGGTCATCGAGTCCTGGGTCAGCCTTTCCTCCGGGGACAAGTCATCGCTCAGCGATTGCCCGGGAAGCTCATCATCGAAGCTCGCCTTGTAATGGCGCTGCCAGGACGCCTTCTTGGTGCCGTCGTGGATCTCGATAGACATCACTCGGCTGATGCAATGCGCAGCATCGCGGTAGACGGTCATCAGGCAGCCCTCCGGATGCGACGCGGCGGCGGGTTGTCATCCAGCCCCAGCAGGTTGCGCAGCAGCTTGTCGGCCGCTGGGTTCTTGCTGTTGTTCTCCTGCACCCAGCGCTTGCAGTAATCCCCGAACTCGATATCAGTCCGGAGCGAGTGCCAACTGGCGACCATGTCCAACAAATCCGACAATGCCGCCGGGCCGCCGATCTTTTCCTGGGCCAGGGCCGCACCGGCGATCTTCAAGAATTTGCGTTCGTGTTCCAGCAGGCTTTTGCGCGGCAGCGCCGCTCTGACGTTACTCATAGGGTGGCACTCCGAACTTGCAGATATTCGTTTGGTTTCATGTCGCTGCGGGCTTGGGATGAAATGGCATGACGCCAGGCGCGATACGCCTCCTCAGGCGATTCGCCTACCCCGGCCCATGGATGCTCCTTGGCGTAGCACCAGAAGGTGCCGCTGCGGCCGGTGATCCGTGCCTTCGGCAGTCGCCCGGTGAAACCAACCTTGCGGTGCCCAAGCCAATCGGCCACTGCCGGCCAGATAATCGCCTGCTCTGGCTTTGAGAAGTCCGTCTTGCCGTTGTTGTCGTGCACTTCGGCAAGGCCGTAGTCATCGTTCGCCACCCAGAGCCGGAAACCGCTGGGAACGTGCTGGATGTCGTACCCCTTCCGCGCCCACTTCCAATCATCCGGATACTCTCGAATCGACTCGGCGATGCGCTCAGCCTCGGGGTGCTTGGACGCCGGAACAAGGACGGCTCCTTTTGGCAAAACGCTGGACTTGCCGGCATCAAGGGAACCTTGCAAGGCGGCCAGGGCTTCCCCAGCAACGAAAGGCGCGGGGGCGGCGCTACGCCCCAGCAGCCGGGCCAGCAGATTAAAACTTCTCATGGGTTTTCCTCCCCTTGAATCGGTCGGCAAGGGGGCGGTTCATTTCCACCTCCTCGTTGCTCGGCTCGCGACCGGCGAAATTGACGAAGCGGGCGAACTTTCCTTGCTGCTGGACCATGCACGAGCCAACCGGCGCGTGCCTGCACTTAGGCATAAGCAGCTCAGTTGCACCGTTCTGCCCCTCCTCGCTGTCCATGTCGCGGTGAACCAAAATGATGCAGTGAGCGTCAGCCTCGATCTGCCCGGAATCCCGCAAGTCGGAGGCGATGGGCTTTTTGCCTGGACGTTTTGTCGAGTCTCGGTTCAGTTGCGCCAGCAGAATCACCGGCACATCAAGCTCCTTGGCAATGTTCACGATGCCAGTGGAAATCTTCCCCAGCTCGGCGGTGCGGTTGAATGCCTTCCCGTCCGACCCGATCAGCCCGATGTAGTCGATCACCACCACGTCAAGCCCGTGCTTGCTCTTGACCTGGCGGCAGATGCTGCGAATGCGCGGCACCGTCAGGCCCGACTTGTCACAGACGTAGAGCGGTTTATCCAAGATTTTTTGGACTGCCGAAGTCAGGCGCGGCCAGTCATCGTCCTGCAACTGCCCATTGTCCAGCACCTGCAGGTCGACACTTCCAAGGGACGCCAGTGCGCGGTTGCCAAGCTCCTCCTCGGGCATCTCCAGAGAGAACACCATGCCGACGCCGAGGCCGGTGCAGGCGATGTGTTGGGCGATCTGCAGGCCAAGCGTCGTTTTGCCGCTGCCCGGGAGGCCTGCAACGATGGTCACGGTCTTCTTGCGCAACCCGCGAATCAGCTTGTCCAGGTCTGCCAGGCCTGTAGAAAGTCCAGTCTTAAGCGTTTTGTTGAACTTGGAGTCGATGATGTCGACGTTTCTGGCCACCACCTCATCCATGCGCTTGTAATCCGGCTCGCCGGTGTCGAGATCGCGTAGGTCAGCCATGGCTTGCTGGGCACTGGCAATGATCTCTGCCACCGGCTTGTTTTCGCTGGCCGATTCGCGCACAGCATCAGCGGCCTCAACCAGCCGGCGCAGCACCGCCCGCTCAGCCACGGTTCTCGCGTATGCACGCCAGTTCGCTGTGCTTGGCGTGTTCTTCGCCAACTCACCCGCATAGGCAATGGTTGACCCGCCACTGGGTAGATATGGCTTGTAATCGTGAAGCGTGACCGGGTCCACAGGCGCCCCAGTCGCGTGCAGATCTACCATCACCTGGAACAGCGCTGCGTTTTCCGGATCATGGAAGTCAGCAACCGTGACGCTGGCGGTGATCGGATCGAACAGATCGCCATCCAACATCAGGGCACCGAGAAGAGCGTGTTCTGCCTCGTCGCTGTAAAGCTCGCGATAGTCGTTCATGCGCGCCCCCTTGCCGAGGCCCAGGTGAAGCCGACCAGGAGAGCACCGTTTTCCCGCAGCCGATCCAGGGCACGGGCGCCGATGTATTGCTCAAGACTTGGTGTGGCGTTCCCCGCTGCGTCCTGCTTCGATCTGGCAGGGAGGTTGGAGACCACCACCGTCGGACGCACCAGGTTATACCGGCGATCAAACACCTCATGCAGGACGCCCAGTTCGTACTGGGTGCCTGCCTGGGCGCCGACCTCGTCGATCACCAACAAGTCGAAACTCGCCAGTTCATTGATCACGTCGCCCTCGGTGTACCCGGCGTCCCTGACCATTGATCGCTTGAACACGCGGATGATCTCGGCGGCGGTAGTGATCACCGCCACGGCCAGGTGTTGGCGAATGACGTGCTGGACGATGCCGCTGGCCAAGTGAGTCTTGCCGTTGCCGACGTTGCCACATAGCAGCAGGTTTCGACCGGCCTGGAAGTGCTCCCCGAAGTTGTCGGCGTAGCCCTGGCATGTTTCCAGTGCCTGGTCCATAGCCGGCGTGGTGGCACGGTAGGTGGTGAGAGTGCTCTCGGCAAACCGAGGCGTGATGCCAGAGCCCACAAGCGCGCTGTTGACGCTTTCGGCCCGTAGGTTCGCCAGCGCCTGTGAATGCTCGTCGCTGCCCTGAGGCGCAACGCGCAGGCCGTGGTACTGGCATTGCTTGCAAGGGCGTACAGCCATCGAGCCGTCGAACTGCTCAACCTCCGAACGATCAACCTCGCCGTGGACGGGGCACTCACCGGTGAAGGTGCGCTGGTCAGGTTGGCGACGGAAATTAGAACGCTGGGCCATTGCCGCCTCCTTGGTACATGTCGTCGGTGTGTTCGGGCAGGTTCGTGTAGGCCTGCGCTTTACCGTTCTTGGCGCCAGCACCCGGCAGCACCGAGTCGGGATAAATGTCCGACCAGCTGCTGGTGGTGGACTTATCCAGGACGGCGTCGGGGTCTGGATGGTTGGCCAGCTTCTTGGCGATCAGCTCACAGGCTCTCAGGGTCAACGGTGCCCGCTTTGCCTTTCGCATTTCACAGAAGTCTGCCCAAGCATTGACGGATGCGTTGGCTGGTTTGGCTGTGAGGGGATCGAACTTTTGAGCCTTCCCCTTTCCGACCTTCTGAGGTGCCTTGGCGCCTTCTTTTTGGTTAAGGATGGTTAATGGGTGGTTAAGGGATGGATTGGGTGCACCCGGTGCACCCCGTTCGGTCGTGGCGTGCACCCCGTTCTGTTCTGGCGTGCACCCCGTTGCGTCTTCAGGTGCACCCCGTTCGGAGCGGGGTGCATCCTGTGCACCCCGTGAAAGGTCGAGGTCGTAGCAGACCGGAACACGATCCCGTTGCGTGATATAGGCGGCGGCAACCGCCTGATTTCCGCGCTTTATCAACCCAATCGACTCCAACTCACGGAGCCGATATTGAACGGTGCGGGGTGCCAGGCCGGTATCAAGCGCAAGGCTGGAAACGGCAGGGAATGCAGCACGACCGGACTGGTCGGCATAGTTGGCCAGGCACAACAGCACATGCCGTGTGTGCGAGTCAGTGACAACCTGCTGGGTAAGCGCCCAGGACATAGCTTGAACACTCATATGTCCAGCTCCCGCGTTACCCGGCGAACGAAGTCGTCATAGGCCTCGGCCATGGCAACGCCACGGTCCTCCAGCGCAGCTCGGGAAGCCTTCGCCATGCTGTAGATCTCCCACCGATCGCGCTCAGGCAGATGACGGCAGTTGGAATAGCTAGGCCAGGGGCCGGCGATCACTTCGGAGGTGTTGAACGTAACTACCGGAAGCTCGACTGCTGATTCGAAAGGACTGGTCATTGCAGCGTCTCCCCTGGCTTGCGGCACAACCCGGCGCCCATGGCTTCCACCGAGCCACCAGACAGGCGCAGCACCAGCAGGCGGAGCGCAGTAGTCGCATCAATGGAAAAAGTCCGCGCTTCGTCGAGCGCCAGCCCCGTCGGAGAGTGATCCATGACCAGGAGTCGAACGCGGTCGCTGTAGTTGAACGCCGCGCAAGCCAATTGCTGGTCGGTCAAGCCGTGGAATGCCTCGTCCGGCAGACACTCGGCCGGGTACATGAGGACCGGAATCTTGCACTCGGGGCGCGGCTCGCCCCCCAGCAGGTGGCGGGTCATTGCCTCCTGGTGATCCTCGGCAACTTGCCTCGCATCGTGACCGGTCTTGCGCCTGAACAGCACCTTGAGTGCGTAGTAGGCGCGATACAGGTCAATGTGCGTGTCATCCTCTTTCTCGATTGAGTACTCAGGCTCATCGATCACGTCCAAGGCGTCCTTGACGACCTCGAAGCACTTCAGCAGCAGGGCAGCATCTGGATATTTCTCGAAGTTGGCCTCATCGATGTGCTCCACGATCTGCGCCGGCTGGGGGAAATTCAGTACGTTTTTCATGCGGGATTCCTCTGGCACAGCTTGAAGCGGCCTTGCTGAATATCGGGATGGGTCGCGCGCTCGGGCGTGACGAAGGTGCACTCGGCGGCGAACCGATCAAAGCGGCGGGTGATGTCCGCCTTGGGCCAGATCGCGTATGGCTGGGCGCCGTCATCGGCGTGCTTGCTGCGCACCATGGCGAATGGCAAGGGCGCGCCCGGGATGTCGCGCATGACAGCATTGATGACCCATTGGGGAAGCCCCAAACGTAGGTTGATGCGCTCACGGATTGAGGTCATGGATTCGAAGCCGGCTGGTCTCGAGTCCAGGTAGCGTACCTGCTCAACGTTAGCCACCCGGGTTTCGATCCGCTCCAGCGCCACCTGCTGCTCGGCCTGCTGACGTTCGACGTTGATTACCGCTTGAGCCTGGGCCAGCAACTGCTCGCCAGGCGTCATAGGGCGCTGGTAGCTGCCGGTCTTGCGGATCGTTGGCAGCACGTCGTCGAACACCCAAGCCTCGAACTCCTGCGCGGCTGGCATGGCGCTGTTGACTATCAGGCGAAGAGTGTCACCCTCAGAAAGCACGCGAGCCTCCTGGGTGCGCCCAAGGCTGTCGAGGATGGGGTAGCGTTTCACGACCCCACGGCAATGGCGCCCCATGGCATCGCTCTGATTTGCATAACCAAGCAAGTCACACACGTCTTTGCCGACGAACCACGGCGTGCCGTCGTCTTCGGTTATGACCCGCACGTTGGTGCCCTTGAAATTGAACGGGGCAATGTTCATTGGCGACCCCTCCGATTTGGCGCAGGGAAAGCCTTTGTCTCGATAGCCGTAACGCTTCCGTCCGGCATTTCCAGAACCTGAATCTGCCTCTTTAACTTAAGGGCGGTATTCAGCGCTTGTTGAGTGATGCCTAGCTGATCAGCGGCAGCAGTTTGCCGACGTTCCGCAAACTCAGCTAGCGAAACGCTGGTGCCTATTCCGTGAGCGCCACGATCTGACATCCCTGCATTTTGCGGCGTGGATTCGCCGAGCTCCTTGAACTGGTCGATAGCGCTATAAACCCCGCCGAAGCCAGTGTCGTTGAAGTACTTCGCCACCTCAAACAAGGCGCCAATCCCTTTTCCGCCGTCGTGCAGGTGATCAAGGTGGATAGCCTTGATCAAGGCGTGCTGCCACTCGAGCACATCTTTGGCTGCAAGCAGCTGAAACTCCGCTTCTTGAGCAGCCTCTTGCATGGTTGGTAATGGCCCGTTCATTTGGCAGCTCCCTGGTGGGGGATGTTCTGCAGCTTGTATGCGGCGGCCGCCCCGGCGTCAGCCATCGACATGGACAGCAAAGCAAGGGAGTTGATGAGCCAGCCAGCACTCATCGCGAGTTCGTCGTGGAGCTCGTTGTGGTTGGCAGCATGAGCGATGAGTTCGCCGATGGCCGCGACGCCAGTCAACGTAGATATCTGGAAATTCTCGTTGGCGTTTTCTACCGCCTTCAGGCGCTCGACCTGGGCATGGGTCAGGTGCGCACCTTTTGTGGACTGGGAGGGAAACTCACGTTCCACGTCGACGAGCAAATCGTTCCAGCGGGGGCCGTTCATTGCTCACCTCCCACTTCCAGCGAAGCGTCCGCGCCCTTCTGAACCGACCAGACCAGCGCACTGACGGTTTCAGCCAGGAAACCCAGCGCTGCCATGCCGTCGCAATAAGTAATCTCGCCCATGTTCAGGCTGTCGTGCATATGACGGCAGATCTGTCCAAGCCCAGACGACAGGACTTTTGCGGTTTGGATTGCATCCTCTGCATTGAGACCGGCCGCAACGTTGAGCAACTGAATGCCGCGATTGTCAATTGGCGTATTACAAAAGCCGGTCAAGGCTGTCAGCAATGCTTGCGATGCAAGTGGGTTGGTGCTATTTTTTGGGTGCATGAAATCGTCCTCGAGACGAAGAAGTACCTAAGCGCTTGCGTCAACAAGTGCCGATTGAGAACCCGCTTGCAGGCGGGTTTTCTGCTTTCTGGGATTCAGAAAGTCAGAATTTGAAGCAGGCGCGCGGTCAGGGCGGTCCTGTGGTTTTTTGAATTGGTGCGCCTGCGTGTTTCATTCTTGATGTCCTTCTACTGGGGTTTTATCCAGTTCGCATAGGATACTTTAGGTATCCCTCAAAACCACAACCAGGCCTGCACATCGAACGAACACAACTCGTTAGCGTCCTGGGAATTTGCTGATTTCTTTTGCCGATGCCGTGCCGTCTGCCGCTAGCTCCACAAAAATGGTCCTACCTGCTGCGATCGCTTTCGACAAAGCAGGTCCGGTGCAATCCAGTTCTCTAGCCGCCTGCTTCCTACCGTTGCGCTCAATGAATTCTTCGAGTGGAATGCCGCTCAATACGGGAGTCATTGGGTGGCCTGCTGGATACTGGATGAATTAACAGCACCGTCAGAGGACTGACCTACAGAGGTGGATTGACGTATCGTTTGATTCAAGATTGCTGCATGGCGTGGGCTGGCCATCTTCGGGCGCTTAGGTTTCCCCCACTGGATATCAGGGCGAAGATCCACGCGACTGATCACGCCACCCGTTGCATCTTCGATTTGAATTGCTCTTTCAGCGGTGATTGCCCGGTCACCTGAAATCAGCCGAGAAAGATAGGACGCGGTGACGCCAAGCTGGATCGCGAAGAGCTTCTTGCCGCCTCGTGGCAGTTGCTCTACATAATTTGCCAGGTTCATCGTTATTTACCTAATGGTGCATTTGATGCCTAGCTTACCCAAGAAATGTACCATTACAAGGTAATTTCCCTTATGGGAAATAAAAGGTAAAGTTTGGTCATGGATATCAAAGATATACGACGATTCAGGCTGCGAAAGCTGTTACTGACCCGATTCCGTTCAAAACAGTCTGCGCTGGCTGATGCGATCGGCAGGTCACCGTCGTATGTCGCCCGGATTTTTTCGGACAAGCCTGAGCACTCCCGCAATATCGGCGAAGCCCTTGCGCGGGAGATTGAGAGCTTGTGCGGCCTTCCCGCCGGATTCTTGGATCAGCCGCTGTCGAACGTGGAAGAAGCTGGCTTTTATGACCCGCAGACGAATCCACCCGGCATTGATAGCTCGAAGCTGCCTCAAATGTTTTCCCACCAAGTCGCAATATTCAACGACAAGGTAGCCATCCCGCTGCTCAAGGTTTCTGCACCGGCGTCGGATGAAGCCCCACAGGAAATTGATAGCGCGGTTACGTCGATTACCCTCGATAAGAGTTGGATTCAGCGAACGCTCGGATTGAATGATGTTTCCCTGCTTAGGCTCGCAATGGGAATGGGTGACTCCATGGCCCCATCCATCAAAAATGGAGACCTGTTGATTGTGGATACGGCATCTACTTCAATCACATATGATGCCGTGTACATGCTCTATATCGGAGGTCAGCTCTCTGTAAAGCGGGTTCAGGCAGAGGTTGACGGTGTGCGAATCATCTCAGACAACCCCAAATTTAAAGAGGTCATGGTCCCCTCGGACATGGTTCACCATCTAAAAATCCTAGGTAGGGTGGCGTATGTTTGGAGCGGCTCTCAGCCCTAGGATCGTCTTAAAAAACAAAAACCCGCAGCAGGCGGGTTTTTTATTGCCAAAAATATTTACCTTTAAACATTGACCAAAATTTACCATTTGGTACTCTTAGCTCCATCGTACCTCGCATGGAGCTCTACCCGCATGAACGTAGCAACCACCCTTACCATCGGTAATTGGACTGGCTACCTTGGTCGCGGCCTGGCATTACGTGAGCTGGAATGCGTCCTAGGTGTTGCAGAGGGGAAAAGCAGCAAAGAGCTTGGTCGGGACCTTGGAATCGCTGCTGATAGCGTAAAAAAAAGGCTTGCTGCGGCGATGTTCAAACTTCAGGTCAACCGCCGAGGTGCTTTGGTTGCTGAAGCCTTCAAGCGCGGACTGATCTCGCCAGCAGCAGCACTAGCTTTGATTCTGGCAATGCACGCATCCATGGCGGAAGACCCAGTGCTTCGCGTTCGCCGAGGTTCTGGCGAGAGACGAGTTGAAACCCGAGTAGCCGTCCGCCGCATCGAGGTCGCCCTCACCGCTTAACCACCCCTGACTTTTGCGAAAGCCAACAACGCGGCCGGGATTCGCTCGGCCTGGAGAAAGTGATGAAACAGAAACGCTTATCGGCAATGCGCCTGTTTGAGGTGCTGATTTTCGTGTTCGTCTACGCCGCACTCACGGTCGCCTGGTTTGGCTTCGCGGCCCGGGAAATGATGAGCAGCGTCCATACCGGCACTGTTCTCGTTGGGTTTGCAGGCTCTGTCCTGTGGCTCATCTGCACAGCCTGCATCGTCGTTTACGTCATCAACAAATGGCATCCAACCAAGAGCACGGAGAAGCAATCATGAAGCGATACGACTCCCGCACCGCCGATAAATTCGTGGTGCGCCTACCGGACGACATGCGATCCGATGTTGAAGCGCTGGCGGCATTCGAAGACCGAAGCATGAACAGCGTGATTGTCCAGGCGATCCGAAACCACCTCGACTTCAATCGACGCCAAGAGCTGTTGCTGGACGCCCTGCGCGATGCCTCCATGAGCAAGCGACAGTCCGTAATCTGTGGGAGCGAACAAAGGCAAGAAGTTGCCGAAATCAAAGCCCAGCAAGGCTTTGCCTGTGGGAGCGAGCAGACATGACAGCTACATCGCCCGGCGGCAGCCAGATTCCTCTCGAGAACGAGTTCAGCCAGCTCGGCTCTCGCCTTGTTCGCTTCGGCCAGGCCATGCAAGAGCCCAGCACCACCGTCAGTGAGCTGATGCGTTTGGCCCAGGCCTGTGGGATCTACCTCAAGTTGCGCGTGGTAGCTGAGTCGGGGAGCGGCAATGAGTGACGAAAATGTCGCGACACAAAGCGCGAATAACGAAATTGTGTCGCGACACGAACGGAGGTAGGTATGTTTCTGACAGCAGAGGAAGTTGCCGACCTGACCGGCTACAAGAAGCCAGGGGCACAGATAAAGTGGCTGACCGCGGAGAGGTACGGTTTCGCGGTGGGCGGTGATGGGCACCCCAAGGTGCTGCGTCAGGTTGTCATTGGGCGGCTGGGTGGTATTCAATCAAGGAAGGGGCCGGAGCTTCGGCTGGGTTGAGGTGAAGATCGATGCGTCCGCGCAAGAAGGACCGGCATCTGCCGGCGTGCATGTATCAGAAGCATGGCGCTTACTACCTGGTCCGCAAGGGCAAGTGGAAGCGCCTGGGCACCGACTTCCAGGCATCCCTGGCGGAATACGCCAAGTTGCTGGACAAAGGCAGCCAGGGCGGAATGCCAAAGCTGATCGATGACGCGCTCGAGCACATGCGCACCAGGACCAAGCCACCACTCAAGCCGAACACGCTCAAGCAGTACGAGGCGGCGTGCGAACGGCTCAAGGAAAACTTCGCCGACTTCGAGCCTCGCGAGGTACTGCAGCGGCACGTCGTCGCGCTAAAGATGCACATGGCCGATACGCCGAATATGTCGAACCGGGTTATCTCAGTGCTTCGTTCGGTGTTCACCTACGCCCTGGAGAAACAGATCGTCGACTCGAACCCTTGCATCGGCGTCCGCCGGCACTTGGAGCATAAGCGCGACAGGTACATCACCCATGGCGAGTTTCAGGCCATCTGCGCCAACTCAAGCGACAACATGAGGGTGATATACGAGATGTGCTACCTGACTGGCCAACGCATTGGTGACGTTCTAGCGATCCGCTTGGCGGACATCAGTGCCGACGGGATCGCCTTCAAGCAGGAGAAGACCAGCGCCAGGCTGCTGGTGCAGATGACGCCTGACCTTGAGGATCTGATCGCCAGGGTCAAGGCGCTGCCCAGGAAGATCCGAGGGCTTACCCTCTTCTGCTCCCCGCGCGGCGGCAAGCCGGTGCACTACAGCTCAGTGAAGGACGCCTTCGCGATCAGTTGCAAGAAGGCCGGGGTCGAGGACGCGAGCCTGCACGACCTCCGGGCCAAGTCCCTTTCCGATACCGACGACCAAGGAAACAGCGCGCAAAAGCTTGGTGGTCACACCGACTCTAAGATGACGCAACGCTATTTGAGGCTACGCAAGATAAATATCGGCGTGCCGCCGTCCTTCCCAAAATCGAAAACTTAGTGTTTTAAGCACTTAGTCTGGCCATTTCTGCTACGACTTCTTGCCCTGCAGGATAGACAGTAGAGTGAGGGAGACGAAAGTTAGTAAAGTGATGCGCGGCACCGAGTGCATGTTCAGGATGAAATCGCGGATATTTACCGACCTTTTCGACCTGAGCTAAAAACTGCTCGGGACTCAGTTGCAAAAGAGGATTATTAATGATCTCATTTTGCCACACCGCACTTTCAGGAGATAAAGGCCAAGTCTCGCGAGCCACCATATCCATCCCATATCGCTTAAAGGATTCTAAAACAAAAGTAGCACAGGTAAATCCATCACCCGGTTCAATTGCAGTAAGCTTTCCATCTAAATCAAAGTACTGCTTGTCATCCCATGCGATAGAATAGGGGATCTGCCCCCCGGACATATCATAAAGACCAGCAAGAAAAGTAATTATGGCACTCTCAGTTTCAGGCTGAAGAGAAGGAATCAAGAGGTAATTATACCGAGACGTTAAAGGGCTTTTTACATAAACATTATTTGAGCAAAGATGAAAAATCCAATAATCGCCAAAAAAATCTCTTACAACAAAACCAGTATGCCTCTGACCTCCCTCATCAACAGGACCAGTAATAACCAAAGCTAAATTCACGTCATCAGGCAGATCCAGATCGTACCTTTTAAGCTCTATCTTCATGCGAATCCCTAGCATCCAAAACGAAACTTAACTACTGATCAAGACCTGCCAACAACTTTGGCGCTCGCTCGTTATCTTTAAGCTCTTCCTTAACAGCATTGAAAAAAACCATCCATGCCGGCAGCAGATGCTTCGCAGAGTAAGAAGCTCTTAGCAACGCGACCATAGACCAAGTAGTAAGCCTATGGGGAGAAGCTGAAGAAAGAAGAGAATTGATTGCCTCCAAGTTCATTTTAGAAAAATTACTTTCAACAAAATACACTGCGTAGACCGATGCAAGCCTTCCTTTTCCATGCTTTTCCCAATGGTAGATCAGGTCCCTAGCAGAAGAATAATCTGCTAATGTATCTTCGCAATTATCCCACCGCGTAAACATAGTGTTATTATTCGCAACCCGCACGCTTAACCTTTGAAGTTCTGTAACAGCATCCGCAAGCACACTAACATTAGAAATATAGTCGCAACCGCTAGCAGATGGAAAGATCACTTCAAGTTTTGTCAAGTAATCACTACGCGGGGCGCGCAACCACTCTCTAGTACTGGAATCACTAGAAGCCATATACATCTCTGAATAATCGCTAAACTTTATCATCAACCATCCCCTCCTTGAGAATTAATAAATAAGCCGCAACCATTTCACCGAATAGCTTTCTTAAATCGCCTTTCTGAATTGGCTCTACGTTACTTACTGAAGAACTCATATCCAACTCTAAGCGCAGAACCGTGTCAGCAACAGCAGTAGGAAAACCAGTTGGACCTATAGTGATCAATTGCCTTTCCAAAACCCCCATCTTAGCAATTCGATTATGAACAAGCGTTGCTACGGAATCAAATTTTACAGGACTATTCACTTGCACCATTAAGTCAGCGATCTCACAGCCATCTTTTACATTAACAAAATGCAAGTAATCGCTAATTAATTTATTGCCATCATGCACACTTCCGACTTTCTTGATAAACACCGCACCCGCTGCAACTCTGGCAATTTTAAACTCGATGTTGTCTAGCCAATTACCCAACACCAGAAGCCACTTAGAGCTAAGATCGTGCAATCCCTCGGCCTTTGGCACACCTGGCATATCGGAGAAAGGGAACGACAAGATCCAATCAACCCTATTAAATGACGACTTAAGCTCAAACTGGCCGCCTAAAAACTCTCCAGACTCTGAATACTCGCCTGTGCTTGGGCGATTAACAGACGCCTCAGGATCGAGTTTAGTTACAGACTTCCACCAATCCCGCCCTACAGCACTGATGGGCTCAAGACCGAAAACCGTCAGCCTTAGCGTCTCAACGTGCCACTCCCTGATTTCGGGCAAACTCATACAGAAGCTCCGTAAATGATGGCGTAAGCCAATACTGCCAAGCGATGAAAGGCGCGTGATGCATGGCGAAATAATTCGAATATAAGCCTCATTCGACGCATCTGTCACTGCGCTTGAGAGATTTTCATCTTCTAAGGACGTCCAGTGAAGGTGTCGACAGTGGCGCGTTCAAACAGAATATTAGACAATCCTTGCTCGTCTAATAGACACATTGTTGTAAGGCATTGAATGACCGACCTTTCCGCTCACACCCCGATGATGCAGCAATACTGGCGCCTGAAGAACCAGCACCCCGACCAGCTGATGTTCTACCGCATGGGCGACTTCTACGAAATCTTCTACGAGGATGCGAAGAAGGCCGCCAAGTTGTTGGACATCACCCTGACGGCGCGTGGGCAGTCGGCGGGCATGGCGATTCCGATGTGTGGGATTCCTTACCACGCGGCGGAAGGTTACCTGGCGAAGCTGGTCAAGCTCGGCGAATCCGTGGTGATCTGCGAGCAAGTCGGCGACCCGGCCACCAGCAAGGGCCCCGTGGAACGCCAAGTCGTGCGGATCATCACCCCGGGTACGGTCAGTGACGAGGCCTTGCTGGATGAACGCCGGGACAACCTGATCGCCGCGGTGCTGGGGGATGAACGCCTGTTCGGCCTGGCGGTGCTGGATATCACCAGCGGCAATTTCTCGGTGCTGGAAATCAAGGGCTGGGAAAACCTGCTGGCGGAGCTGGAGCGGGTCAACCCGGTGGAGCTGTTGATCCCGGATGACTGGCCCAAAGACCTGCCGGCAGAAAAACGCCGTGGCGTGCGGCGTCGGGCGCCGTGGGACTTCGAGCGCGATTCGGCGCTGAAAAGCCTCTGCCAACAGTTCTCCACCCAGGACCTCAAGGGCTTCGGCTGCGAGAACCTGACCCTGGCCATCGGCGCGGCCGGTTGCCTGCTGGCCTACGCCAAGGAAACCCAGCGCACCGCCCTGCCCCACTTGCGCAGCCTGCGTCACGAACGCCTGGATGACACCGTGGTGCTGGACGGCGCGAGCCGCCGTAACCTGGAACTGGACACCAACCTGGCCGGCGGGCGCGACAACACGTTGCAATCGGTGGTCGACCGCTGCCAGACCGCCATGGGCAGCCGCCTGCTGACGCGCTGGTTGAATCGGCCGCTGCGGGACCTGACCGTGCTGCTGGCGCGTCAATCCTCCATTACCTGCCTGCTGGATCGTTATCGCTTCGAGCAGTTGCAACCGCAGCTCAAGGAAATCGGTGACATCGAGCGCATCCTCGCCCGTATCGGCCTGCGCAACGCCCGTCCTCGTGACCTGGCGCGCCTGCGCGATGCCCTCGGCGCCTTGCCCGAGCTGCAAGTGGCGATGACCGACCTCGAAGCGCCGCACCTGCAACAACTGGCGCGCACCACCAGCACTTATCCGGAGCTGGCCGCGCTGCTGGAAAAGGCCATTATCGACAACCCACCGGCGGTGATCCGCGACGGCGGCGTGCTGAAAACCGGCTACGACGCTGAACTCGACGAGTTGCAAGCGCTGAGCGAAAACGCCGGTCAGTTCCTGATCGACCTCGAAGCCCGGGAAAAAGCCCGCACCGGCCTGGCCAACCTCAAGGTCGGCTACAACCGCATCCACGGCTACTTCATCGAGCTGCCCAGCAAGCAAGCCGAGCAAGCCCCGGCCGATTATGTTCGCCGCCAGACCCTCAAGGGCGCCGAGCGTTTCATCACCCCGGAACTCAAGGCGTTCGAAGACAAGGCGCTGTCGGCCAAGAGCCGTGCCCTGGCCCGGGAAAAGATGCTCTACGAAGCGCTGCTCGAAGACCTGATCAGCCAACTGCCACCGTTGCAGGACACCGCCGGAGCCCTGGCGGAACTGGACGTGCTGAGCAACCTGGCCGAACGCGCGCTGAACCTGGACCTGAATTGCCCGCGCTTCGTCAGCGAACCGTGCATGCGCATCAGCCAGGGCCGTCACCCGGTGGTCGAGCAGGTACTGACCACGCCGTTCGTGGCCAACGACCTGAGCCTGGACGACAACACCCGCATGCTGGTGATCACCGGTCCGAACATGGGCGGTAAATCCACCTACATGCGCCAGACCGCACTGATCGTGCTGTTGGCCCACATCGGCAGTTTCGTCCCGGCGGCCAGTTGCGAACTGTCCCTGGTGGACCGGATCTTCACCCGGATCGGCTCCAGCGATGACCTGGCCGGTGGGCGTTCGACCTTCATGGTGGAAATGAGCGAAACCGCGAACATCCTGCACAACGCCACCGAACGCAGCCTGGTGCTGATGGACGAAGTCGGACGCGGCACCAGTACGTTCGACGGCTTGTCCCTGGCCTGGGCGGCGGCCGAACGTCTCGCCCACCTGCGGGCCTACACGTTGTTTGCCACTCACTACTTCGAACTCACCGTATTGCCGGAAAGCCAGCCGCTGGTGGCCAACGTGCACCTCAACGCCACCGAGCACAACGAGCGTATCGTGTTCCTGCACCATGTGCTGCCCGGTCCAGCCAGCCAGAGCTACGGCCTGGCAGTGGCGCAATTGGCCGGCGTACCGAGCGAAGTGATCAGCCGTGCCCGCGAGCACCTGAGCCGCCTGGAAACCACCAGCCTGCCTCACGAAGTGCCACGCCCGACCAAGGGCAAACCGGCCGCACCGCAGCAAAGCGACCTGTTCGCCAGCCTGCCACATCCGGTGCTCGACGAGCTGGCCAAACTCGATCTGGACGACCTGACCCCACGCCGGGCGCTGGATTTACTCTATACATTGAAGACACGGATCTAACGCACAGGCTTTCAAGCTGTTAGAATCTCGCGCGGTTTGGGATGCTGCAGGCAATTAGCCTGGTCTGCAGACTATCGCTCCCGAACCTGGCGAGCCCACGTAAAGGGGGTTCCGCTGCCGCCGCCTGAGGAGAGAATTAGAAATGACCTTCGTCGTCACCGACAACTGCATCAAGTGCAAGTACACCGATTGTGTAGAAGTCTGTCCGGTGGACTGCTTCTACGAAGGCCCGAACTTCCTGGTCATTCACCCGGATGAGTGCATCGACTGCGCCCTGTGTGAGCCGGAATGCCCGGCGAACGCCATCTTTTCGGAAGACGAAGTGCCGGCCGGCATGGAGAACTTCATCGAGCTGAACGCCGAACTGGCGGACATCTGGCCGAACATCACCGAGAAGAAAGATGCTCTGCCGGACGCCGAAGAGTGGGATGGCAAGACTGGCAAGATCGCAGACCTGGAACGCTGATTACCCATCGTTCGCTGAAAAGGCCCCTTGCGGGCCTTTTTGCTTTTCCGGAATTCAAGAAATCGCAGTGTCTAGTCCTGAAATAGGTTTACACCTGTTTCACCCTAACGCCCGATGCACCGCATCGGGCGTTTTGTATTTCAAAGACAGGTGCGGACGCTC
>NZ_FPJC01000060.1:0-1459 GCF_900119265.1 Pseudomonas sp. NFACC04-2
TGGGGCTTGGAGCATTCAAATTGCTTGGGTGTTATATGGTCAAGCCTCACGGGCAATTAGTACAGGTTAGCTCAACGCCTCACAGCGCTTACACACCCTGCCTATCAACGTCGTAGTCTTCGACGGCCCTTCAGGGGACTCAAGGTCCCAGTGAGATCTCATCTTGAGGCAAGTTTCCCGCTTAGATGCTTTCAGCGGTTATCTTTTCCGAACATAGCTACCCGGCAATGCCACTGGCGTGACAACCGGAACACCAGAGGTTCGTCCACTCCGGTCCTCTCGTACTAGGAGCAGCCCCTCTCAAATCTCAAACGTCCACGGCAGATAGGGACCGAACTGTCTCACGACGTTCTAAACCCAGCTCGCGTACCACTTTAAATGGCGAACAGCCATACCCTTGGGACCGGCTTCAGCCCCAGGATGTGATGAGCCGACATCGAGGTGCCAAACACCGCCGTCGATATGAACTCTTGGGCGGTATCAGCCTGTTATCCCCGGAGTACCTTTTATCCGTTGAGCGATGGCCCTTCCATACAGAACCACCGGATCACTAAGACCTACTTTCGTACCTGCTCGACGTGTCTGTCTCGCAGTCAAGCGCGCTTTTGCCTTTATACTCTACGACCGATTTCCGACCGGTCTGAGCGCACCTTCGTACTCCTCCGTTACTCTTTAGGAGGAGACCGCCCCAGTCAAACTACCCACCATACACTGTCCTCGATCCGGATAACGGACCTGAGTTAGAACCTCAAAGTTGCCAGGGTGGTATTTCAAGGATGGCTCCACGCGAACTGGCGTCCACGCTTCAAAGCCTCCCACCTATCCTACACAAGCAAATTCAAAGTCCAGTGCAAAGCTATAGTAAAGGTTCACGGGGTCTTTCCGTCTAGCCGCGGATACACTGCATCTTCACAGCGATTTCAATTTCACTGAGTCTCGGGTGGAGACAGCGCCGCCATCGTTACGCCATTCGTGCAGGTCGGAACTTACCCGACAAGGAATTTCGCTACCTTAGGACCGTTATAGTTACGGCCGCCGTTTACCGGGGCTTCGATCAAGAGCTTCGCGTTAGCTAACCCCATCAATTAACCTTCCGGCACCGGGCAGGCGTCACACCCTATACGTCCACTTTCGTGTTTGCAGAGTGCTGTGTTTTTAATAAACAGTCGCAGCGGCCTGGTATCTTCGACCGGCGTGGGCTTACGCAGCAAGTGCTTCACCCTCACCGGCGCACCTTCTCCCGAAGTTACGGTGCCATTTTGCCTAGTTCCTTCACCCGAGTTCTCTCAAGCGCCTTGGTATTCTCTACCCAACCACCTGTGTCGGTTTGGGGTACGGTTCCTGGTTACCTGAAGCTTAGAAGCTTTTCTTGGAAGCATGGCATCAACCACTTCGTCACCCAAAGGGTAACTCGTCATCAGCTCTCGGCCTTAGAATCCCGGATTTACCTAAGATTCCA
>NZ_FPJC01000034.1:0-38302 GCF_900119265.1 Pseudomonas sp. NFACC04-2
GTTGTCACCGCTGATGTAGCGGTTCATCAAGGTCAGGCCCGGCACGCCGACGGCGGCGAAGTTGAAGTCGTGGCGCAGTTGCCAGGATTTTTCCTTGGCGTTGTCATAGCTGGAGTTGTAGCTATCGTTGGCCAGGGTGCCGCCGCTGGTGCCGTTGACGCGCATCCAGGCATCGTCGCCGCCGACTTTCTGCAGGCCGACGTAGAAGGTATTGCCGCCGTATTTGGCCGAGAGCATGGCGAACGCGGTTTTGTTGTCCAGGTCGCCGGCCAGGGCGCTGCCGTCTTCCTTGCCGATGAAGTAGCCGAGGTTGGCGCCCAGGGTCCAGTCGCCGATGGGTTGGCTATGGGTCAGGTTGAAATATTGCTGCTGGTAGATGTCGGACAGCTCCGCGTACCACACGCCAACCTGGGTGCGTTTTTCGTTGAAGGCGTATTCACCGCCACCGAAGTTGAAACGGTCGGAGGTGAACGCGCCGCGGCCGTTCATCGACATGTCTTCCATGCTCGCGTCATTGCGCGGGCTGTTACCACGGAACTGGCCGCCGTAGAGGCTCAGGCCGTTGATTTCGGTGGAGGTCACCTGGCCGCCACGGAAGGTTTGCGGCAGGGAGCGACCGTCGTCGGAACGCAGGATCGGCAGCACCGGCATCCACTCGCCGACCTTCAACTCAGTCTTCGACACCTTGGCCTTGAGGGCCACGCCCAAACGGCCGAAGTCGTCGGCTGGTCGGCCGTCATCATGCACCGGCAGCAACTGCGTACCCGCGGTGCCACGGCCGCCGTCGAGCTTGACCGAGTACATACCCAGCACGTCCACACCGAAACCCACCACGCCCTGGGTGAAACCGGACTTGGCGTCGAGGATGAAACTCTGGGTCCATTCCTCGGCCTTGCCCTGGGCATTGTCCGGGTTGGTGAAGTTACGGTTGAAGTAGAAGTTGCGCAGGTTCAGCGTGGCTTTTGCGTCTTCGACAAACCCCGATTCCGCGGCCAGGGCGGACAGGGTAGTACTGGTCAGGGCGACGGCAATGAGGCTGGGGAACAAGTGCTGTGTGGGCTTCATGGGCGTGTCTCTGGTTTTTTGTGGGCGAAGTGAGTCGTTGCCGCAACCTTGGGCTGCAGACGGAACGGTGGAACCAGTGGCGTGAGGCTGTTGAGGATCAGCCGGGGGCGGCGGGGCGTATGGGCATGGCGTCGAACCTGTTGTTATTGGTTTTGTGCGAGGGATGGTGATGGGCGGGGCGGGAGCGGTTCAATTGCCGTTTGCGGGTTTTGGGCGATTATCGAACAGCAAAATAATCGATTGGATGGACGCAATTTCCTGTGGGAGCGAACTTGCTCGCGATGGCGACCTTACGGTTGATCAAGGTTTTTTTGACCGTGTACATATCCGTTGCTGCGGTAACGGCCACTTAGGGTTTCGCCCTTACGGCGACTCACTTTTGAGAAGCGCAAAAGTAAGCAAAACGCTTTTTGCCCCACCACTCGGCACCTCGCCTAGGCTCGGTGTGCCCTCACTCCGGCATTGCTCCGTGGGCCCGCTGCGAAGGGCCATCCATGGCCCAGCGCAGCTATCCCGGCATCCATGCCGGGATGCCCACTGCGCAATACCTGCGTTCGGCCATCGTGGTTAACGGGGCGTCGAGATCAACGTCCACCGCGAGGCGGCCTTAGAGCCGGCCTGACTCTTTCGGTCGTACACTCATCAGACCTGTGGGAGCAAAAGCTTGCTCGCGAAGACGGCCTTACAGCCGACCTGATTCTGGCATCTGGACTGCGATCCAATGTGGGAGCGAGCTTGCTCGCGAAGACGTCGGCACATCCAACGCTGATGCAGGCTGATCCACCTCCATCGCGAGCAAGCTCGCTCCCACAGGAATTTGCGGTGCCCGCAAATCCATAGGTCGTCACTGAGCCAATGTGGGAGCGAGCTTGCTCGCGAAGACGATGGCACAGTCGTTGGAGATGCTGAATGCTCCGGCCTCTTCGCGAGCAAGCCCGCTCCCACAGGGAAAACGCGGTCCCATCAAGAACCAGGTCGGCTACTAGGCCGCCTCGCGGCGGCCCACGGAGCAATGCCGGAGTGCGGGCATGCCGAGCCTAGGCGAGGCACCGAGTGGTGGGGCAGGAGCGCTTTGGTTACTTTCGCCTGGGCCGGCATTCCGGCTTTTCGAAAGTGACTCGCCGTAAGTGCGAAACCATAAGTAGCCGTTACCACGAAAACGGATATGTACCCAGTCAACAAGAGCAAAGCCAGCTGACAGGCCGCCATCGCGAGCAAGCTCGCTCCCACAAGATTTGTGGCCGGTCTGACAGACGCGGCGATTTTTCCGACGAGGTTTTAAGGTTGCTGCTCGGAAGCGGTATCTCTAGCTTGTACGTGTCGCTGCCAATCCAGCGACCGGTCTGCAAGCCCGCCGAATTCGTTAGGCGCCAGCGCCCGGGCCCACGTCTCGGGCTCCAATTGATGCAGGAGCGCCGTTATGAAAAAACACCATCCTTCTTCGCCATCAGAGAGCACTTTCCCCTACAACGACCCCGATCCAGAAAAGCTCCAAGAGGCCGCAGACCGAGCACTCGATTACCATCTGGGCACCCACCCTGATCCCAAAACCAAAACCTCAACACAAGTCTTCACCGTCATCGATACCATCGACACGAAGTGTCTCCTGGCCAATCTCAGCGAAACCCTGGTCTCGGCCAATGCCATGGTCAGTGACCTGGCGTTCGAGTTGAAGGGCTCGCGGCGGCATGTCGCGCTCGGCGTGGAGCAGATGATCGAGCTGAGTGAATTGTTGGCTAATCGTGCGCTGGATATCGTCGACCCGCGTTCGTCAAGTCGGAGTTGAAGCAGGCACAAACAAAAAAGCCCACCTTTCGGTGGGCTTCGTGTTTCTGCAGTCAAGCGTCAATCAGAACAATTTCATCTTCGGTGCTTCTTCTTTCACCGGCTCGTTCTTGCCCGTCTCGGCATTCCAGCCACCACCCAGTGCCTTGTACAGGTTGACCTCGCTGGTCAGCTGCGAGAGGCGGTCGGTGATCAGCGATTGTTGGGCGCTGAACAACTGGCGCTGGGCATCGAGGAAGGTCAGGTTGCTGTCGACGCCGATGCGGTAGCGACGCTCGGCCAGGCGGTAGTAGTCCTGGTTGGCGGCGACGAAGTCGGTCTGGGCCTGCAACTGTTCGTTGTAGGTCTGACGTGCGGCCAGGCCGTCGGAGACTTCTTGGAACGCTGTCTGAATCGACTTCTCGTATTGCGCGACGTTGATGTCTTTCTGGATCTTGGCGTAGTCCAGGCTCGCTCGCAGGCTGCCGGCGTTGAAGATGGGCAGGTTGATTTGCGGCGCGAAGGTCCAGGTGCCCGAGCCGCCCTTGAACAGGCCGGACAGGTCCGGGCTCAGGGTGCCGGCGTTGGCCGTCAGGCTGATGCTCGGGAAGAACGCAGCCCGCGCGGCGCCGATGTTGGCGTTGGCCGCCAGCAGGTTGCGTTCGGCCTGGAGGATGTCCGGACGACGTTGCAGCAGGTCCGACGGCAGCCCGGCCGGCACTTTGCTGAGCAGGTCATCGCTCAACGGTTGCGAGTTCAGGTTGGCCGGCAGACCGGTGCCCAGCAGCAGGGTCAGGCTGTTTTCGTCCTGGGCGACCTGGCGAGTGTAGCGAGCCAGTTGCACGCGGGCGTTTTCCACAGCGGTACGCGCCTGACTCAGGTCCAGGGCCGAGGCCACGCCGACTTCGGCGCTGCGCGAGGTCAGCTTGAAGCTTTGCTCGTAGGCCCCGAGGGTTTCCTGGGTCAGCTTGAGCAGTTCCTTGTCGGCCTGCCAGGTCAGGTAGGCATTGGCCACGTTGGCCACCAGGCTGATCTGGGTGCTGCGGCGGGCTTCTTCGGTGGCAAAGTAGCTTTGCAACGCTTGCTCGCTCAGGCTGCGAACCCGACCGAACAAGTCCAGTTCATAGGCGCTGATGCCCAGGGTGGCTGAATAGGAACTGCTGATCGCCGCTTCGCCGGTTTGCGAAGCCCGTGCCGGTACCCGCTGGCGGCTGCCGGCACCGGTGGCCGACACCGCCGGGAACAGGTCAGCGCGCTGGATGCGATATTGCGCGGCGTAGGCATCGATGTTCAGCGCCGCGACACGCAGGTCGCGGTTGTTTTCCAGGGCGACCTGGATCAGCTGTTGCAACGCCGGGTCATGGAAAAACTGCTTCCAGCCTTGCTCGGCGGCGGCCTGGCCGGGCGCCTTGGCTGCCTCGTAGGCCGGCCCTTGCGGGTATTGCGCCGCGACCGGTGCTTCGGGCCGCTGATAGTCGGGGATCAGCGAGCAACCGCTGAGCACGACGGCGGCGATGGTCAGGGAGAGGAGCGACTTGCTCATTGGCCAGCCTCTTTAGAAGTTTCAGGAGTATCGTCCTGGTCTGCATTTTTGCGACGACCTATCGACGACACGGTCACGAAGAACAGGGGCACCCAGAAAATTGCCAGGATGGTGGCGGTCAACATGCCGCCGATTACGCCGGTACCAATGGCGTGCTGGCTGCCCGAGCCGGCGCCGGTGGAAATCGCCAGCGGGACCACGCCGAGGACGAACGCCAGCGAGGTCATGATAATCGGCCGCAGACGCATCCTACAGGCTTCGATGGCGGCTTCCACCAGGGTTCGCCCTTGTTCGTGGAGTTCCTTGGCGAATTCCACAATCAGAATGGCGTTTTTCGCTGCCAAGCCGATGGTTGTCAACAGGCCCACCTGGAAGTACACATCGTTGGACAGGCCGCGCAAGCTGGTGGCCATCAAGGCACCGATGATCCCCAGTGGCACCACGAGCATGACCGCGATCGGAATCGACCAGCTTTCATACAGCGCCGCCAGGCACAGGAACACCATCAGCAGCGACAGGGCGTACAGCGCTGGCGCCTGGGAACCCGACAGGCGTTCCTCATAGGACAGGCCTGTCCAGGAAATACCGACACCGGCCGGCAGCTTCTTGGCGATGGCTTCGACTTCGGCCATGGCTTCACCGGTGGAGTAACCCGGTGCTGGGGTGCCGAGGATCTCCATCGCTTCCACACCGTTATAACGCGCCAGTTTCGGCGAGCCATAGACCCACTCGCCCTTGGCGAACGCAGAGAACGGCACCATGGTCCCGGCGCTGTTGCGCACGTACCACTTCTTCAGGTCCTCGGGGCTCATGCGCGAGTTCGGCTGGCCCTGGACGTACACCCGCTTCACCCGGCCACGGTCGATGAAGTCGTTCACATAGTTACTGCCCAGTGCAATCGACAGGGTGTTGTTGATCTCCGAGAGCGTGATGCCCAGCGCGCTGGCCTTCTCGTCATCGATTTCCAACTGGTACTGCGGTTCATCGTTCAGACCGTTCGGACGGACCTGGGCCAGCACTTTGCTCTGGGATGCCATGCCCAGGAACTGGTTACGGGCTTCCATCAGCTTGTCGTGGCCGATGCCGGCACGGTCCTGCAGGAACACGTCGAAACCGGTGGCGTTACCCAGTTCCATCACCGCCGGCGGGGCGAAGGCGAACACCATCGCGTCGCGGAAGGTGAAGAAGTGTTGCTGGGCGCGGCCGGCGATCTTGAACACGGTGTTGTCGGCGTTACGCTCTTCCCACGGCTTGAGCATGATGAATGCCAAGCCCGAGCTTTGGCCACGACCGGCGAAGTTGAAGCCGGTCACGGTGAACACCGAAGCCACACCGTCGCCTTCGCCGCCATCCTTGCTGGGGCGCAGCAGGAACTCGCGCATGTTGTCCACCACCACCTGGGTGCGTTCGGCACTGGAACCGGCCGGTGTCTGTACCTGGGCGAACAACACGCCCTGGTCTTCTTCCGGCAGGAACGCCGTCGGGATGCGGGTGAACAGCCAGACCATGCCGACCACGATGATCACGTAGGCCAGCAGGTACGGGGCCTTGTGCTTGAGCATGTTGCCCACGCCACGCTCGTAGCTCCTGACGCCACGGTCGAAGGTGCGGTTGAACCAGCCGAAGAAGCCGCGTTTCGGCGTGCCGTGCTCGCCTTTCGGAATGGCCTTGAGCATGGTGGCGCACAGGGCCGGGGTGAAGATCAGTGCTACCAGTACCGACAGGGCCATGGCCGAGACGATGGTGATGGAGAACTGTTTGTAGATCACACCGGTGGAACCGCCGAAGAACGCCATCGGCAACAGTACCGCCGAGAGCACCAGGGCGATACCCACCAGGGCCCCCTGGATCTGCCCCATGGATTTCTTGGTGGCTTCCTTGGGCGACAGGCCTTCTTCGCTCATCACCCGTTCGACGTTCTCCACCACGACGATGGCGTCGTCCACCAGCAAGCCGATGGCCAGCACCATGCCGAACATGGTCAGGGTGTTGATACTGAAGCCGAACGCCGCGAGGATCCCGAAGGTGCCCAGCAGTACCACCGGCACGGTCATCGTGGTGATGATGGTGGCGCGGAAGTTCTGCAGGAACAGGAACATCACCAGGAACACCAGCACGACCGCTTCGACCAGGGTCTCGACCACGCCTTTGATCGATTCGCTCACCACCGGGGTGGTGTCGTACGGGAACACCACTTCCAGGCCTTGCGGGAAGAATGGCTTGAGATCGTCGACGGTCTTGCGCAGGGCCTTGGCCGTGTCGAGGGCGTTGGCGCCGGTGGCGAGCCTCACCGCCAGGCCGGAAGCCGGGAGGCCGTTGAACTGGGCGTTGATGCTGTAGTTTTCACCGCCGAGGGCCACATCCGCCACATCGCCGACGCGCACTTGCGAGCCGTCCGGATTGACCTTGAGCAAGATGGCCTTGAACTGTTCGGCGGTCTGCAGGCGGGTCTTGCCAATGATGGTGGCGTTCAGTTGCTGGCCGGGCATGGCAGGCAGGCCGCCGAGCTGGCCGGAGGCGATCTGGACGTTCTGCGCGGAAATGGCCGTGCTCACATCCACCGGGGTCAGGTTGAAGTTGTTCAGCTTGGCCGGGTCGAGCCAGATCCGCATGGCGTACTGGGCGCCGAAGACCTGGAAGTCACCGACACCGGCGGTGCGAGAGATCGGGTCCTGCATGTTGGACACGATGTAGTTGGAGAGGTCTTCCCTGGTCATGCTGCCGTCACGCGATACCACGCCGATCACCATCAGGAAGTTTCTCACTGATTTGGTGACGCGGATGCCCTGTTGCTGCACTTCTTGCGGCAGCAATGGAGTGGCCAGGTTCAGCTTGTTCTGGACCTGGACCTGGGCGGTATCGGAGTTGGTGCCCTGCTCGAAGGTCGCGGTGATGGTCATGCTGCCGTCGGAGTTACTTTCCGAGGACACATAACGCAGGTTGTCGATACCGTTGAGCTGCTGCTCGATGACCTGCACCACGGTGTCCTGCACGGTTTGCGCGGACGCACCCGGGTAGGTCACCTGGATGGCAATGGCCGGCGGCGCAATGCTCGGGTACTGGTTGATCGGCAATTTGAGGATCGATAGAGCCCCGACCAACATGATCACCAGGGCGATCACCCAGGCGAAGATCGGACGGTCGATAAAAAATTTCGACATGGTTTACTCCCCTTTGCCGCCGGCGGCTTTATCAGCTGCCTGTGCGGGGGCCGGGTTCTTGGTGCCAACGTTGGTGGCTTCGGTGGCCTTGACTTCCACGCCTGGCCGTACGTACTGCAACCCTTCGGTGATCAGGCGATCGCCGGCCTTGAGCCCGTCTTCGATCAGCCACTGGCTGCCGACGGTGCGGCTGGCCTTGAGCTGGCGCAGCTCGACCTTGTTGTCCGCACCCACCACCAGCGCGGTTGGCGCGCCCTTGAGGTCACGGGTCACGCCTTGTTGCGGTGCCAGGATCGCCGCGCTGTTCACACCGGCCTGCAATTGAGCGTGGACGAACATGCCCGGCAGCAGGGTGTGATCAGGGTTGGGGAACACGGCGCGCAAAGTCACGGAACCCGTGGTCTGGTCAACCGACACTTCAGAAAATTCCAACTTGCCTTCGTGCGGATACTGGCTGCCGTCTTCCAGGGTCAGCTTGACCATGGCAGCGTTCTCGCCGGCCTTTTGCAAACGGCCGCTTTCCAGTTCACGGCGCAGTTGCAGCAGCTCCACCGAGCTTTGCGTGACGTCGACGTAGATCGGGTCCAGTTGCTGGATAGTCGCCAGGGCATCAGCCTGGCCGTTGCTCACCAGCGCACCCTCGGTGACCGAGGAGCGGCCGATACGACCGGAAATCGGTGCGTAGACCTTGGTGTAGCGCACGTTGATCTGGGCAGTCTGCAGGTTGGCTTCGGACTCCAGGCGATTGGCCACGGCGGTGTCGTATTCCTGACGGCTCACCGCCTGTTCATCCACCAGTTGCTTGTAGCGGTCGGCAATCGACTTGGTAGAGCGCAGGTTGGCCTCGGCGCTCTTGAGGGTCGCTTCGTAGACCGCAGGGTCGATCTGGTACAGCTGCTGGCCGGCCTTGACGTCGGCGCCTTCCTTGAACAGGCGCTTGAGAATGATGCCGTTGACCTGTGGCCGTACTTCGGCGACGCGAAACGCGCTGGTGCGGCCCGGCAGTTCCGAGGTCAAGGTGAAGGGCTGGGTCTTGAGGGTTACGACGCCGACCTGAGGAGGGGGAGCAGCAGGTGCAGCCTCTTCCTTTTTGCATCCGCTAAGCAGCGATGCCAGGGCGATGGCGGTAACCAGAGCAGTAACAGCTGGCTTGAATTGCATGGAAATCCTCGGGTCCAGGCGCGCAACGGGCGCACTCGAAAGTGAAAGGGCAGAAAGCAGTATTAATTCAATTAGTAGGATGCTAAGAAATATACTTACGTACATGGTTGTTTGTAAACAGCCAAATTGCGTAGTATCCGGATTTACAAAAGCCTTACAAAGGCCAGCCGTAGATCGGGGACGCGTTCCAAGAGACGTCGCCTCATATTTTGTTCTGCTGATTCTTACGCATTGCTGACGCAATCCTGATTGAGGTGTTTACTGCCATGGTCCGTCGTACCAAAGAGGAAGCCCAGGAGACTCGCAGCCAGATAGTCGAAGCGGCCGAAAAGGCGTTCTTCGAGCGAGGCGTGGCCCGCACCACTCTGGCGGATATCGCGACGCTGGCCGGCGTGACGCGCGGTGCCATCTATTGGCATTTCAGCAACAAGGCGGACCTGCTCCAAGCCATGCTCGATACCTTGCATGAGCCGCTCGATGACTTGGCCCGCGCCAGTGAGAATGAAGAGGAGCTTGATCCGCTGGGCTGTACGCGCAAGCTGTTGGTGCAATTGTTTCAACAAGTTGCCCTGGACCCGAAGACCCGACGCATTAATGAGATTCTGTTCCATAAGTGTGAATTCACCGATGAAATGTGCGATCTGCGCCAGCAGCGGCGCCAGGTCAGTCTCGACTGTAACGTGCGTATTGCCTTGTCGTTGCGCAATGCGATGAATCGGGGCCAGCTACCGGCGGATCTGGAACCGGAAAGGGCGGCGATTGCCCTGCATGCCTATGTCGACGGTATTCTTTATCAGTGGCTGCTGGCCCCCGATAGCTTCCCTCTGGCCGGTGAGGCTGAGCGCTGGGTGGATATCGGGCTGGATATGCTGCGCCTGAGCCCTAGCCTGCGCAAATGAAACAAAAAGCGTAATTGCTTCGGCTTGTTTCATGACAAGTGTTCGAAATAGCTTTTATAAACTGAATGCTGTCGTGGTTGAAAGGCAATCGTGAACAAATTTTGTAGGGGATTTGTTTCGTGCCCGGCAGCTACTCCGTCGGCTCCCGATCCCCACGGAGTAAGCTTGCAAGAGAACCGCAGGCTCATGCCGACGTCTTGGCGGGGCCGCAGGCTCACCGACCTGGTTCGATAATGAGGCGAACGGTGTAGTTGAAGGGGGGCTCAAGCATCTTCCGGGAAATTTCCGAGCGGCACGTGTATTCGCCATTGCCGGTGTAAGTCGTGTTGCTCTTCCAAGTCGGCTTATAGCTGGGTTCCAAAGCGCCAGGAACGATGGAGACTTGCAAGCGGGTGTGCATTTGACACTCAAAGTTGAAATGGCTCATTTCATAATTAAGGACCAGTTCAACAGGTTTGACTTTTTTTAATGTCGGGCGCCAGCCGGCCCCGGGGTAGGTGTAATCCCTGAAGTGCTCGATATGGAATCTATAAGTTGATTTTGGATCGATGTCATGGGCGCTCAAGGAAAAATCCTCGGCCAGGGGTGGATCGGTTAACAGGTTGTTCATTTTCATTGTGCCGCGGGTGTTGTTGGCAATCTCCACGGTCACTTCGGTATTGGCCTGGCTGTGGGCAACCATGGCGGGGCCCAGCAGGAGCGCGAAGAGGAAATTTTTCCGAATGTTCATGGTGAGGCATCTCTCATAGGTACACGGCTCGCTGGCGTTCGCCTGCAAACTGATGGTGTTTGGTTAGTTGGTGTTGCCGGAATGTTAAGTTCTTAGAGTGAGTGTGAATGAGCTGTAAGTTTCAATCCTTTGTTTAAGTGAACGGTGCACTCGAGCGTTATTATTAGCGTCGTTGCGTGATTAAATCCATGTCAGATGAAAGTTGCCTTGTTATTTAATGTTGCTGTTCTCGGTCTGAGCGTGGCTGAAGTTCTGCAGGTATAAAAAAAGCCCCGGATCTTTCGAATCGGGGCTTTTGAATAAAGCGGTTGGCGCGAGCTTACATCACGGGGTAATCAATGTACCCCACTGGGCCCTTCCCATAGAAAGTTTCAGGATGCGGCTCGTTCAACGGTGCATCGGCCTTCAGGCGTGCCGGCAAGTCCGGGTTGGCAATGAATGGAACCCCGAACGCGACCGCGTCAGCCTTGCCAGCCGCCAGCCAGGCGTTGGCGCTGTCCTTGGTGAAGCGTTCGTTGGCGATGTACGGGCCACCAAAGGCTTGCTTGAGTTGCGGACCGATGCTGTCATCGCCTTCCTTCTCACGGGAGCAGATGAAGGCGATGCCGCGCTTGCCCAGCTCACGGGCCACATAGCTGAACGTCTCCAGACGGTTTTCGTCGCCCATGTCATGGGAGTCGGCCCGTGGTGCCAGGTGCACGCCCACTCGGCCGGCGCCCCAGACTTCAATGGCTGCGTCGGTCACTTCCAACAACAGGCGGGCACGGTTTTCCAGGGAGCCGCCGTATTGGTCGGTACGCTGGTTGGTACTGCTTTGCAGGAACTGGTCGAGCAGGTAGCCGTTGGCACCATGGATTTCCACACCGTCGAAACCAGCGGCCTTGGCATTCTCGGCACCGACACGGTAGGCGTCGACAATGTCGGCGATTTCAGCGGTTTCCAGTGCGCGTGGCGTCGGGTAGTCGGCCAGCGGACGGACCAGGCTCACGTGGCCCTTGGGCTGGATCGCGCTGGGCGCCACCGGGGTTTCACCATTGAGGTACGACGGATGGGAGATCCGGCCCACGTGCCACAGTTGCAGGAAGATCTTGCCGCCGGCGCCGTGGATCGCCTTGGTGATATTGGCCCAGCCGCGCACCTGGTCGTTGGACCAGATGCCCGGGGTGTCCGGGTAACCCACGCCCATCGGCGTGACGGAAGTGGCTTCGCTGAGGATCAGGCCAGCGGAGGCGCGCTGCACGTAGTACTCGGCCATCAACGCGTTGGGGACGCGGCCAGCGTCGGCGCGGCAACGGGTGAGTGGGGCCATGATGATGCGGTTCTTCAGCTCGATGTCGCCGAGTTTGATAGGGTCGAAAATAGTCGCCATGAAGATAAAACCTCGGAAGTGGAAGGGTTAAAAGTCAATGAGTGGCCGGGGCCAGGTCGGCATTACCGCCCTGACGGAAAGTGATCAGGGTGACCAGTAGCGCCAGCACGGCCAGCGCGCCGGCGGCCAGGGGCACGGAGGTCAGGCCCAGGCCGTGGTCGATGACGCTGCCGCCGACCCAGGCGCCCAGGGCGTTGCCGATGTTGAAGGCGCCGATGTTCAGGGTGGACACCAGGTTGGGTGCATCTTTGCCAAAGGTCACCACGTTGACTTGCAGGGCCGGCACGGCAGCGAAGCAGGCGGTGGCCCAGAGGAACAGGGTGATTTCACTGGGGATCAGCGCCACGCTGGTCCAGCTCAGTACGGTGGACACCACGGCCATGGTGAGGAAGACGCCCATCAGGGTGTTCGCCAGGCTCTTGTCCGCCAGCTTGCCGCCGATGATGTTGCCCAGGGTCAGGCCCAGGCCGATCAGCACCAGGGTCCAGGTCACGCCACGGGGCGACACGCCGGTCACTTCGCCCAGCAACGGGGCGACGTAGGTGAACAGGGTGAACACTGACGCGGAGAACAGTGCGGTCATGCTCAGGGACAGCCACAGACCGGCGCCCTTGAGCGCTACCAGTTCCGAGCGCATGTCGAGTTTTTCTTCATCGCGCTTGGCCGGCAGGAAGCGGATCAGGCCGATCAGGGCAATCACACCGATGACGGTCACGGCCCAGAACGTCGAGCGCCAGCCGGCTTCCTGGCCCAGTGCGGTGCCCAGCGGTACGCCGAGCACGTTGGCCAGGGTCAGGCCGGTGAACATCAGGGCCACGGCCGAGGCGCGCTTGTTGGGCGCCACCAGGCCGGCGGCCACCACCGAACCGATACCGAAGAACGCGCCGTGGCACAGGGCTGTGACGACCCGGGCGAACATCAGCACGTTGTAGTCGCTGGCGATGGCGCAGAGCAGGTTGCCGACGATGAAAATCCCCATCAACGCCACCAGGGCGGCCTTGCGGGGCAGCCGGGCGGTGGCCAGGGCCATGAACGGTGCACCGATGGCCACGCCAAGGGCGTAGCCGGTCACCAGCCAGCCGGCGCCGGGAATCGAGACGCCCAGGTCGGCCGCCACGTCGGGCAACAGGCCCATGATGACGAACTCGGTGGTGCCGATGGCGAAGGCGCTCAGGGCCAGAATCAGGAGTGAGAGGGGCATGATGGATCCTTGTCGGGTCAGAGCTCTTGGCTCATTTGCTTGAGGAACTGCTGGATCACTTCCTCGTTGCGTTTGAAGAAGTGCCATTGACCGACCTTCTGGCTGGTGATCAGCCCCGCCCGTTGCAACACCGCCAAGTGCGCAGACACCGTGGATTGCGACAGGCCGCAACGCTGGTCGATCTGCCCGGCGCAAATGCCGAACTCGTGGTTGTGCAACTGGTCGGGGAACTGGACCTTGGGGTTCTTGAGCCAGTTGAGGATGTCTCGCCGTACTGGGTGCGCCAGGGCTTTTATTATTTCGTCGAGGTCGAGAGTCATGGGTGGCAAGCTCGGGGGTGAGTAAAACGCTATATCGCGATAGAGCGAACCTTAAATCGTTATTTCGCGATACACCAATATGGATTTGATCTGAATGCCGAACAAATCGCTATATCGGGTTATAACGATATGGGCGCAGGGGTGCTAAGCTGCGGGCCATGAACTATCTCGCGCACCTGCATCTCGGCGGCCCTGGCCGGGAACAACTGCTCGGCAGCCTCTACGGCGACTTCGTCAAAGGGCCGTTGCAAGGGCAGTACGATCCGCAGATCGAAGCGGCGATTGCCCTGCATCGGCGCATCGACATGTACACCGACCGCCATCCCTTGGTGGACATTGCCCTGTCGCGTTTTTCCACGGTGCGACGGCGCTATGCCGGGATTGTGCTGGACGTGTTTTTCGACCACTGCCTGGCCCGGGACTGGGCGTTGTACGGCGAAGGGCCGCTGGTGGATTTCACGTCCCGTGTCTATCAGGTACTGCGCACCGAACCGCAGTTGCCAGGGCGCTTGGCACAGATCGCGCCGTATATGGCGGCGGATGACTGGCTGGGGTCTTATCAGGAATTCGAAGTACTGGGGCAGGTACTGCGCGGCATTTCCCGCCGCCTGTCGCGACCCGAGGAACTGGCCGGGGCGATGCCGGAGTTGATCGAGCTTTATGAGCCGCTGAGCGAGGATTTCCGGTTGTTCTACCCGCAGTTGCAGGATTTTGTGCTGAGTCAGGTCACGCCAAATAACTAAATGTGGGAGCGGGCTTGCTCGCGAAGGCGGTGGATCAGTCAACATCTGTGTTGAATGTACTGCCGTCTTCGCGAGCAAGCCCGCTCCCACAGGGGGGCTGCGCAGGGATCCGGGTCAGGCCGCAATCGCCGCAGGCCGCATCGGTGCTTGCTGTTTCTCGGGAATCGTCCCGAACAAAGCCTTGTGCACCGCTTGTTGCGCCTGGAACGCCAGTGCCGCGCGTTCCTGGCCGTGGCAGGCAATCGGTTCCAGCAGATGGATGTGCACGTCGCCCCGATCGTTGGCGAACAAGCGCATCAAGTGCGACAGCAGATCATCATCGCCAATGAACGGTGCCAGCGAATCCGGCTCACCGTCGCGCAGGTAACGGATCGCCACCGGCTGCAACGCGACATCGGCATCGATGGCCGCCGACAACAAGCGTCCGTGGAAGGTACGCAGGGATCGGCCATCGGTGGTGGTGCCTTCCGGGAACATCAGCAGCGGATGGGCCTGTTCCAGATGGCGGCTCATTTGTTTGCGGATCAGTTGGCTGTCACCCGAGCCACGCCGGATAAACAGGCTGCCGGCCTTGGCGGCCAGCCATCCGGCCACCGGCCAGGTGCGCACTTCGGCCTTGGACAGGAATGACATCGGCGTGAGCATGCCCAGCAACGGGATGTCGGTCCAGGACACATGGTTACTGACCCACAGCATCGGCCGTTGCGGCAGTTGACCGTGAACAGTGAGCGAAAAGGGCAGGGCGTGGCTCAGCCGCGCCATGAAGAACCGCGACCAGCGCTGGCGACGGACCATCGAGTTGGCAACCCCCAGGCGTTCGAACAGGCCGAACACGCTGGCCATGCTCAGGCCCAGGGTCACCACCAGCAAGACTCGCGCGATACGCGCGTACACCCGTAACCGGCTCATCACACGGCTGCCTTGAAGTGGCGGGCGTAGCGCGGGCAGAGTTCGTCGCGCTTGAGCAGGATGAACACGTCGGCGACCTGGAAGTCCTCGTCCCAGCACGGCTCGCCGCAAATCTTCGCGCCCAGGCGCATGTAGGCCTTGAGCAGCGGTGGCATTTCGGCGATCACGTTGGACGGCACGTCCAGGGTCGGCAATGGTTTTTTCGGCACGGCTTGCAGGTGTTCGGTGCACAGGTAGCGTTCGCGCAGGCGCTGCATGATTGCCTGGGCCTGGATGCCGCCATCCTGCATCGGAATGCTCGCGCAGCCCATCAGGTAGCTGTAGCCGCCTTCGTTCAGGACTTCGGCCAGTTCGCCCCAGAGCACCGCGATGGTGCCGCCGTTGCGGTAGGCCGGGTCGACGCAGGTACGGCCGATTTCCAGAATCGGGCCCTTGAGATGGACCAGGCCGTGGAGGCTGAATTCTTCTTCGCTGTAGAACCGGCCCAGGCTGCTGGCGGCCTGGTGGTCGAGCAGGCGCGTGGTCGCCACGAGGCGGCCGGTGTTCAGGTCGCGTACGCCGATGTGGGCGCAGTGAACATCATAGTCATCCATGTCCAGACCCACTTCCGCGCCTTTGAGCTTGGCGTTGAATTCGCCGCTGAAGACGTTGAAGCGCAGGGCCTGGGCTTCTTGCAAGGCGTGGGTGCCGATCAGGCGTTCGGCTTGCAGGCGGCGTTCATTGCCGGTGTCGCTGATGCGGGCGATCTGGGTCATAGCGAATCTCCGTGCGGGCTGTTCAGTTGCAGCCTGTCGACTTTCTTTATGCAGCCATGTTGTGCAAAGTCAGGCTATGTAGCCCCGGTGTCATCGCCATGAAGCTTTGGTGATGCTTATATGACAGCCTTCAAGGAGCCCCTCTCATGCCCTGGCACACCCTGATCGAACGTGGCGAGCGCCTGCCCACCTATCCGGACCTGGCTGAAGGTTATGCCGCGTTGTTGCAACGCCTGGGGCCGGTGACGCCGTTCGAGTTGGCCGTGGTCGGGGCTCGGTCGATGGCCACGCCGGGGCTGGCGTTCCTGGTGGGGTACCAGGCGGCGCTGCGGGTGCTTTGGCCGAGCGCGCCCCGGAGTCTCGGCGCCTTGTGTGCCACCGAACAACGCAGCTTGCGTCCGGCGGACATGCAAACCCGCCTCGACGACTTGCGCCTGAGCGGGCGCAAGGATTTCGTCACCGCTGGCGACGCCGCCGAATGGCTGTTGATTGCCGCTCGCAGCGAAGCACCCGGCGAAACGCCACGGCTGAACCTGGCAGTGGCCTATGCGGGCGAGCCCGGCGTGACCTTGGAAAAACTCCCCGCCATGGGCCTGATGCCGGACATCAGCCATGGCCGCGTGCTGCTCGACGGCGCGCTGTGCGAGTTGCTGGCCGGTGATGGCTGGGACGCCTACGTCAAACCGTTCCGCACCCTGGAAGACCTTTATGTACTCAGCGCGATGACGGCCTGGTTGTATGGCGTCGGGCAGGAATGTGCCTGGCCCCAGGTGTTGCAATTGCGCCTGCTGGCGTTGCTTGCCGGCTGCGCGGAGGTGAGTCGCCACAACCCTTCCAGCCCTGCCGGGCATGTGCTGCTGGGCGGGTTGTTCGCCCAGTTCCAGGGGCTCGACGGCGAACTCGACGCTGCCCTGGCCGCCGGGCCTGCGGCCTGGCGCGAGATGTGGACGCGGGATAAAGGTGTGATGGACCTTGCGGCGGGGGCCCGGGCCAAGCGGTTGGCCAAGGCGTTGGGATAACCCTCCAAACGACCACCCCTTGTGGGAGCGAGCTTGCTCGCGATAGCGCTGGATCAGCGCCAATGATGTTGGCTGACACTCCGCCATCGCGAGCAAGCTCGCTCCCACAGGAGGCACACACACTCAAATTGTCATCAAGTCTGCATAGGCTCTGAAGGTTAAACCCTGCGAGCCCCAAGCATGTCCAGAGGCTGGTTCCTGATCTCGTTGCTGATACTCAACCTGAGCGTCCAGGCCGAAGACTGGCCCGGCGAGCAATGGCCAAGCGGCCCGACCCCGAGCGGGCCGGCCATCGAAGCCCTGGAACAATACGCCTTCCCACCCCGGGACGATGCGAGCCGTGAGGGCATCCGCACCGATGCGCTGCTGGTGATCCAGGACGGTCGACTGGTCTATGAACGCTACGCCGGACCGACCACCGCCCAGACCCCGCACCTGACCTGGTCCATCAGCAAAAGCCTGCTGTCGGTGGTATTCGGCGTGGCCTACGGTGAACAGCGTTTTGCCCTGGACGATCCGGCAGCCAAGTACTACCCACCCCTGAACCGGCATCCGGGCCTGACCCTGGCCGATCTTTTCCACTGGGCGTCCGGCCTGGACTGGCAGGAGGACTACGAATACGCGCCGCTCAAGTCATCGGTGGTGGCGATGCTCTATACCCGCGGGCGTCATGACATGGCGGCGTTTACCGCGCGGCATGAAAGCTTCAGCCCCCCCGGGCAGGCGTTTCGTTATTCCAGCGGTGACAGCAACCTGTTGGCGGCGGCCCTGAAAAACATTGTCGGTGCGGCACGTTATCCCGATTATCCCTGGACGGCCCTGTTCGAGCCCCTGGGCATCCGCCACGCTACCTGGGAAACCGACGCCAGCGGCACGTTCGTGGGATCGTCCTATGCCTACCTCACGGCGCGGGACCTGGCGCGTGTCGGGTTGTTGATGCAACGGGACGGCCGCTGGGGCGAACGGCAACTGATCCCCAGGGATTGGGTCGCGTTCAGCCGCGAACCGTTCGTGCACTTCCAGGCCGGCCAGGACGAAGCCGTACCGGGCGGGCACTGGTGGCTCAACCGCGGTGCCGATCCGGGGCTCCACCCCTGGCCCGATGCGCCGCCGGATACCTTCGCCGCGCTGGGCCATTGGGGCCAGGCGCTGTACGTCATCCCCAGCGCCAGACTGGTGATCGTGCGCTACGGCGACGACCGCGACGGGAGCTATCGCCATAACGAGCTGCTCAAGCGCGCCATGGCGGCGTTCGCCGGGAAGGTGCAGCCATGAAGCGCAAAATCTTGTTTACCTTGCTGTCGGTGCTACTCATTGTCCTGCTCAGTTGGGTCTGGCTGGAGCGGGTGGCATTGCGGGCCTTTCCCGACATCATCAGTGCCTACACCGCCAAGGAGTACTGCTCGTGCCGCTATGTGATGCAGCAACCGGCCGAGTATTGCCGGGGTTATGTGAAGCAGTCAGTGCCCACCAGCGATTTTCTCGAGACTGTTGAAGCCAAGCGCGTCACCGTCAGCGGGTTGGGGCGCAGCAACAGCGCGCAATGGTTGGGGGAGCGGCAGGGGTGTCGGTTGGAGCCTTGAGATTGGCCTGCAACGACCGCTGTTGTGGCGAGGGAGCTTGCTCCCGCTCGGGTGCGCAGCGCTCGCAAATTCTTTAACCTGTCGCGATCTTGGGGCTGCTTCGCAGCCCAGCGGGAGCAAGCTCCCTCGCCACGGTGTTATGTGGTGAGCAGGTACCGTTGTTGAAACAGACTGTTTGCAAGCGCCCTCGGCCCGGTTAAGGTTCGCCACAGGTTTATCTGCCCCCCGAGTGTGTATGTTCAAGCGGTTTTTCCCTCACGCGGTCGCCAGCTTGCTGCTGGCCTGCGCAGCGTTGCCGGCCCAGGCCGACTGGTACCTGGACGGCGAGTCGTCGCGGTTGTCGTTTATCAGCAGCAAAAACGGCAACGTTTCCGAGGTCCAGCGTTTCCTGGTGCTGCACGGCCAAGTCCAGCCCGACGGCCTGGCGCGCCTGGAAGTGGAGCTGGAATCCATCAACAGCGGCATCCCCCTGCGGGACGAGCGCATGCGCGCCGAGTTGTTCCAGATCAAGCAATTCGCCGAAGCCACCGTTACCGCCAAGATCGACCTGGCGCCGATCCAGGACCTGGCCAACGGCGCGCAGTTGGAGTTGCGCTTGCCGCTGACGGTGAACCTGCACGGCAAGCAGCATGAGTACCCCGTCGAACTGCTGGCGACGCGCCTGGATGAACGCCGCTTCCAAGTGGTGACCTTGGAGCCGGTGGTGCTCAACGCGGCGGATTTCGATCTGGCGCCGGGTCTGGAAAAGCTGCGCAACCTGGCCGGGCTGTCGGCCATCAGCCTGTCGGTGCCGGTGAATGCGGTGCTGATCTTCACGGCGCGCTGACATGAACGGCCCGGTCTTTCCCTGGCGTGACGGCAATCGCTTCGAGCTGTTGATCGACGGCCCACAGTTCTTCCCACGCATGCTGGTGGAAATCGCCCGTGCCCAGGAGCAGGTCGAGCTGGAGCTGTACCTGGTGGAGGCGGGGGCCTGCGCCGAGGCGATGGTCCAGGCACTGGTCCAGGCCGCCGAGCGGGGTGTTCGCGTGCGTTGCCTGTTCGATGACTACGGCAGCCTGGCGTTTACTCTGGCCCTGCGCAAGCGCCTGACCGAGGCCGGGGTGGAGTTGCGTTTCTACAATCGCCTGAGCTGGCGCCGCTGGGTGCGCAACCTTTATCGGGATCACCGCAAGCTGCTCTTGGTGGACCAGCGTCTGGCCGTGGTCGGTGGCACCGGGGTGACCGATGAATTCTGGAACCCTCTCGACGATCACAGCGACTGGCATGAGGTGATGGTGGAAATCGTCGGCCCGCTGGTGCTCGACTGGCAGTTGCTGTTCGACCGCCAGTGGCTCGCCAACCGTCATCGACGGGCCTGGAAGCCAGCCTCCAATTTCGGCTTGCCGCGCCTGCCTCGCGTCCCGCCGGTGGGCGAAGGCATGGGCCGGGTGGCGTATGCCGACGCCCGCCAGCACCGCGACATCCTGCAATCGCTGTCCCGGGCGTTGAACAGCGGGCAGAAGCGCATCTGGATGGCGACGCCGTATTTCCTGCCGACCTGGAACGTGCGCCGTTCCCTGCGCAAGGCCGCCGCCCGGGGCATCGACGTGCGCCTGCTGCTGACCGGCCCGCGCACCGATCATCCGTCCGTGCGCTACGCCGGGCACCGTTACTACCCGCGATTGCTCAGGGCCGGCGTGCAGATTTTCGAGTACCAGCCTTGTTTCCTGCACCTGAAGATGGTGTTGGTGGATGATTGGGTCAGCATCGGCTCCTGCAATTTCGATCACTGGAACCTGCGCTTCAACCTGGAAGCCAATCTGGAGGCCCTGGATTCCGGGCTCAGCAGCGCCGTGGCGGCCAGTTTCGAGCGGGATTTCGCCCAGAGCCTGCAAGTCAGCCTCGACGCCTGGCAGCGGCGACCGCTGTGGAAGCGGTTCAAGCAGCGGGTGTGGGGGTTGGTGGATCGGGTGGTGGTAAATCTGCTGGATCGGCGGGGCTAGGCTCACTGCAAGCCCTTGTGGGAGCGGGCTTGCTCGTGAAGGGGGCATAACAGTCAACATCTTGGTTGGTTGTTAAACCGCTTTCGCGAGCAAGCCCGCTCCCACATGGGTTTTGCAGGGCCTGAAGGTCAGAGCAACTCAAAACTCTGCTGCTTCACGTCCTGGGAATCCAGGCCGATCTGCACGTTGAACTTGCCCGGTTCAGCCGCGTACTTGAGCTGGGCATTGAAGAACTTCAGGTCGTCTTCGGTGATGGTGAAGTGGATGACTTTCTTCTCGCCGGCCTTGAGCATCACCTTGCGGAAGTTCTTCAGCTCTTTCACCGGGCGAATGATCGAGCCGGTCACGTCCTGGATGTACAACTGCACCACGGTTTCGCCGTCACGCTTGCCGGTGTTTTCCAGGGTCACGCTGGCATCGAGCTTGCCGGTTTTGTTCAGCGTGGTCGATGACAGGGCCATGTCCGACAGGCTGAACTCGGTGTAACTCAGGCCGTAGCCGAACGGATAGAGCGGGCCGGTGGTGTCATCGAAATACTGCGAGGTGTAGTTGCCCGGCTTGCCCGGTGTGAACGGCCGGCCAATGCTCAGGTGGTTGTAGTAGGTCGGAATCTGTCCCACCGAGCGTGGGAAGGTGATCGGCAGCTTGCCCGACGGGTTGTAGTCGCCGAACAGCACGTCCGCGATGGCGTTGCCACCTTCGGTGCCGCTGAACCAGGTTTCCAGGATCGCGTCGGCCTGTTGCTTTTCTTCCAGCAACGACAGCGGACGGCCATTCATCAGCACCAGCACCAGCGGCTTGCCAGTGGCCTTCAGGGCTTTGATCAGCTCGCGTTGGCTGGCCGGGATGTTCAGTTCGGTACGGCTCGACGACTCATGGGACATGCCACGGGACTCACCCACGGCGGCCACCACCACATCGGCTTGCTTGGCGGCTTGCACCGCTTCGTCGATCAATACCTGGGCCGAGCGCGGGTCATCCACCACTTCCGGGGCGTCGAAGTTGAGGAAGTTCAGGTAGTCGAGCACCTTCTTGTCGCCGGTGATGTTGGCGCCACGGGCGTAGATCAGCTTCGACTCGGTCCCCAGGGCGCGGGTCATGCCATCGAACAGGGTGACCGATTGCGCAGGGCGCCCGGCCGCGGCCCAACTGCCCATCATGTCGATCGGTGCCTTGGCCAGCGGGCCGACCAGGGCGATCTTCGCGGTCTTCTTCAGAGGCAGGGTCTGGTTGCGGTTTTCCAGCAGGACCAGGCTGCGGCGTGCCACGTCACGGGCATCGGCGCGGTGCAGGCGGCTTTCGGCATAGGTGTCCGCCGGGTCGTCCTCGGCCTTGCCGATGCGCAGGTACGGGTCCTTGAACAGGCCCATGTCGTATTTGGCCGCGAGCACTTCGCGCACGGCGTTGTCGATGTCACTCTGTTCGATCTCGCCGGCCTTGAGCAGCCCGGGCAGTTCCTTGCCGTAGAGCGAGTCGTTCATGCTCATGTCGATGCCGGCCTTGATCGCCAGCTTCGCCGCTTCGCGACCGTCCTTGGCGACGCCGTGCTTGATCAGTTCGAAGATAGCGCCATGGTCACTGACCGCCAGGCCCTTGAAGCCCCATTCCTTGCGCAGCAGGTCGTTCATCAGCCAGGTGTTGGCGGTGGCGGGCACGCCGTTGATGGAGTTCAGCGCGACCATCACCCCGCCGGCTCCGGCGTCGATGGCGGCGCGGTAGGGGGGCAGGTAGTCCTGGTACATTTTCAGCGGACTCATGTCCACGGTGTTGTAGTCCCGGCCGCCTTCCACTGCGCCGTAGAGGGCGAAGTGCTTGACGCTGGCCATGATGCTGTCGGCCGCGTTGGCACCGTTGCCCTGGAATGCCTTGACCATCACCCCGGCGATGCGTGACACCAGGTAGGTGTCCTCGCCGAAACCTTCGGAGGTCCGGCCCCAACGTGGGTCGCGGGAAATATCGACCATGGGCGCGAAGGTAATGTCCAGGCTGTCGGCCGCAGCTTCCTTGGCTGCAATGCGCCCGGAGTGGTAGATGGCGTCCATGTCCCAGCTCGAGGCCAGGGCCAGGGGGATCGGGAAAATCGTGCGGTGGCCGTGGATCACGTCATAGGCGAAGAACATCGGGATCTTCAACCGGCTGCGCATGGCCGCGTCCTGCATCGGACGGTTTTCATCGCGGGTGATGGAGTTGAACGTACCGCCGATGTTGCCGGCGGCGATTTCCTTGCGGATCATCTCCCGGGGCATTTCCGGGCCGATGCTGATCAGGCGCAATTGGCCGATCTTCTCTTCGAGGGTCATCTGCTTCATCAGGTTGCTGATGAAGGCGTCCTTGTTCTCTATGGGGGCGGGCAAGTTGTCGGCAAATACGGAGTGACTGGCCAGACTGACAAACAGGCCCAGCAAACACAGCTTCTTCATGAATAGTTTTCTCGCAAGCCTAAAGGGCGGTGATCAGGACACGCCGGTCAGCCAAAATGTGAGGAGCGGCTATTGTTGTTCGGTCAAATACAGCACACTTTCGAGCTCAATGGGCTGAACTTAGTTTCGCACCGCGCATCTTTTAGCCCATCGACCCGTTTCAATCCAGTGCGGCGGCAGATTATGCCCCAGACGCCAGTGAGATAGGTGGCCGGGTTTTTCCAATGTCATGCCAGGGAGCGCTTTATCCAATGAACCCACGACTGAACCACCTTCGCAGCCTGCCGATACTGGCCTTGATGCTGCTCACTACGCTGCTGGCCGGTTGCGGCATCAATAACATCCCGACCCTGGACGAACAGGCCAAGGCCGCCTGGGGCCAGGTGCAGAACCAGTACCAGCGTCGCGCCGACCTGATTCCCA
Source organism: Pseudomonas sp. NFACC04-2 (assembly GCF_900119265.1). Classification (NCBI taxonomy): domain Bacteria; kingdom Pseudomonadati; phylum Pseudomonadota; class Gammaproteobacteria; order Pseudomonadales; family Pseudomonadaceae; genus Pseudomonas; species Pseudomonas sp. NFACC04-2. The sequence goes on from NZ_FPJC01000034.1 coordinate 23,051, forward strand.
ACTTGGTGGAAACCGTCAAGGGCTACGCCCAGCACGAGCAGGAAACCCTGACCGCGGTGATCGAGGCGCGGGCCAAGGCCACATCGATCCAGGTGGACGCCAGCACCTTGGACAACCCGGAAAAACTCAAGCAGTTCCAACAGGCCCAGGACCAGTTGACAGGCGCGTTGAGCCGGCTGATGGTGGTGTCCGAGCGGTATCCGGACCTCAAGGCCAACCAGAATTTCCTGGCGCTGCAATCGCAGCTCGAAGGCACCGAGAACCGCATTGCCGTGGCACGCCGCGACTTCATCCTGGCGGTGCAGAAATACAACACCGAGGTCCGCACGTTTCCGGGCCGCCTGTGGCACAGCGTGATGTACAGCGACCTGCCGATCCGCGAAACCTTTGAGGCCACCAGCTCCAATGCCGAAAAAGCCCCTGAAGTGAAGTTTTGATCAATCCGGCAGTTTGAAGCGTTGTGGGAGCGAGCTTGCTCGCGATGGCGGCGGCACATTCAGCATTGCTGCAAGCTGACCCACCGCTATCGCGAGCAAGCTCGCTCCCACACAGGAGTTGCGATGCGAGTGTTGAAAATTGGCCTGGTGCTGTTGCTCTGGGTGTTTGCAGTCACGGCACAGGCCGAACTGAAGTTTCCTGCGCTGACCGGGCGAGTGGTGGACACCGCCCAGATGCTCGACCCTTCGGTGCGCGCGCAACTGGAGACCCAGCTCAAGGCCCATGAACAGGCGACTGGCGAACAGGTGGTGGTCGTGACCCTGGCGGACCTGCAAAGCAGCAGCATCGAAGATTTCGGCTATCAACTGGGACGCCACTGGGGCATCGGGCAGAAGGATAAAAACAACGGCGCGCTGCTGATCGTCGCCCGGGATGACCGTAAACTGCGCATCGAAGTGGGTTACGGCCTGGAGGATCGCCTGACCGACGCCCAGAGCTCGGTGATCATCAACCAAGTGATCACGCCGGCCTTCAAGACCGGCAACTTCAATAAAGGCATCAGCGACGGTGTCGCGGCGATGCTGGTGGTGCTGGGCGGCAGCCCGCTGGACGAGCCGGCGCCGGCGTACAGTGCGAATGGACAGCAGGAGCAGGGCGATTTTGTCGAGCGCCATCCCGGGCTGTTCATCTTCCTGGTGATACTGTTTATTTTGACGATATTGGTCTGCCAGATGCTCGGTATCCTGCCGACCGGGCGCGGTGGCTCCAGCGGTTCGGGCAGCTCCGGTGGGGGCGGCTTCAGCGGTGGGGGCGGCTTCAGCGGTGGAGGCGGCTTCAGCGGTGGCGGTGGCAGTTTCGGGGGCGGCGGTTCGTCGGGCGGCTGGTGACAATAATAATGAGAATGAGCAGGCACTTTTAACCATGGCATTACTGACTGAACACGAACAACGCAAGGTCGCCGAGGCCATCGCCCGGGTCGAGCGGCATACCGACGCCGAACTGGTCACGGTGCTGGCCGCCCGCGCCGACGACTACGCTTACATCCCCCTGTTATGGGCGAGCCTGCTGGCGCTGGTGGTGCCCGGCGTGGTCCATTACCTCACCGGCTGGCTGGCCCTGCACAGCCTGTTGCTGGTGCAGTGGGTCAGTTTCATCGTGTTGTGCCTGGTGTTTCGCATCCCAAGGATCACCACCCACCTGATCCCCCGTTCCGTGCGTCACTGGCGGGCCTCCAATCTGGCACGCCGGCAGTTTCTCGAGCAAAACCTGCACCACACCGTGGGCAGCACGGGCGTGCTGATCTTTGTCTGCGAGGCCGAGCGGTATGTGGAAATCCTCGTTGATGAAGGCATTTCCAAACACCTGGACAACACATGCTGGGACGCCATCGTCGCAACGTTCACCCAGCAGGTTCGCCAGGGGCAGACCTTGCAGGGGTTCGTGACGTGTATCCAAGCCTGTGGCGAATTGCTCAAGGAACATGTGCCGCTGACTCATGAGCGCAATGAGCTGCCGAATCGGTTGGTGGTGCTGGGCTGAGATAAATTTCTGCCGGACACCGTTGTAGCGAGGGAAATTCATCTGTGGCGAGGGGATTTATCCCCGTTGGGCCGTAGGCCCCCTAAAAATCCGACAATCGGTTATGCAGGGATACCTTATTGCCTGGTTTGGGTCTGCTGCGCAGACCAGCGGGGATAAATCCCCTCGCCACATGAAATTCCCCGTGCCGTCATCCCCCATCCCCCCTAAAATACCCGCCATTCTTCGATCCGCCCGCCCCGAGGCCGCTTGTCCATGTCCGCCACCGCAACTCCAGCCCGTCCCGCGCCGGATCACCATGCCCAGTTCATCGAGCTGCTGCACACCAGCCTTGAACAAAACGCTTTCATCAAACTGGTGCTGGCCAAGTACGTCGGGGATGAGGCGGAGCTCCAGCGACTGATCATCAAGCAACTGACGGTCAAGGACCAGCCGTGCCTGTCCTTCGTCTATCGCTACAAGACTCGCGACATCACCAAGAATTTCCCGCTGGCCGAAGGCGTGGACACCATCGCCACGTTGTTGCCAGCGTCGTTCAAGAATGCGCATTTACTGGCGGTCACTGACGAAGCGCAGTTGGAGTACAGCAAAAAGGGCAAAAGCTCGCTGTTCAAGAGCAAGCCCCAGCAACTGCGGGAAGTGCCGTCTGCCGAGCACAATCGCGAGAAAAACCGCTTCCTCGACCTGAGTCGGCCATTTTTGGCCGACCTGGGCGTGACCAACCACAAGCACGAGCTGATTCCGGCGATGTCGCGCAAGTGGAAGCAGATCAACAAGTTCATCGAGGTCTTCAGCCACGCGCTGACGTCTTCGCCACTGGCCCTGGACAAACCGGTGCGAGTCTCGGATTTCGGTTCGGGCAAGGGCTACCTGACCTTCGCCATCCACGATTACCTGCGCAACACCTTGCAGGCCGAAGGCGTGGTGACCGGTGTCGAGCTGCGCGAAGACATGGTCAAGCTGTGCAACGAAGCCGCCGCGCGGCTGGAGCACCCGGGCCTGAGCTTCCAGCACGGTGACGTGCGCAGCGTGGCGCCGAGCGCGGTGGATGTGATGATTGCCTTGCATGCCTGCGACATCGCCACCGACTACGCGATCCACATGGGCATTCGCTCGGGTGCCTCGATCATCATGTGCTCGCCGTGCTGCCACAAGCAGATCCGCCTGCAGATCCAGAGCCCGGCCTTGCTCAAGCCGATGCTGCAATACGGCCTGCACCTGGGCCAACAGGCGGAAATGGTCACCGACAGTTTGCGGGCGTTGTTCCTGGAAGCCTGTGGCTACGAGACCAAGGTCTTCGAGTTCATCTCCCTGGACCACACCAACAAGAACAAAATGATCCTGGCCGTCAAGCGCGCCGAACCTGTGGAGCCCACCGAGCTGCTGGCAAAAATCGAAGCACTCAAGGCCTTCTACCACATCACCGAGCACTGCCTCGAAACGCTGCTGCGGGCGGATGGTTATCTCGCCTGAGTTCTACTGTTAGCACCCAACCCCTGTGGGAGCGGGCTTGCTCGCGAAGGCGGCTGCACATTCAACATCGGTGCAAGCCGATCCACCGCTTTCGCGAGCAAGCCCGCTCCCACAGGATGATATCCAGTATCCCCCGGTGTGCAGCCCGTCAGGTAATGACGGGTTATCGCTCATCCGCCGGCTTACCGGACTACCTTTAATGCGTTCACCTCTCACGCATTTCCAAAGGAGCCCAACCCATGGCCGCCAAGAAAATCCTGATGCTGGTCGGCGATTACGTCGAAGATTATGAAGTCATGGTGCCATTCCAGGCCTTGCAGATGATCGGTCACACCGTACACGCTGTGTGCCCGGGCAAAAAAACCGGGCAGACGGTGCGCACGGCGATCCACGATTTCGAAGGCGACCAGACCTACAGCGAAAAGCCGGGGCACTTGTTTGCCCTCAATCACGATTTTGCCAGTGTCCAGGCCGTTGACTATGACGCGCTGCTGGTGCCGGGTGGGCGCGCGCCGGAATACTTGCGCCTGGACGAAACGGTTCTGCAACTGGTGCGTGATTTCGATCTGGCGGGCAAGCCGATCGCCGCGGTGTGCCACGGTGCGCAATTGCTGGCCGCGGCAGGCATCCTTGAAGGGCGCGAATGCAGCGCCTACCCGGCGTGTGCGCCGGAAGTACGCCTGGCGGGCGGGACCTATATCGACATTCCGGTGACCGAAGGTCATGTCCAGGGCAACCTGGCGACCGCACCGGCCTGGCCTGCGCACCCGAACTGGCTGGCGGGGTTCCTGACCTTGCTGGGCACGGCTATCACTTTGTAGTAACGCACTGGCAAGGTAAGCGCAGCGGGTCTTTACTCTCGGGGCATGCCCTTCATTGCCTGGAGAACAATCATGTCCGGATGGTACGAAATCAGCAAAAGCAGCAGTGGCCAGTTTCGGTTTGTACTCAAGGCGGCCAACGCCGAGACCATCTTGACCAGCGAGCTGTACACCACCCGCAGTGGCGTCGACGGTGGCATTGCTGCGGTGCAGAAAAACAGCCCGTTGGCCGAGCGCTATGAACTCAAGAACACCAAGGACGGCCATCCGTACTTCAACCTCAAGGCTGGCAACCATGAAGTGATTGGCAGCAGTGAGGCGTATTCATCGGACGCTGCCCGGGACAAAGGCATCGCCAGCGTCAAGGCCAACGGACCGACGACGGTCATCAAGGACAAGACCGTGGCTGCGTTTTGACGGCAAACCGACAGATGCAGTAGCGAGGTCTTTGTGGCGAGGGAATTTATCCCCTCGCCACAAGTCCACCCTGTTTCCGATCCAAATAGTCATGCCCAATGCGGACTTACCCTAGACCTCCACCGGCACCGACAGCGCCGGATCGCCCAGCGGATGGCTCTTGGCATCGAAGAAGCGCAATTGCACCTCCAGCCCCTGGAATACCTTGGCGTAGTGGCGCTTCTGATGCTGGATGAACGCCTGGCTGCGGGGATAGATCGAAATCGCCACGGTTTTCGGTGCGGCCAGGCGCAGGGCATGGACGATGTGCCGGTCCTGCTCGCCCAGGGCCTGGCCGAACAGGCACAGGTTGTCGCCATGGCGCAGCAACTGGTCGTAGCAGAACGACAGGTAATCGCTGCTGCGAATCGTCTTGAGCTTGTCGGCACTGGGGCCTTCATTGACGAACAGCGGCACGTCGTCGAGGGTCTTGATCGTGTTGTTGATGGCGAAACTGCCCAGCAGGGTGCCTTCGGTGGACGTGAGCTTGCGCGCCGTGCCGTCCTGGTTGCGCACCAGGTGCAGGCCGCCGTGCAGGTACAGCAAGCGCGGTTTGTCCGTGGTCACCTGGCTCAGGTCGAAACTGTGATCATCGCCGAAGAACAGGTCGCTGATGGTCTCGGCCCCATGCTGGATCGCCCAGTAGTTGAGCAGGTCGTAGTTGGTGGTGAACACCGTGCGGTAGCGGCTCAGCTCCTGGTTGAGCGTCGCCAGGGTCGACGCTTGCACCAGCCGCCATGGGATGTGCACCGCGTGCACGGTGTTGATCAGCGCTTCCTTGATCGCGTAATAGCGGTTACGCGGGGCGGCGGAGCTGACGGCCAGGGCCTTGTTGACCCGACTGGTGGTTTTCAGTGCCCCGAGCACCTGTTCGAAACTGCGGGTCTGCATCGCGTCAAACACGCTCAGTTCCGACGGGCTCAAGGGTTTCTCCTCGACGGTGCGGGCGTTTTCGAACAGCGAGTCATAGCCGAAATCGTCCCACACCGCGCGGCTGGCCCCATTGCCCACCAGCAGGCCGCTGAAGGCGGTATCGGCGCGCACGGCCTCCCAGTCTTCGAGCCGGGTGTCGTATTCCTGGAAATCGGTCATCGCAAGGATCATCTCAAAACGTGGCAAAGGCAGGCCGCGACTTTATCACGCCCCAGTCTTGAGCCAGATCAAGATGCGTCGTGACTACTGGGTCATTCTGTAGGTCCTGCCGATCCGGCCTCTACCAGGAGTGTGACCCCATGAGCAGTACTTTTTTCATTCCCGCGGTGAACATCATGGGGCTCGGTTGCCTGGATGAAGCGATGACCGCCATCCGCAACTACGGCTTTCGCAAGGCGCTGATCGTCACCGACGTGGGGCTGGCCAAGGCCGGCGTCGCTAGCAAGGTGGCCGAACTGTTGGCGCTGCAGGACATCGATTCAGTGGTTTTCGACGGTGCCAAGCCCAACCCGAGCATTGCCAATGTCGAGCTCGGGCTGGGTTTGTTGATGGAGAGCCGGTGCGATTTCGTGGTGTCCCTGGGCGGCGGTTCCCCCCACGACTGCGCCAAGGGCATCGCGTTGTGCGCCACCAACGGCGGGCAGATCCGTGACTATGAAGGCGTCGACCGTTCGAGCAAGCCGCAATTGCCGCTGATCGCCATCAACACCACGGCTGGCACCGCCAGCGAAATGACCCGCTTTTGCATTATCACCGACGAGACACGCCACGTGAAAATGGCGATTGTCGATCGCAATGTGACCCCGCTGATGTCGGTGAACGACCCGGCGCTGATGGTGGCGATGCCCAAGGGCCTTACGGCCGCCACCGGCATGGACGCGCTGACCCACGCGATCGAGGCTTATGTGTCCACTGCCGCCAATCCGATTACCGATGCCTGCGCCCTGAAGGCCATTACCCTGATCAGCAACAACCTGCGCCTGGCCGTGCGCGACGGCAACGATCTGGTGGCGCGGGAAAACATGGCCTACGCGCAGTTTCTCGCGGGGATGGCGTTCAACAATGCGTCGTTGGGTTTCGTGCACGCCATGGCCCATCAACTGGGTGGTTTTTACGACTTGCCTCACGGGGTGTGCAACGCGGTGTTGTTGCCCCATGTACAGAGCTTCAACGCCTCGGTATGCGCCGCTCGCCTGAGCGACGTGGCCCATGCCATGGGCGCCGATACACGTGGCTTCAGCCCGGAAGAGGGGGCCCGGGAAGCTATTGCGACGATCCGCAGCCTGGCCCATGACGTGGACATTCCGGCCGGTTTGCGTGACTTGGGCGTGCGCCTCAACGACGTGCCGTTGCTGGCCGCCAACGCCTTGAAAGACGCGTGCGGCCTGACCAACCCACGGGCGGCGGACCAGCGGCAGATCGAAGAGATTTTCCGCAGCGCGTTCTAAGCGACCCGGGGCGGTACGAACCGCACACAGAGCGTCGCCGCCGCCCCCAGCAGCGCGCACAACGCCGCCAACGGCCAGGCCTGTTGGCTCAACAACAGGCTGGCCATGGCGCCGATCACCGAGGCCATCAGTTGATGCAGGAACCCGCTCAACGCCATGGCATAAGCGCCGGCCACCGGTGAGCCTTCGTTGGCCAGGGACAGGCTGATGGGGTAGATCAATGATTGGCCAAACACCGCGAAGCAATACGGCAGCCAGAAGAGCAGCGCGATGCTGCTCAGGGTAAGGCTGCCTACCAGCATGGTCATGCTGCCGACCAGCACCAGCGCGATGCCCCAGCCCATCATTCGCCGTTGACCGGTGCGCAGCACAAACGCGTTCACCGCCAGCGCCCCGAGCAGGTACGCCGCACTGATCGGCCAGCCCAGCAGGCCGTACTCGATGGCCGACCAGTGGAAGCTTTCCTGCAGGATCAGCGGTGCGGCGGTATTGAAGGCGACGATCACGCCGTAACCCAGCCCACCGGCCATGGCCGGCAGCAGGAACGCGCGTTGCCGGAATATATGCCCGTAGATCCCCCACGCCGATTGGCCATTGCCGGCGTGCACCAACATCGGGAACCTGGCCCGGGACACCGCCGCTGCCATGGCCAGGCTGACGGCGCCCAGACCATGGAAAATCGCCTCCCAGCCGAAAGCGGCCTGGATCAACGAGCCCAGGTATTGGCCGATACCGAGGGCAATCACAAAAGCAATCGATATCCAGGACAGGGCCTTGGCCAACAGGTCGCCGCTGAAACTGTCGCGAATCAAGACCCGCGCCATCACCGAAATACCGCTGGCACCGATGCCCTGAATCAACCTGAACGTCAGGAACGCCTCCACGGTTGTGCCCAACGGCAGGGCCAGGTTGCCCAGGCCATACAACCCCAGTGCGGCCAGCAAGACCGGCTTGCGCCCCAAGCGCTGGCTCAGGCTGCCCCACAGCAACATGGGCAGCGCCATGCCGACCAGGTACACCGACAGGCCCCAGGAAACCAGGGACGCATCGGCACCCAGATCCCGGGCGATGCCGGGCAGGGCCGGCAAGTAGATGCTCATGCCCAGTTGTGCCAGGAAAACGGTGGTGCAGGTGAGGATCAGGGTTGTACGGTTTTTCATCGAGCGTCTTGTCTCAAGGGCGGAGATCACGCCCGTGGGTCAGCAGCAGTTCGGTGATCTTTTCGCAAAACGAGCGAATCACGTCCGGCTCCATGTCGGCGCGCAGGGTAATACGAATGGCAGCCTTGCCTTGCGGCACCACGGGAAAAAATACCGCCGAGGTGAAATACCCCCGTTCGGCCAGTTCGACCGCCAGGCTGTTGGCCAGGGCCGCTTCACCGCAAGGCACCAAACGGATCGCCATGGGGGTGCCGCGCTGTCCGGTCCGCACGAGGCTGTCGAAGAGGCGGATATTAGCCTGCAAACGCTCCTGCAAGGCACTGAATTCGCGGCTGCGGTGCAGGCGGATCGACGCCATGCCGGCCCCAATGGCCGCCGCGTTCAGGCTCTGGGACCAATTGCTCGGCCCACCGTAGCGCTGCACCAGCGCCTTATGCCGTTCACAGCCAAACATGACCAGCCCGCCACTGGCGCCGAATGACTTGGCCAGGGAGGCAACGATCAGGGTGCGCTCGTCCACCGCCGGGATGCGCGAGCGCACCAGGCCGGCGCCGGATTCCCCGACGGCAGACAGGGCGTGGGAATCGTCCAGGTAAAGAAACAAACCATAGCGCTGCTTGAGATACATCAGGCTGTCCAGGTCCGCCATCCCGCCCATGCTGTAGGCGCCGTCGGCCACATACGCCACATCGCGCTGACGTTTGCACACGTCTTCAAGGAAATCCATGTCGTTGTGCGGGCAGGTGATGACCTGGGTTTCATCGGCGCAGGCGGCTTTGCTGTGGTTCATCGAATAATGGGCATGTTTGTCGAACACCATGACGGGCGCGCGATGGTGGGTGAATGCGCCGCTGGCCAGCAACGGCAGGATCCCCGCGCTTGCCGCACTGCAGGACAGGGCACTGAGACAACTGGCGCCGAACAGCTCCGACAATTGGCTTTCGTACTGGTCCAGGATCGCCAGCTTGCAGCGATTCCTTGAGTTGGCGACCCGCAGGGTCCCGGTTTCCCACAGGGCGGTCATGGCGCCGTCCAGCAACGCGGGGTGATAGTCCAGGCCCAGGTAGGACGTGGTACAGAAGTGATGAAAGGTCCGACCGTATTGGTCGACCAGCACATTGGGTGTCTTGACCTCGACATTCAGCCCTGAGATTTTTCCGGCCTCGGTGCCCTGCCAATCCTGGTCAGCGAGGGAAATGAGCTTGCGGTAGTTGGTGAAGTAATGAGGTGGTTGAGCAGTCTGGTCCATGGCGCGATTACATTCCTTGGTTAATGGTGCTGTCCGTGGGGTGTTGCGATAGTGGTGTGTTTCCAGACTTTACAGATTGTTGTGCAGGGCTTTGAATCGGCTGTTTCCGGCGTGTTTGAGTGTCAGTGGAGAGTTCTACGTAGGACTTTGCCTAGGACCCTGGCCGGGGAATCCATCGACGCTGTCGGAGCTCGGGAACACTACGGATTTGCCCCAAGCCCGCTGGGTTATCACTCTTTTTTCTGAAGGTTGCTTGCTGATGCTCTCAGGCCTCAATCATCTGACCCTTGCCGTCACCGATCTGGATCGCAGTGTGGTTTTTTATGGCGAGCTCTTGCAGTTGCGTCTTGAGGCCAAGTGGAACAGCGGGGCGTATTTGTCGCTGCCGGGTTTCTGGTTATGCCTGTCTCTCGACCCGTTGCGCAGGCCTGAGCCGACCGCGGACTACACCCATTACGCATTCAGCATCAGCGCCGAGCATTTTCCCGAGCTGGTGGCGCGGCTGAACGCGGCCCAGGTGCCGTCGTGGCGAGACAACCGCAGCGAGGGTGATTCGTTCTACTTTCTCGACCCGGACGGGTACAAGCTGGAAGCCCATGTGGGCGACCTGGCGTCGCGGCTGAAGGCCTGTCGACAGGCACCGTATGCCGGCATGGTGTTTTTTGCGGAGCCGTGATGGGCTGTGTCGAGTCGAGTGGCAGCGCCTGCCAAGCGTTTCATCCCCTTAAGTCTGATCGCCTGCGCTATCCTCATCGGTATTGGACGCTTGGGTCTCGCTCGTTGCACAGCGTCACGAACTGACCATCGCCTGCTTCGCTCACCGCTGCATTATCCGGATGACCTCCAGCCCCATGGACACTTCAAGTTCCGCGCCGCTGGCCAGCTACATCGACCTTCTGCTGGATGCCGTGTGTGCCGTCGACGGTCAAGGGCGTTTCGTGTTTGTCAGTGCCGCCTGCGAGCGCATTTTCGGCTACACCCCGCAGGAGCTGATTGGCCAGGCGATGATCGATCTGGTGCACCCTGCCGACCGCCAGCGGACCCTCGAGGCGGCGCGGGAGATCATGGAAGGCGAGCCCAAGCTCAATTTCGAGAATCGCTACCTGCGCAAGGACGGGCGAGTGGTGCACATCCTGTGGTCGGCGCGCTGGTCGCCGGTGGACCAACTGCGCATGGCCGTGGCCCGGGACATCACGGAACGCAAGCAGGCCGAATCCCGGCAGGCGGCGTTGTATGCGATTTCCGAGGCGGCCCATGCCGCGGCTGACTTGCTGGCGTTGTTCAAGCGCATCCACCTGATTATTGGCGAGTGGCTGCCGGCGCTGAATTTCTCGGTGGCGCTGTATGACGAACAATGTTCGCAGCTGAATTTCCCCTATCACGTCGATGATCGGGAAGGGCAGCCTGAGTTGCCGGGCACGGTCACCGGGCGTTTGTGCGCCGAGGTGATTCGCAGCGGCCAGCCGATCCTGCTGACGCCCGGTGGCACTTCGCTGCCTGCGGGGTTCGACGACCTGATGGCGCAACCGGACGCGCCGTGTTGGCTGGGCGTGCCGCTGAATTCGCAGAGCGGCACGATTGGCGCGTTGATCGTCAAGAGCGCGCCGGACAACGAGCGCTACACCGAACAGGACAAGGAACTGCTGCAATACGTCTGCGCACAGATCACCATTGCCATCGAGCGCAAGCAGTTGCACGCCCGGTTGCAGCACATGGCTCAGTACGATCAGTTGACCCAGGTGCCCAACCGCGAACTGCTCCGTGAACGTTTCAAGTGCGCACTGGCGACCGCCCGCGCCGCATCCGGGCGCATGGCTTTGCTGTATATCGACCTGGACCGTTTCAAACAGGTCAACGACACCTATGGCCACGGAGTGGGCGACATGCTGTTACAGGCGGTGGCCAATCGTATCAAGGGCTGTATCCGCGACACTGACACCGTGGCGCGCATCGGCGGTGACGAGTTCGTGGTCCTGCTGCACAGCATCCAGGCCTTGGAGGATGCCCACAGCGTGCAGGAAAAAATCCACCACGCATTGGCCCAGCCGCTGCGTCTGGACGGGCACTGCCTGAGCATCGAGCCGAGCATCGGCGTGGCCTGTTTTCCCGACCATGGCACTGAAGATGTCGCGCTGTTCCGCCACGCCGACGAGGCGATGTACGCCGCCAAACGCCAAAATCACCGGATGTCTGGCATTTGATAGCGCGTCACCGTTCGTCGTGGCGCCAGCACCTTTCTCAAACCTTCAGCTCGTATCCCATTCGAATACAAGACAGGGCCTGCGTGCCCGGTATTCACGAATATGGAGGGCTGAACCATGCCTGGTTCAAGCAGTGTTTATTCGACAAACATTGCTCACGATCGAACGAAGGTGTCCGAAACAGGTCGCAAAAGTGGGAGAACCACCATCACGATCGTCGATAAAAACCCGTCGAAAGCCGAAATTGGCCGAAAGCCGGGTCGGACGTCTCGCTGAATATTCATGGCTGGTTCTGATTCAACGGTGGATAACCCACCAGAACTTTTATCAGAGGAGGGCGCGACCATGAGCCGTATGGCCAGCTTTTTTCGCACCACCAGTCTCGTCGTGCTGATGGGCCTGGGTGCCAACAGTGCCTGGGCCCAATCGCCTGCCGAATTCATCAACGATGCTTCCGCCAAGGGCATGGCCGACATCGAGACAAGCCGCATGGCCCACGGAAAAGCCGAATCCAGGGAGGTCAAGGACTACACCATTATGGTGATCAACGACCGCACCACCGCCAATCAACATCTGGCGAAGATCGCCAAGAAGCTCGACTTGCCTGTCGCGCCCCGTGAGGAAGTGGCCGACAAGGCCAAGGCCTTGATGCCACAGGTCAACGAAGGCGAGTCGTTCGAAGCCGCGTATGCCGCCACCCAGGTCAAGGCTACCGAGGAGGCCATCGCGCAAATCCAGCAGCAGGCCCAGACCACTGAAGTGCCAGAGATCAAGGCCTTCGCTGACGAAACCCTGCCCAAGTTGCAGACCCATCTCGAAATGGCCAGGGCACTGCAGGCCAGCCGTTGATCTGCCGTATCTGTTTTTACATTCAGGACCGGGGCGTCAGCGTCCCGGCTGATTTTGCCCGCCGAAAAGGAGAACCTCGATGTCCACACGCCGAGAACCCAACCAATACGCGATGCAGAACCCACTGACCCAGTATCCGCGCCCACCCTTTCCTGACCAGCCGCAGTCGCCGCCGGGTATTGACCAGGACATGGTGCCCAAGCCCGATCATGGTGAAAAAAGTTACCAGGGCTTCGGACGCCTGGAAGGACGCAAGGCCCTGGTCACCGGTGGTGACTCAGGCATCGGTCGTGCCGCCGCCATCGCTTATGCCCGCGAGGGCGCGGATGTCGCGATCAACTACTTGCCCAGCGAAGAGCGGGATGCGCGTCAGGTCATCGAACTGATCGAAGCCGAAGGCCGCAAGGCGATTGCGATTCCCGGCGACCTCAAGGACGAAACCTTTTGTGTGCAATTGGTAAAGAGTGCCCACGAGCAATTGGGCGGCCTGGATATTGTGGTGAACGTTGCCGGTAAGCAGGAAGCGCAAAAAGACATTGCCGACATCACCACTGCGCAATTCGACGACACCATGAAAACCAACATCTATGCGATGTTCTGGATCTGCAAGGCAGCGGTGCCGCTGATGCCGGCGGGGGCGACCATCATCAATACCGCATCGATCCAATCCTACGACCCGTCCGCGACGCTGTTGGATTACGCCACCACCAAAGCGGCCATCGTCGCGTTCACCAAGGCGCTGGCCGGGCAGGTCATCAGCAAAGGTATCCGGGTCAATGCCGTGGCACCGGGGCCGATCTGGACCGTGCTGCAACCCAGTGGCGGCCAACCGCAGGAGAAAATTCCCACCTTTGGCGCCCAGGTGCCGATGAAACGTCCAGGCCAACCGGCCGAATGTGCGCCGCTCTATGTATTACTGGCATCTCAGGAGTCGAGCTACATCACTGGGGAAGTTTTTGGCGTGACGGGCGGTAATCCGTTGCCCTGATAATTTGTCGAAGCGCGCGAGTGGCGTGTCACCCACTCGCGCATCTCTCAGCACTGGTTCAGGTCGATCTTGCTTTTCGCTTCCAGGCCTTCAAGGCTTTTGACCTCGTCGTTTCCCATGGCTTGGTAGTGCTTCCTCAACGCCTCCAGTTGCTTGAGGTCCAGGGATTCGAGTCCGAGCATCGCGTTTTGTGCCTCCTTGGTCGCTCGCAACAACTCATCGATCTTCAGGTGCAGAATGTCTGTATCGCGGTTTTGCGTGTTCTGGATCAGGAACACCATGAGGAAGGTGATGATGGTGGTCGAGGTGTTGATGATCAATTGCCAGGTGTCGTTGAAACCGAAGAAAGGTCCGCTGGCTGCCCACAGCGCCAACAATACGATGGCCCCAAGGAATGTCTTGGGGCTTCCCGCCCAGAGGGCCAGTTTTTGCGCGATTTTTGCGAACGTCATTGTCGTGTTTCCTTAGTAGATACACCTGTCTGGTGTGACAGCAACGAAGCGATGAAAATTCTACTTACATTTCAGTCGCCAACCTTCGTCGACGTTCATCGTCCGGCAGTATGACAGTCGCAACCATTACTGCTCTCGCAGGTCACTGCTGAAAGCCCTCGGCATCGGAGTACATCATGAATCTCGCCCGCACTTTTTGCCTCGCCTGCTGCTTGTTCGCCCTGCAAGGCTGTTTCGACAACTCGGATAACGAGACCAAGGACAACACCGACGGCACCAAGTCTTCGGTGCAGATGCAGGAGTCCGGGGCGGAGAAGAAATAGACGGCCCGCAGCCATCTGAGGAGTGATTGCAAAACCTCTGTGGGAGCGAGCTTGCTCGCGATGGCATCCGATCAGCAGCATCCCTATTGGCTGACAGGGCGCTATCGCGAGCAAACTCACTCCTACATACGTCACCGCCCTTGGGACGTCAGCGGCACGCTACGGGACCTCTTGTGTAAAGAGATATTGTCGTGCTATCACTCACGCAAGGACGCTCAGTGCCCAGTTAACTTCCCCCAATGGGAAGAAGGGCCTTGATGGAGCTCAGCATGGATCGGCTGCGCCAGCACGCAATTGATCGTAAAAAAATCAAACCTATCCCGTTTTTTTAAATCGGGCGGTTATGTCGTACCTGAAATTCAATAAATGACACCTTACTCGCCTATTTTCTAGACGAAGTCTCGGCTCAGGCTTCAACGGCCACAGCCGAAAAACACCGCAGAGATTCTTGCTTCAGTTTTTTAACAAACACTGATTTTACGAGACCTCCTCTACCATCCTTAAGCAGGGAAGAAAAAATGGCCGTTATCAATGGAACAGCTGGCGCAGATGCACTAATTGGCACCGCAGGGGATGATGAGATCAACGCCCTGGGCGGGAATGATGTAATCAAGGGCACCGCTGGCGCAGACAAAATTGATGGCGGTGCTGGTATAGATACTGTTGATTATTCGGCATCGACTGAAGGTATTAGTATCGATTTGCGCCAGGGAACTGGACTTGTTGGACGGGGTGGCGATGCAGAGGGGGATACGCTCATTGGTATCGAAACCGTCATAGGCTCTGCCTTCAACGACGTGCTCTCCTCTGGCCCGTACACCGTAATCCCAACGGTACGGCTGGAAGGGGGGGCTGGCGACGACATCTACAACATCAATCTGGGGCTGACCCCCTACATCATCGAACAGGCCGGTGGCGGCAA
>NZ_FPJC01000011.1:0-211309 GCF_900119265.1 Pseudomonas sp. NFACC04-2
CAATAGCTTCGCGGGTGTTGTCGATCACTTGAGTGCTGTTCAGATCTTCGCGATAAGCGACGATTTCGGCCTTGGCTACATCAATACCGATAACCGTTGAGGAGGTAAGGATTGTCATCTCGAATCCTCGGAGCTAGGGTTTAGATACTTGTCGGGGTCTACCGTAGCGCTGGCTTGCCTCTATCGTCGGTTTTACCGATGAATTCCTTATCGGCGCTTTAGGTAGAAGGGGCGGGACGAGAAGTCTCCCACGGTCCGTACTGGCTAGAGTCGGAATCGAGCTTTTAGTCCCGCCCACCCCTTCAAGTCTAAACATACAAGCGAGCTCGCTCGCGATTGGCCTCCACCCTGAAAGCACACCAAACAACAGGCAAAAAAATCCCCGAACCAGTCGGGGATTTTTCATGTTCGATCAATCAGCCCAAGAGCCGATCAATCCTCACGATAGCGACGCAGCTTGAGTTGCTTGCCAGCGACGCGGGTGTCTTTCAGCTTGGTCAGCAACTTCTCCAGACCATCTTCCGGCAGCTCGACCAGGCTGAAGCTGTCACGCACCTGGATGCGGCCGATCGCTTCGCGGGCCAGGCCGCCTTCGTTGAGGATGGCACCCAGCAGGTTCTTGGCGGCGATGCCGTCACGGGCACCCAGCGCAGTACGGCAGCGCGCACGACCTTCGGCCAGCGGGATCGGTGCACGACGCTCGCGATCACCACGGTCCGGACGATCACCGGTACGCTCGGGACGATCGCCACGCGGTGCGCTGTTCGGCACCAGGGGACGTTCCTTCTCGATTGCTGCCAGGGTCAGCGCCTGGCCATTGGTGGCCTTGCGCAGCAGTGCCGCGGCCAGGGCACGTGGGGTGCAACCGATGTCGGCGGTCAGGCGATCGAGCAGATCGCCGTGGGTCGATTCGGCGTCAGCCACCAGGGGCGACAGGCTGTTGGTCAGTTTCTTGATGCGGGCATCGAGAACGGCCTGGGCGTCCGGCAGGCGAACTTCAGCCACCTTCTGGCCAGTCACACGCTCGATCACTTGCAGCATGCGGCGCTCACGAGGAGTGACCAGCAGCAACGCGCGGCCTTCGCGACCGGCACGGCCGGTACGGCCGATACGGTGAACGTAGGATTCCGGATCGTACGGCATGTCCACGTTGAACACGTGGGTAATGCGCGGAACATCCAGGCCACGGGCAGCGACGTCGGTCGCCACAACGATGTCCAGGCGGCCATCCTTGAGGGAATCGATCACGCGCTCACGCTGGTTCTGGGCAATGTCACCGTTCAGCGCGGCGGCTTTGTAGCCCTTGGCTTCCAGAGCGCTGGCCAGGTCCAGGGTCGCTTGCTTGGTGCGCACGAACATGATCAGGGCATCGAAGTCTTCCACTTCCAGCAAGCTGAGAACGGCGGAAGTCTTCTGGTCGGCGTGAACCAGCAGGTGAGCTTGTTCGATCGCGGTGACGGTCTGAGTCTTGGTCTGGATCTTCACGTGTTGCGGATCGCGCAGGTGGCGCTCGGCAATGGCACGGATCGATTGCGGCAGGGTGGCCGAGAACAATACAGTCTGGCGGGTCGCGGGCAGAGCCTTGAAGATGACTTCCAGGTCATCCATGAAGCCCAGCTTGAGCATCTCGTCGGCTTCGTCGAGAACCAGGTGGTTCACGGTAGCCAGGACTTTTTCGTCACGACGCAGGTGGTCGCACAGACGGCCCGGGGTGGCGACAACGATCTGCGCGCCATTACGGATAGCTTTCAGTTGAGGGCCCATCGGGGCGCCGCCGTAAACGGCCACAACGGTAACGCCAGGCATTTGCTTGGAGTAGGTTTCGAAAGCGGTGGCTACTTGCAGCGCCAACTCACGGGTTGGCGCCAGGATCAGGGCTTGCGGTTCGCGCTTGGCAGGATCGATGCGATGCAGGATCGGCAGGGCGAACGCAGCGGTTTTACCCGTACCGGTTTGCGCCTGGCCGATCATGTCGTGGCCGGCCATGATGATCGGGATCGATTGCTGCTGAATCGCCGAAGGTTCTTCGTAGCCGGTCGCGGTGACGGCAGCAAGAATGTTCGGGTTGAGATTAAAAGCGGCGAAGCCGCCGGTTTCCTGGGTCATGGGTCTGCCTCTAAGTGCATCCGCAAAGACCCATGCTCCAAAGCTGCGCATGCCGTGTTGAGACTCAAGAGTCGCCCTGGCTGCTTTGTCGGCGGGGATTTGCGAAAACGAATGAATGGAAAAAGAACGTCGTGGAAGCATCCGTTGTGCGGACATGCACCGAAGCTGACTTCGGAGAATTGCGCTACCTTGACGCGGCCCGGCTAAAGGCCGGCGCGCACTATACCGGAATTCGCCCGAAAAGGGAGCTTTTTTTATTGCCAAACCCCGTTATGGGGCTCGCTGTCACAAGGCCTTGGGCAGCCAGCTAAAACGGTTCACCTCCCGACGACACAAACTTCGTTGCGGCGAGGGGATTTATCCCCGCTGGGCTGCGAAGCGCCCCCCGACTTATCTGAGACATTTGCGAATGGTCCAACCTCGATAGGGCCGCTGCGCGCCCCAGCGGGGATAAATCCCCTCGCCACAGGATCTTCGTCGTGCTCTGGGATTGTGTCATGTCGCCGGGCGAATGGCCTTGATCAACGACTGCAACGAATAGCCCAGCCGCGGCGCCAGCCCTTCGGCCCGGGCGACCAGTCCTTGCATGTCCAGTTCCTGATCGAGGTCCGCCGGCACAATCAGGATCACATTGCCCTCCTTCACCGGCAGTTCCCAATAGTGCCGGTGGTACAAACCGCGCAAGAGCGCCGCGCCCAATGGCTTGCCGTCGTCGGTGGCCCATTGGTTGATCACCAGCCAGCCGCCCGGGTTGAGGCGCTTCTGGCAGTTTTCCAGGAACCCCCAGGCCAGGTGCCCGACGCCTGGTCCGACATCGGTATAGAGGTCGACGAAAATCAGGTCCGCCGGCTCCGCCGTTTCAAGCAATTCCAACGCATCGCCAACGCGGATGTACAGTCGCGGATCGTCGTCCAGCCCCAGGTATTCGATGGCCAGGCGCGGCACGTCGGGACGCAGTTCGATGGCCTCGACGTCTTCCAGTGGCAGGAACTTGAGGCAGGCCTGGGTCAGCGTTCCGGCCCCCAGCCCCAGGAACAGCGCGCTTTCCGGCTGCTCGTGACACAGCGCACCGATGAGCATGGCGCGGGTGTAGTCATATTCGAGCCAGCTCGGATCGGCTGTGAACACGCAGCTTTGCTCGATGGCATCGCCAAACTCCAGAAACCGGTAATCGGCCACTTCGAATACGCGAATCATGCCGAACTCGTCATGCACCTCGGCGAGCAAATGCTCGACGCGCTCCTCTGTCATTTCATCTCCTGATGGTTGCCGTGCCGGCATGAGCCTGCGGATACGGGACAAGGGCGCGATTGTCCGCGAAGCAACCGGAACAGGTCACGTACTAATTTGCTGATAACATGGCCGTCCGAGCGTAAATCACCTAGAGATCATGATGAGCCAACCCTGGAGCCCTGACAGCTGGCGTGCCCTGCCGATCCAGCAACAACCCCGCTACCCCGACGCCGCGCACCTGTTGCAGGTGGAGCAGACCCTGGCCAGTTATCCGCCCTTGGTGTTTGCCGGTGAAGCCCGGGAGTTGCGCCGTCAGTTCGCCGAAGTGACCCAGGGCCGGGCGTTCCTGCTGCAAGGCGGCGACTGCGCCGAAAGCTTTGCCGAGTTCTCGGCGGCCAAGATCCGCGACACCTTCAAGGTGCTCTTGCAGATGGCGATCGTCATGACCTTTGCCGCTGGCTGCCCGGTGGTCAAGGTCGGGCGCATGGCCGGGCAATTCGCCAAGCCACGCTCGGCCAATGACGAAACCATCGACGGCGTGACCCTGCCGGCCTACCGGGGCGACATCGTCAACGGTATCGGTTTCGACGAAAAAAGCCGCGTACCGGACCCGGAGCGGTTGTTGCAGTCCTACCACCAGTCCACCGCCACCTTGAACCTGCTGCGCGCCTTCGCCCAGGGTGGGTTCGCCGATCTGCACCAGGTGCACAAGTGGAACCTGGACTTCATCGCCAACTCGGCCCTGGCGGAAAAGTACAGCCACCTGGCCGACCGCATCGACGAAACCCTGGCATTCATGCGCGCCTGCGGCATGGACAGCTCGCCGCAACTGCGCGAAACCAGTTTTTTCACCGCCCACGAAGCGCTGCTGCTCAATTACGAAGAAGCCTTCGTGCGCCGTGACAGTCTGACCAACGACTATTACGACTGCTCGGCCCACATGCTCTGGATCGGCGACCGCACCCGTCAGTTGGACGGTGCCCATGTGGAATTCCTGCGTGGGGTGAACAACCCGATCGGAGTCAAGGTCGGCCCGAGCATGGACCCGGACGACCTGATCCGCCTGATCGACGTGCTCAACCCGGACAACGACCCCGGCCGGCTGAACCTGATCGCCCGGATGGGCGCCAACAAGGTCGGCGAACACTTGCCGCCGCTGTTGCGCGCCGTACAACGTGAAGGCAAGCAGGTGCTGTGGAGCTCCGACCCGATGCACGGCAACACCATCAAGGCCAGCAGCGGCTACAAGACCCGGGACTTCGCGCAGATCCTCGGCGAAGTGAAGCAGTTCTTCCAGGTCCACGAAGCCGAAGGCACCTATGCCGGCGGGATTCACATCGAAATGACCGGCCAAAACGTCACCGAATGCATTGGCGGTGCACGACCGATCACCGAGGACGGGCTCTCGGACCGGTACCACACCCATTGCGACCCGCGGATGAATGCCGATCAGTCGCTGGAGCTGGCATTTTTGATTGCGGAGACGTTGAAGCAGGTTCGGCGGTAGGTTCTTCTTCGCCGGTTAGACTGCTATCGCGAGCAAGCTCGCTCCCACAAGGGGGCTCGGGTGACCACAGGCTTTGTGTTCACAGCGGATCCAATGTGGGAGCGAGCTTGCTCGCGATAGCGCCCGCTCAGTCACCACCGAGCTGAGCCAATGCCACCGCCAACCGCACCCCACCCACCCGCTGACAGTTAAGCTGGACCCGCTCCAACCCCAACCACTGGGCCATGCGCCGCAGGTTCACCGCCAAGGCCTGCATCCCCTCCTCGTCCAGCCCCGGCTCTTCCTCGTGCACCGCATGCACCGCCAACCGCCCCAGGGCCCGCTCCGCCCGCAGGTCCACCCGAGCTGCGATGCGTTCATTGTGCAAGAAAGGCAATACGTAATAGCCGTACATCCGCTTGTGGACAGGGGTGTAGATCTCCAACCGATAGCGGAAATCGAACAATCGCTCGGTACGACCACGCTCCCAGACCAGCGAATCGAACGGCGACAACAAGGCACTGGCGGCGACCTTGCGAGGGATTTTCGCCGTGGGTCGGCACCACGCCGGTTGCTTCCAGCCTTGCACCTGGCAACGCAGCAGCTCCCCGGCCTCCTCCAGCTCGGCCAGCCGTTCGCGGCTGTCGGTCGGATCGAGGCGAAAGTAGTCGCGCAGGTCTTTCTCGGTCGCGACACCCAGGGCGTCGGCGGCATGTACCAGCAAGGCGCGTTGGGCCTGGGCTTCGTCCGGCAACGGTTGCTGCAGGATCGAAGCCGGCAGTACCCGCTCCGGCAAGTCGTAGAGCCGCTCGAACCCTCGCCGCCCCGCCACCGTGACTTCGCCCGCCGCGAATAGCCATTCCAGCGCATGTTTCTCTGCACTCCAGTCCCACCAGGGGCCGGCCTTCTCCTGGCGCGTGGACAAGCTGCCGGCGCCCAGGGCGCCCTGCTCCTGGACCGACGCCAGGACACGACGGATGACATCCTGGCGTTCATGACCGAAACGCGCCAATTGCTGGTAGATGCCCTCGCCACGCGCCGCCCGATCCATGCGCCAGCGCAACAGTGGATACATGGACATCGGCAGCAGCGATGCTTCATGGCCCCAATATTCGAACAACGTGCGGCGTCGGCCCAGGCTCCAGGCAGCTTGATCGAGCAAATCGCGTGGGTAGTGACCGAGGCGGGAGAACAACGGGAGGTAATGCGAGCGCACCAGCGCATTGACGGAGTCGATCTGCAGGACGCCGAGGCGTTCGATCAGACGGTTGAGGCGCGCGGGTTGCACCGAAGCTGGCGATGAACGCCCATCGAATCCTTGGGCGGCCAACGCCAGACGCCGGGCCTGTTTGAGGGTAAAGGACACAGTCGCGGGCATGGAGATCTCCTTGTCTGCTCGCAACCTACCTCACCAATAAGGGGTTTGTGTAGGAAAGGATGGCTCATTTGTGCATGGGGTCATCCCAGAATGGCCGAAC
The DNA here is from genome assembly GCF_900119265.1 of Pseudomonas sp. NFACC04-2. Taxonomy (NCBI): domain Bacteria; kingdom Pseudomonadati; phylum Pseudomonadota; class Gammaproteobacteria; order Pseudomonadales; family Pseudomonadaceae; genus Pseudomonas; species Pseudomonas sp. NFACC04-2. The sequence continues at coordinate 6,304 of NZ_FPJC01000011.1, forward strand.
CACTTCCTTCTCCACGTCGGCACGACTCACGCCGATGTCCTTGAGCGCCTCGTCGCTCATTCCGGCCAGCAGTTCGCGCTCATGGTGCAATTCGTACCAGCGGCTAAACTTGTGCAACAAGGCGCTGATGGAAAAGCCGTGGGAGAGTTTGTCTATCAGTAGATAACCTTTTTGACCTTTCATCGTGATGTCCTCCGTTGGGGATGGCTCAAGTCTCGCGCTAACGCTAAGATCAATCCAACGAATGTTTCTTATGCAATACATCTCGGAGATTGATCAATTGTCGAGTTACCCGAGCATCGATACGGAAGTGCTGCGTACCTTTGTCGCCATCGCCGACCAGGGCGGATTCACTCGGGCCGGGGAATTGGTCAATCGCACTCAGTCTGCCGTCAGCATGCAGATGAAGCGGCTGGAGGAAGACGTCTTGCAGCGACGGTTGTTCGAGCGTGACGGGCGCCAGGTCAAGCTCACCGCTGAAGGCCAGGTGCTGCTGGGTTACGCCCGGCGGATCCTCAAGCTGCACAGCGAGGTGTTCAATACCCTGCGAGAACCGCACATGGTCGGCACGGTGCGCATCGGCACGCCGGACGATTACGTGATGCGCTTCCTGCCGGGTATCCTGCAACGTTTCGCCCAGTTCTATCCCCTGATCGAAATCGAAGTGCACTGCGAGTCGTCCAAGCAGCTACTGCTGCGCCAGGACTTGGACCTGTCCATCGTCACCCGTAAACCGGGGGACGAAATCGGCCAGTTGCTGCGCAAGGAGCGGTTTGTCTGGGCCGAAGCCGCCTGCTTCAACGTCCATGAACAAACACCGCTGCCGCTGGCAATGTTCAACAGCGATTGTTTCTGCCGGCAATGGGCCTGCAATGCGCTGGATGCCATGGGCCGCGATTATCGCGTGGCGTACAACAGCTCGAGCCTGTCGGCGCTCATGGCGGTGGTGGGCGCCGGCCTGGCAATCACGGCGCAACTGGAAAGCCTGCTGACCCCGGACATGCGCGTACTGGGCGAGGCCGAAGACCTGCCGGAACTGCCCGAGGCCAGCATCATGCTGATCCGCAACCTGCATAACCCGTCGCCGATCACCGAGTGCCTGGCCGAACACATCGTCGAAGGATTCAAACTTTAAAGGCGAGCAACACCGCGCACAGCACCAGGAAACCGCAGAACAGCCCGCGCAGCAGCCGCTCCGGCAAGGCGTGGGCGACTTTCACCCCCCAACTGATGCTCAGCAGGCCACCGACGGCCAGCGGCAGGCCGATGCTCCAGTCCACTTCGTGGTGAAACGCGTACGTGGCGAGGGTCACGCCGGTACTGGGCAAGGCCAGCGCCAGGGACAAGCCTTGGGCAACCACCTGGCTGGTGCCAAAAATGCTGGTCAGGATCGGGGTGGCGACAACGGCACCACCGACACCGAACAGACCGCCCATGGTGCCGGATGCGGCGCCCAGCACGCCGAGCCACGGCCAGCCATACCGCATTTGCGCCGAAGCAGGTGCGGTGGCGGCGAACATGCGGACCAGGTTGTAGAGCGTCAGCGCGATCAGGAACGCCACGAAGCCGATCCGCATGCTATCGGCATCAATCCCCACGGCCCAGATCGAGCCAAGCCAGGCAAAGCAGAACCCCATGGAAGCCAACGGCAGGACATGGCGCAATTCGATGCGATTGCGCTGGTGGTAGCGCCACAACGCCAGCATTACATTGGGCACCACCATGACCAGCGCCGTCCCTTGGGCCATTTGCTGGTCGAGGCCGAACCAGACACCCAGCACCGGAATGGCAATCAGGCCGCCACCGATCCCGAACAATCCCCCCAAGGTGCCCAACACGGCACCAAACACCAAGAACAGTGCAAATTCGAACACAGAAGACTCCCCTTTTCCTCAGGCGCCTATCCTACGCAGTCGGCGCCAGCGGGGAAACGTAACATCTATCCGAAATGTCAGAATTATCTGGCGCATTAAAGATTCGCCCGCTAGATTCGTAACGATCATTGATTGAAGGTTTTGCCATGAACACCCTGCGCGACACCCCCGAAGCCTGCGAAGCCCTGTTGCTCGACAACCAGGTCTGTTTCGCCCTGCACTCCACGTCGCTGCTGATGACCAAGGTCTACAAGCCGCTGCTACAGGCCCTGGGCCTGACCTATCCGCAATACTTGGCGATGATGGTGCTGTGGGAAAAGGATGGATTGACCGTCGGTGAAATCAGCACACGCCTGCTTACCGACCCCGGCTCGCTGACCCCATTGCTCAAGCGCCTGGAGGCCGAAGGCCTGTTGAGCCGGACCCGCAGCCGTGAGGACGAACGTGTGGTCATTGTCGAACTCACCGAACAAGGCCGTGCCCTGCGGGAAAAAGCCCTCGACATCCCCCAATGCATCCTCGCCGCCAGCGGCCAGACCCTGGAACAGTTGAAGAAGCTGCAGCTTGACCTGCAAGCGCTACGCGGGCATTTGCAAGACAGCCTTTGACTCCCCCCTGCGAAAACGGGCTTGCTCGCGAAGGCGCCGGTACATCCGATATCTGCGCCAACTGACCCACCGCTATCGCGAGCAAGCTCGCTCCCACATTGGATTTGCGGCCCACTCCCACCTCCTTTGAGGAGCGAGCTTGCTCGCGATAGCGGCCTCCCTACCAGCCCACAGCTGAAAAAATTTTAAACATCAAGAAACCGCTCTATATCAAGGGTTACAAGCCTTTTCAGCTTGCCTTTTCTTACTCACCTCGAAAATTTATCTTGCGCACAAAATATTAGCGCTATACATTCGCTTCACACCTACTTGGCGCGCAAACATTTAGCGCAACAAAATCAACCCTGAAGCGAGGCTCCCATCATGCAAACGCTCTACACCGCAATCGCAACTTCCACTGGCGGCCGTGACGGTCGTGCGATTTCCAGTGACAACATCCTCGACGTCAAACTCGCTACGCCCAAGGAACTCGGCGGTGCGGGCGGTGCGGCAACCAACCCTGAGCAATTGTTCGCCGCTGGCTATTCGGCCTGCTTCATCGGCGCCCTGAAATTCGTGGCCAGCCAAAGCAAACGCAAGATCCCGGACGACGCTTCGATTACCGCCCACGTAGGCATTGGCCAGATCCCCGGTGGTTTCGGCCTTGACATCGACCTGCACATCAGCCTGCCAGGCCTGGACCAGGCCGACGCCCAAAGCCTGGTGGACGCGGCTCACCGCGTCTGCCCGTACTCCAACGCCACCCGCGGAAACGTGGATGTGCGCCTGCACGTGACCGTCTGACCACCAACCCTGGCCCCGAACTTAAGGAGATGCACATGAACACATTCAGCAAAGCCCTGACCGGCACCCTTCTCGCCCTCAGCGTCAGCAGCGCCTTCGCCGACGGCATCGTCGAACACAACACCCAGGCGTTTCTCGACGCGCTCAATGCCGGCACCGGCAAGCCACTGGAGCAGCTGTCGCCCAAGGACGCCCGCGCCGTCCTGGTAGGCGCCCAGGCGGGAGTAAAGATGACCTTGCCCAAGGCCGACGTCAGCGAGAAAACCATCCAGGTCGATGGCCAGCCGATCAGCCTGACCATCGTTCGCCCCGCCGGGGTCAAGGGTGAGTTGCCGGTGTTCATGTTCTTCCACGGCGGTGGCTGGGTACTGGGCGACTTCCCGACTCACGAACGACTGGTCCGGGATCTGGTGGCGGGGTCCGGTGCCGTCGCGGTGTTCGTCAACTACACGCCCTCACCCGAGGCGCATTACCCGGTGGCGATCAACCAGGCCTACGCCGCGACGAAGTGGGTGGCCGAACACGGCAAGCAAATCAACGTCGACGGCAAGCGCCTGGCCGTGGTGGGCAACAGCGTCGGCGGCAACATGGCGGCGGTCGTGGCCTTGATGGCGAAGGACAAGGGTACGCCGGCGATCCGTTTCCAGGCATTGCTGTGGCCGGTGACCGATGCCAGCTTCGAGACGGCGTCCTACAACCAGTTCGCCGAAGGGCACTTCCTCAGTAAAAACATGATGAAGTGGTTCTGGGACAACTACACCACCGACGCCGGGCAACGCGGCGAGATCTATGCCTCGCCGCTGCGGGCCAGCACCGCGCAACTCAAGGGCCTGCCGCCAGCGCTGGTGCAGACCGCCGAGGCCGACGTCTTGCGCGATGAAGGCGAAGCCTATGCCCGCAAATTGGACGCGGCCGGTGTTCCCGTCACGGCCGTGCGCTACAACGGCATGATCCACGACTATGGCTTGCTCAACGTGGTCAGCCAGGTGCCTGCGGTGCGTTCGGCGATGTTGCAGGTGTCCGAAGAGCTCAAGCAGCACCTCAAGTGATGATGGAACCACAAGGGATCTGGTATTCAGTCCTGAAATAAAAAAGCCCGACTCAATGGTCGGGCTTTTTCATACAAAAGGCTTCGCTTACTTGGCGCGACCTTTGTAGGAACCGCCTTCGCGGGTATCGATCTCGATCATGTCGCCGATTTCGATGAAGTCAGCGACCGACAGTTCGGTACCGTTCTTCAGTTTGGCAGGCTTCATGACCTTGCCGGAAGTGTCACCGCGAGCGGAACCTTCGGTGTAGTCAACCTGACGCACGATAGTGGTCGGCAGTTCTACGGAAACCAGGCGCTCTTCGAAGAACACGGCTTCGCAGACGTCGGTCATGCCTTCTTCGATGAATGGCAGAACGCTTTCGATGTCTTCGGCGTTCAACTCGTACATGGTGTAGTCAGTGGTGTCCATGAACGTGTAGGTGTCACCGCTGATGAAGGACAGGGTCGCTTCTTTGCGGTCGAGGATCACGTCGTCCAGTTTGTCGTCGGCGCTGTAGACGATCTCGGTCTTGTAACCGGTCAGCAGGTTCTTCAGCTTGGTCTTCATGATCGCGCTGTTACGACCCGACTTGGTGAACTCAGCTTTCTGAACCAGCCAAGGATCGTTTTCGAGACGGATCACGGTCCCGGGTTTCAGTTCTTTACCAGTTTTCATTGCGAATATCCGAATTTGGATGGGATTTACAAAAATCTAGGCCGCGTATCATATCCAATTTACATAAAACTTCACCAGCGCTGCGGCAAGATCGGGTCGCGAGGCCTGTTCCAGACACCACGCTTGGGCATGTTCGGCCAGTTCCCGGTGCTGTTCACGGCTGGTTTTCCAATGCTCGGCCATGTCCTGGCCGGCATTCCAGGCCCGCCAGAGACCACTGGTCGCTTTTTGCGCGGCCGGTGAAAGCCCCTGATTGTAGAGCCTGAGAAATGCCTCGAGCTTTTCCAGGTGGACGTCTTCTTCCTGCTGGTAGATATGCCAGAGCAGCGGCCGACCGGCCCATTGCGCGCGCACGAAGGAGTCTTCGCCACGCACGGCGTTGAAATCACAGCACCACAGCAACTGGTCGTACTGATCCTGTCGAACGAACGGCAGCACCTGCACCGTCAGTGCGCCGCGGCGATGCAGCGCACCGACCTTCAGGCCTTCGACACTGAGCCAACGCTCGACGTCGCCCAGCACTCGCCCTTCGGGAACCAGCACATGAAATGCCTGGGTATCGGCTGCCATTGCGTCAAACCAGCTCGCCAGCCCGGCGTTCTCGTAGGCAAACAGCGAGATCAGGCAGGCTTGCGGCGCCCGCTCGACGCCCAATCCCTGCAGGAAACTGCGTTGCGCTTCGGCATCCTGCTGGAATTGCCGACAGCGCTCCAGCAGACTGGCCTCACGCAGCAAGCCACCCGTTCCCTCCCGAAAGCCCGGGAAAAAGAAATATTTCTGCACGTGTTTGTATTTGACTGACGGTAAGCCATGGCAACCGATCACCCAGTCCTCGGCGCTCAAATAATCGAGATTCATCCACAAGGGCGTCGTCTGGCGCTCGGCCATCGCTTCCATGTAGGCACTCGGCAACTGGCAGGCAAACGCGGCGATCACTACCTCGGCGGCTTCAGTGGGCTGCCAGTGCGCGGGCCAGTGGCACACTTGTACGCCCTGCTGCCATTGCTCGGACAGGGTGATATCGATTTGCGGACATAGCCGTTTGAAGGCACGCAGGTCGTCGACCCACAGGCGCACCGCGCATTGGTGCTCGGCCACTAATTGCCGAGCCAGGCGCCAAGTGACACCGATGTCGCCATAGTTATCGACGACGGTGCAAAAAATATCCCAGCGCACAGCCATTTCCGACTCCCTGTGAAAGGCCTGATTGTCCCGAATAAACCGATCGCGCAGAAGAGCCGACGGCGATTAATCTTCATGCGACAATCAGCGCCTGCCCATGACCCTGCCAGGAAGCAGCCATGCCCGATCACTCGACACCCTCGCGCCTTACGGCTTTGCAATTGACCTTCAGCATTGCCCTGGGCTTGTGGCTGGGGTTCCTGGCCATCGTGTTGACGGGCTGGCTACTGTCCAGATTCCTGTTCAACGAACAGCTGGCACCGGTGGCCGCCGCCGTCCATCAACTGGCGCAACCACCGGTGGTACAACCGCCCCCCGAGCCGCCCACGCCGATGTTCGAGCAATATCAGCAAAACCTGCAAAGGAACGAGCAGCGCCAGGCGCTTGATCAGGCCCGCAGCAATCCTCGCAATCTGTCCAACCCCAAGTGCCAGTTCTGGCTGCAACAGGACCAGACTGCGCCCAGTGAAAAAAGTCGCGCCAACGTGCTGCAATTCTGCGAATGACATGAACAAACAGACCGTCCACCAGTTGATTCTCGACAAGCTCGAGATTGATCTCGATATCGCCGAACGCGCCGCGCAAACCGCCTACGAAACCGCGACCCACGAAGAAAACATCGCCGAGAACAAATACGACACCCTGGGCCTCGAGGCGTCCTATCTCGCCGCCGGACAAGCCCGGCGCGTGGAAGAAATCCGCCAGGCGCTCACCCTTTGTCAAAACCTGACATTGAGGCCTTACGACGAGCAGCGCGGCGTTCAGGTCGGCACATTGATCGGACTGGAAGATGAGCATGGCCGCCAGCAATGGCTCTTCCTCGGGCCGGATGCGGCAGGCTTGAAGGTCTCGCTGGTAGGCCAGCCGATCACCGTCATCACCCCTCGCTCACCGTTGGGCCGAGGCCTGCTGGGCAAGTTCGAAGGGGATGAGGTGGAGATCGTGGTCGCGGGCGCCCGGCAACAGTTCACTGTCACCGAGGCGATCTAGGCAGGTCACGTTTTTTAGTGCACCGGCAGTTCGACGCCGTCGAACAACTCTTCGAGTTCCTGCTTGTTGTGGCACTGGATGGCCTTGGCCATCACTTCCCGGGTCAGGTGCGGCGCGAATTTTTCGATGAAATCGCACATGAAACCGCGCAGGAAAGTGCCACGACGGAAACCGATCTTGGTCACGCTGGATTCGAACAGTTCGCTGGCATCCAGCACCACCAGGTCACTGTCGAGCTTGGTATCGACGGCCATCTTCGCGACGATGCCCACGCCCAGGCCCAGGCGGACGTAAGTCTTGATCACGTCGGCGTCGGCGGCGGTGAACACCACTTTCGGCGTCAGGCCACGATGGCTGAAGGCTTCGTCGAGCTTGGAACGACCGGTGAAACCGAATACGTAGGTGACGATCGGGTATTCGGCCAGGGCTTCGAGGGTCAGCTTCGGCAGCTTGGTCAACGGATGCCCCTGGGGCACGACCACGCAGCGATTCCAGCGGTAGCACGGCATCATCACCAGGTCCCCGAACAGCTCCAGGGCCTCGGTGGCAATGGCGAAATCCACCGTGCCGTCGGCAGCCATCTCGGCGATCTGCATCGGCGACCCCTGGTGCATGTGCAGCGCCACATCGGGGTATTGCTTGATGAAGTTGCTGATCACCGGCGGCAGCGCATAGCGGGCCTGGGTGTGGGTGGTGGCGATCGACAAGGTGCCTTTTTTCTCGTTGGAGAATTCCTGGGCGATCTGCTTGATGCTTTCGACCTTGCGCAGGATCTCGCCAGCCGTGGTGATGATACGCTCACCGGCCGGTGTCACGCGGGTCAGGTGCTTGCCGCTGCGGGCGAAGACTTCGACGCCCAGTTCGTCTTCCAACAGGCGGATCTGCTTGCTGATGCCGGGTTGCGACGTGTAGAGGCTTTGGGCAGTAGCGGAAACGTTGAGGTCGTGGTGCGCCACTTCCCAGATGTAGCGCAGTTGTTGAAGCTTCATATGTATCCCTCAAAGCAGTTGGACGCCACGGGCATCAGCGACGGTATATAACTATATGGAAGGTTTCGACAATAAATCTAGAACTTTTTATAAAACGCCATCATTTAGCCTCAAGCCTCGCCCTGACGTCGACGCTGGACCAGCGGTACCAGGTAGACCGGTACCCGGGATAACTGCAATACCCGGGCAGCGGTCCTGCCCAAGGGGGTTTCACCGTTCGCCCCTTGGCAATGACTGCCTACGATCAGCAAATCCACGGAGAGTTTCGCAGCCTGCTCCAGGATGACTTGGGAAGGATCGCCCTGGTACACCCTGACCGACCTGATCAGTTTCAAGTCCTGTTGCCCTTCCCCCAATTCCTCACGAAAACTGTCGAGCACCCGCTGTTCGATATTGGCCATCACCGTATTCAGACCTTGGCGATGAAATTCGTTCAGCGCCTGCTCATCGAGATAGCTTTGCAACACCGATTCGGCGAACAGCCCCATCGGTTCTACCGCATGCACCACATACAACTCGGCTTCAAACGTCCGTGCCAGCGCCAAGGCATGCTGCATCACATAAGGGGCATAAAGGCCCAGGTCTGTGGCGTACAGCATCGAACGAATCATGTGACCTCCTCACGTGCCAGAATGGCGGAGATTGATTCAGCTTAGCAGCGCCTTGGGGACTGCGACGTGCGGCCTGACGTCCCGACTCAGGGGCAGTCAGGGCTTTATTTCGTTACTGATGCCATGGGGCACGTGACCGGTGGCGACGACCTCCCGGGCCAATTCGCAGTGGCCGGTCTGGTCATCGAAAAACACATCGGCGGCAAAGGCCTCCAGGAAAGCCGATTTGGTCAAGCCGCCGAGAAACAGCGACTCGTCCAAACGGATATCCCACTCACGCAAAGTCCGGATGACCCGCTCATGGGCCGGTGCCGAACGGGCGGTCACCAAGGCCGTACGGATGGGGCAGGCGTCCTCGGGAAATTCGCGCTGCAGCGCGTTGAGCGCCGCCAGGAAGCCCTTGAACGGCCCGCCTCGCAGCGGCTCACGGGCAGCCTGGCGCTCGCTGGCCTGGAAAGCCTCCAGACCACCGGCCTGGTAGACACGCTCCGACTCATCGGAAAACAGCACGGCATCGCCGTCGAAGGCAATGCGCAGTTCTGCGCTGGCGGCGCGACTGGCCCCACCCGACAGGATGGTCGCCGCGGCAAATCCGGCGTCCAGGGCGCTGCGCACGTCTTCAGCGTGGGTGGACAAGAACAGGTCGCAGCCGAATGCCTTGAGGTACGGGTAAGGACTGCGGCCGCCAACGAAGGCCGCGCGCGAGATCGCCAGCCCATAATGATGGATCGAGTTGAACACCCTAAGGCCGGTGTCGGCACTGTTGCGCGACACCAGGATCACCTCGACCCGGGCACGCCCCAGGTGCTCGTTGAGGTCCAGCAGTTTCTGCACGAGAGCGAACGCGTCACCGGGTGCCAAGACTTCGTCTTCATGCTCGATCTGGTATTGCCGATAAGCCTCGACGCCACTCGACAGGTACACCTTGTGGCTTTCCCTCAGGTCGAACAACGCCCGCGACGAAATCGCCAGCACCAGTTTGTCGTCGATGTTGTTTGCCATGCCACTCCCCTTTCGCCCCGCTCAGCGGTTACAGCGATCCATGAACGCCAACGCCTGATACAAGGCTTCGATTTTCGGCAGCTCACACCCTGCCGCTTTCGCCGCCGCCAAGGGCCGGCCGTAGATCGCGTCCAGCTCCAGCGGCCGCTTGTGGGAATAATCGTGGTACATGCTCGGCCAGTAGTCGGGCATCTTCTCGGTCATCGCGAACAGATACTCGGCATAACCCGGCGCAATGTGATACCCGCAGGCTTGCGCACCGCGGACCACCTCCGCCATCAGCGCCTGGATCAATTCGCGGCTATGAGCGCTGGCCATCAACGGCGTGGTACTGGCGCCCAACAAAACCGAAAGACCGTTGTATGGCACATTCCACACCAGCTTCTGCCAGCGCGCCTGTTGCAAGCCAGGCATGGCCTGGGCCTCGATACCGGCGCTGCGGAACAACGTCGCCGCCTCTTCGACGATCGCCATGCGTTGCGCCTGATCGGCACAGGGACCGCTGTGATAACCGACGTTGACCGCGCCAAGTGCCTGGTGGGCGATGACGCCAGGGCCGACGCGATGCACGCAGATCAGGCACAGGCCACCCAGCAGATGCAGCGAATCGGGCAACAACGGTCGAAGATCGTCCTCGACGTCCAGGCCGTTCTGCAGCAACAGGACTTTTGCCCCGTCAGCGGCAGCCTGGGCAATGGCCGGAGCCAGGTCGGCATTGCTGGTGGTCTTGGCGCCGACCAGCAGCCAGTCACAGGGCGGCATATCGGCTGCCGAGCGATAGGCCTGGACGGGGTCGAGGGCCAGCGCGCCATGGACCGCGCTGTCGATTCGTAAACCGGCTTCGGCCACGGCAGCAAACTCGCTGCGCAGTAGAAAGTGCACGTCAAAACCGGCACGCGCCAGCATCACGCCATAAAACCCGCCAATCGCCCCGGTGCCGATCATCCCGATCCGCGGTTTAACCCCTGCCTGCATCGTTGCAACTCTCCTGGTAAAAATCCCCTGCACACTATCGGCGCGAGCAGCATGGCATGCAATCTTCATTACATCCGCTCACGAATCTGTTGCAGAGCCATCGCCAAGGCCTTTTCCCTGGCCTATAGGGCATTAAACCGGCCCCAGCCCATTGTCGAGCCACCTCGTAACGCGATAAGGTTCGGCTCCCCGACGCGCTTAAAATCCGCTGTGCACCGCCGCGCGGGGATCGCTGGCGGCCGGCACCCGTGACCTGACGAGTAACACGATGGCTGATTTACCGATCAATGACCTTAACGTCGCCTCCAACGAGACCCTCATCACGCCTGACCAGCTCAAGCGCGATATCCCCCTGAGCGATGCTGCCCTGCGCACCGTGGCCAAGGGCCGGGAAGTCATTCGCAACATCCTGGACGGCACCGACCATCGCCTGTTCGTGGTCATCGGCCCCTGCTCGATCCATGACATCAAGGCCGCCCACGAATACGCCGAGCGCCTGAAAGTGTTGGCGGCGGAAGTCTCCGACACCTTGTACCTGGTCATGCGCGTGTATTTCGAGAAACCGCGGACCACCGTCGGCTGGAAAGGCCTGATCAACGACCCATACCTGGATGACTCCTTCAAGATCCAGGACGGCCTGCACATCGGTCGCCAGTTGCTGCTGGACCTGGCGGAAATGGGCCTGCCCACCGCCACCGAAGCCCTGGACCCGATCTCGCCGCAGTACTTGCAGGACTTGATCAGCTGGTCGGCCATCGGCGCGCGCACCACCGAATCCCAGACTCACCGCGAAATGGCCTCCGGCCTGTCGTCGGCGGTGGGCTTCAAGAACGGCACCGACGGCGGTCTCACCGTGGCGATCAACGCCTTGCAGTCGGTTTCCAGCCCGCACCGCTTCCTGGGCATCAACCAGGAAGGTGGCGTGTCGATCGTCACCACCAAGGGCAACGCCTACGGTCACGTGGTGCTGCGCGGCGGCAACGGCAAGCCGAACTATGATTCGGTCAGCGTCGCGCTGTGTGAGCAGGCGCTGAACAAAGCCAAGATCAAGCCGAACATCATGGTCGATTGCAGCCACGCCAACTCCAACAAGGACCCGGCGCTGCAACCGCTGGTGATGGAGAACGTGGCCAACCAGATCCTGGAAGGCAACCAGTCAATTATCGGCCTGATGGTCGAAAGCCACTTGAACTGGGGCTGCCAGGCAATCCCGAAAGACCTCGCCGACTTGCAGTACGGCGTCTCCATCACCGATGCCTGCATCGACTGGAGCGCGACCGAGAACACCTTGCGCAGCATGCACGCCAAACTCAAGGACGTGTTGCCGAAGCGGCAGCGTAGTTGAAAAGATCGCAGCCTCGTTTCACTCGACAGCTCCTACACAGCTCCTACATGTATTTGGGCTGGGGATGTAGGAGCTGGCGAAGCCTGCGATCTTTTGCTTCCCTTTAAGGCATAAAAAAACGCCGGACTTTTCAGTCCGGCGTTTTTTTATGGGGAATCCGTTTTCTCAGAGCTTCGCCGCGTGCCGCTGGTGACGCTCCATGTAACGCTCCACGTAAGAGCAGGACGGGATCACCGTGTAGCCCATCTCTTCAGCGTATTGCAGCGCCCTTTCGGTCAGCGCTGCCGCGATGCCCCGGCCGCGCAAGGCGTTGGGCACGAAGGTGCGATAGATATCCAGGGTCTGCTTGCCCAGGTCCATATAGGTCAGATAGGCACGATGACCGTCCACATTGGTCTCGAACTGATGACCAGCCTGGTCATGGTGGATGGTAACCGCCTCGCTCATCACTACTCCTCGCGGGTCTGAATGCCGACCCCTACCTTACCGATGTTTTTCCGGCGAAGGAACATCTACGCCACCCCGTGCCTTCCTGGTCACCGAGCGCCAAAATCGATCCGCTCAAACCCGAGCACGTCGTGAATAGTAGGCACCAATGACGCAAATGCTCAAGGCACACCTGTCATCGAAGGGGTAAACCTGGTCGGGTTTATCGATTGAGCGCCATCGTCGAGCGGTAGTCGGTCACGGTGCAATAGCTGAACATCGCCAGTTGTTGAGTCTTGAGACGAGCGCGCGTAGTTAAAGTCACCGCCAATACCAATAAAGATGCCTGGGACGTTGCACAAAAAATGTACAAAAGTGTAGGTGAATCAATAAACAACGACGTTAGCGAGGACTGCAAGAGTTCTCCCCTGCTGCGGAACCTTTTTTCGTCGACGCACTCCAGCCAAGGGCTCGGGGCTGTATATTTTTTCAACAACCCTAAGAAAAGTTGCTCGAAAAAGAATCACCGCCTACAATTTTTTTGCTTCTTGCGCTACGTCAGTTTACTTACTACAAGTAATGGGTAGTATGTACGCCGGCTAACTCCTCAGTCTGGGGAGACAGTCACTAATAGAAAGTCCTTGAAGGGGAAACCGATGAACAACGTTCTGAAATTCTCTGCTCTGGCCCTGGCCGCAGTTCTGGCTACCGGTTGCAGCAGCGCATCGAAAGAAACCGAAGCACGTCTGACTGCTACCGAAGACGCAGCAGCTCGTTCCCAGGCTCGTGCAGACGAAGCTTACCGTAAAGCTGATGAAGCTCTGGCTGCTGCTCAAAAAGCACAACAGACTGCTGACGAAGCTAACGAGCGTGCTCTGCGCATGCTGGAAAAAGCTAGCCGCAAGTAATAGTCCTTCGGGATTGTTATCGAGCCGACCCATTTTTGGGTCGGCTTTTTTATTGCTTGGCGTTTAAGCAGGCGATAAAAAACCCGCCGACATCGCGAAACGTCGGCGGGTTGCTTTCGAGCTTTACTGCTGCAAGTCGATCGGCGCGCTCGAGACCATCGGTGCCGAGGTATTGGGAACGGCAATTTCCACCGGCAGGCCATCTTCCGCCGCCACCACGTCCCGCACCACGTCCCAGTTCATGCGCAGGTTACTGGTGATGTCTTCGCGCTTGAGCATCGCATTGATCACCGCGGTGTGCTTGTCCACCACCGACGGGTTGCCCTTGTCGTCCAGTGGCGTATGCGCTTCCAGGTACACCTTGCCACCGCTCAAGCCCAGCTTGTAGGGGTCGTTGATGATCCGCACCGACGTGCCCACCGGCACCATGCTGGCCATTTCCAGTACGTTGTTGTTGAACATCCTGAAGCAACCGTGGCTGGTCCGCATGCCGATGCCGAACTTCTTGTTCGAACCATGGATCAGGTAGCCCGGGGTGCCCAGGGTGAACTTGAAAGGGCCCAGCGGGTTATCAGGCCCGGCGGGCACGACATTCGGCAACGGGTCGCCGTCGGCAGCGTGTTCGGCCTTGATCGATGCGGGCGGAGTCCAGGTCGGGTTCGGTGTCTTGGCAATGATGCTGGTGTGTGCGATCGGCGACCCCCAGCCCTCACGGCCAATCCCCAGCGGGAAGGTGTACACCACGTTCCGCCCCTTGGGGAAATAGTAGAGACGGTACTCGGCCAAGTTGATCACGATGCCCTCGCGCGGGCCCGGCGGCAGGATGAAGCGAGTGGGCAGCACGATCTCGGTGCCAGCGCCCGGCAACCAGGGATCGACTCCAGGGTTGGCGGCGACCATCTCGCTGTAACCCAGGTCATAGGTGGTGCCCAGGTCGGCAAAGGTATCTTCGTATTTGGCCTTGATGACTTGCACCTGGCCAATGATGTCTTCACCCGGCGGTGGCAGAGGCAGTTCGAGTGCGGCAACGGGGCCCGCCATACACAGGGCGGCAAGAGACAGGCAGCGGGCGACGGCAGGCAAGCGCGGCAACATCCGGGAAATCCTTCGCAGATCGAACAAGGGTATTAAAACGGCGATTGTACACTGCCACCCATTATTTCGGGGAGAGCGGCAATCAAGCGTCCGATGTGCAACAGGTTAGAGGACTTTCAAGCCCCCCTGTGGGAGCGAGCTTGCTCGCGATAGCGGTGGGTCGGCCTGCACCGATATTGAATATGCCACCGTCATTGCGGGCAAGCTCACTCCCACAAGGACAGCCTGGAATCCGAGGATTACAACTCGAACCGCAGCTCCGGCCAGATCGGCGAGGTGCCGCGCTTCTGGGACTCCAGGATCGCCCGGCACAGCGAGCACAGGCGATGATCCTGGAAAATCTTGCGATCGACGCTCGACCAGCGCGGCTGGGCCGGCAGCAGGCTACCGCAAAGGGTGCGGTCGGCCGAGCCACCGAGTTCCAACTGCCGGGTCACCAGATGCACCCGTACTTCCTGGCAGGCGAACAGATCCAGCTGCTCGTCGGGCTCGATCAGTTGGTAGGCAAACAGGGACCAGGCGGGACGCGGCATCGGGGGCTCCAAATCGGGGGCGCCACATTAGCCGAAAGCCCGCCTGTAGAAAAGCGTCAAAGCAGCGGTTTTAGCGTCGGCCAGACATTTTCCAGCAACTTGCCCTGGGCCGCGACGGACGGGTGCAATCCGTCGCCTTGCATCATGCCGGGAACACCTCCGATATCCTTGAGGAAAAACGGCACCAGCGGCACTTTTTTCTCCTCGGCCAGGGTGCTGTAGACCCGGGCGAAGGCATCGGTGTAACGGCGCCCGTAATTGGGCGGCAGTTGCATGCCCAGCAACAACACCTTGGCACCGCTTGCGCGGGAATTGTCGATCATCGCTGCAAGGTTTTGTTGCAATTGCGTTGGCGGCTGCCCGCGCAAGCCATCGTTGCCACCCAGCTCCAGGATCACCAGGTCCGGTTTATGGGCTGCAAGCAGCGCCGGCAGCCGCGCCTGGCCTCCGGCGCTGGTGTCCCCACTGATGGACGCATTGACCACTTTATCGTCAAAACCCTCGGCCTTGAGCCGTTGTTCGAGCAACGCTACCCAACCTTGCCGGGTATCCAGGCCGAAAGCCGCGCTGATACTATCGCCAACGATCAGGACTGTACCCGCCGCTGCGTTCTGGACCATGCACATCAAGGCCAGGCCGGCACTCAAAAACCACACACGCATCGGATTCTCCATGGGCTCAAGCATTCTCACCGCGACGGACCTTAGCAAAGTGGTCGCCAGCGCGGAAGGTGAACTGACCATCCTGCACGAACTCAGCCTGGAACTGAACAAAGGCGACAGCCTGGCCATCGTCGGCGCGTCCGGTTCCGGCAAATCCACCCTCCTGGGCCTGCTGGCCGGCCTCGACCTGCCCAGCAGCGGCGAGGTCACACTCGCCGGCCAGGCCCTCAGCGCACTGGATGAAGACCAGCGTGCGCGGGTCCGCGCCGAGCATGTCGGTTTCGTTTTCCAGTCGTTCCAGTTGCTCGACAGCCTCAATGCACTGGAAAACGTCATGCTGCCGCTGGAACTGGACGGCCGCAAGGATGCCCGTGAACGCGCCACACAACTGTTGCAGCGCGTCGGCCTGGGCCAGCGCCTGACCCATTCACCGCGCCAGCTCTCCGGCGGCGAACAGCAACGTGTGGCGATTGCCCGCGCCTTTGCCGCCGAGCCCGACGTGTTGTTTGCCGACGAACCCACCGGCAACCTCGACAGCCACACCGGCGAGCGCATCAGCGACCTGCTGTTCGAACTGAACAAGGAACGCGGCACGACCCTGGTGCTGGTCACCCATGATGAACGCCTGGCCCATCGCTGCCGGCGCCTGATCCGACTTGAAGCCGGCGAGATGGTCGCCCCTCTGGAGCCTTGATGGCACGCTTGCCGCTGTTGCGCCTGTTCAGTCTCGCTGTCCGTCAATTGCTTCGCGATGCTCGCGCCGGTGAGTTGCGGGTGTTGTTCTTCGCCCTGCTGGTGGCGGTGGCGGCAAGTACCGCCATCGGCTACTTCGGTGCCCGCCTCAACGGCGCAATGATGATGCGCGCCACCGAATTCCTCGGCGCCGACCTGCTGCTCGAAGGCAGCTCGCCGGCCCGTCCGGAGCAGATACGCAGCGGCACCGAACTGGGCCTGGAACACGCCCGGGTGGTGGAGTTCTCCAGTGTCGTGGCCACCGACAATGGCATCCAGTTGTCCAGCGTCAAGGCGGCCGATGACACCTACCCACTGCGCGGCGAGCTGAAAAGCAGCCCAGCCCCCTTCGCGTCGGAAGAAACCGGCGGCCGTCCGAACCCTGGCGAGGCCTGGGTCGAGGCACGGCTGCTGACGGCACTGGACCTGAAGATCGGCGACAGCATCGACGTTGGCAACCAAACCCTGCGGTTGGCCCGAGTGCTGACCTATGAACCGGATCGCGCCGGCAATTTCTACAGCCTCACCCCGCGAGTACTGATCAACCTCAAGGACCTGGAAGCCACCGGCGTGGTGCAACCGGGCAGCCGTGTCAGCTATCGCGACCTGTGGCGCGGTCCGGCACCGGCCTTGCAAACCTACCGCGACCTGGTCAAACCTGGCCTTGAAGCCAACCAGCGCCTGCAGGATGCCCGCGACGGTAACCGTCAGATCGGCGGCGCCCTGGGCAAGGCCGAGCGCTACCTGAACATGGCCAGTCTGGTGGCGGTGTTGCTATCCGGGGTCGCCGTCGCGCTCTCGGCCAACCGCTTTGCCACCCGACGCTTTGATGCCAGCGCGCTGCTGCGCTGCCTGGGCCTTTCACGCCAGGAAACCATGGTGCTGTTCAGCCTGCAATTGACGGTGCTGGGCCTGCTCGCCAGTATCAGCGGCGCCCTGCTCGGCTGGGTCGCCCAACTGGGCCTGTTCGCCCTGCTGCATGACCTGCTGCCCACCACCGTTCCGCCGGGTGGCCTGCTGCCGGCGATCGCCGGGATCGGTACCGGGCTGGTGGCGCTGGCGGGGTTCGCCCTGCCGCCACTGGCTGCGCTGGGACGAGTGCCACCGTTGCGCGTGCTGCGCCGGGACATGCTGCCGATCCCCTCCAGCTCCTGGGTGATCTACGGTGCCGCATTGGGAGCCCTGGGCCTGATCATGTGGCGCCTGAGCCTGGACCTGGTCCTGACCTTCGCCCTGCTGGGCGGTGGCGTCGTTGCCGCGCTGGTGCTGGGCGGCTTGTTGTTGCTGCTGCTCCAGAGCCTGCGTCGCCTGCTGGCCCGCGCCGCCCTGCCCTGGCGCCTGGGCCTCGGCCAATTGCTGCGCCATCCCCTGGCAGCCGCCGGTCAAGCCTTGGCGTTCGGCCTGATCCTGTTGTCCATGGCGTTGATCGCGTTGCTGCGTGGTGAACTGCTGGACACCTGGCAAAACCAGTTGCCCAAGAACGCGCCGAACTACTTCGCCCTGAACATCCTGCCCAACGACAAGCAGGCCTTCACCGACAAACTGCTGGAATTGTCCGCACAATCGGCCCCGCTCTACCCCGTGGTGCCCGGCCGCCTCATCAGCATCAATGGCGAACCGGCCACGGAGTTCGTCACCAAGGACTCGGCGGGTGACCGGGCGCTGCAGCGCGACCTGAGCCTGACCTGGGCCGCGGAGCTGCCAGCGGGCAACGTCGTCACTGCAGGGACCTGGTGGCCGCAGCAACCTGCGGACGATGTCCCGGGGGTTTCGGTGGAAGGCAAAGTAGCCGAGAACCTCAAGATCAAGTTGGGTGACCGCCTGGTCTTCAGCGTGGGCGGCGTCAACCGTGAAGCCAAGGTCACCAGCCTGCGGGAAATCAACTGGGACAATTTCCAACCCAACTTCTTCATGATCTTCCAACCCGGTACATTGAAAGACCTGCCGGCGACCTACCTCACCAGTTTCTACCTGGCGCCGGGACACGACCAACAGATCGTCGACCTGTCCCGGGCCTTTCCGGCGGTGACGATCCTGCAAGTCGAGGCCTTGCTCGAACAACTGCGCAGCATCCTGGCCCAGGTGACCCTGGCCGTGGAGTACGTGTTGCTGTTCGTGCTGGCGGCGGGAATGGCGGTGTTGTTCTCCGGCCTGCAGGCGACCCTCGACGAACGAATCCGCCAAGGCGCGCTGTTGCGCGCACTGGGCGCCGAACGCCCCCTGCTGGTCAAGGCCCGGCGCATCGAGTTCGGCCTGCTGGGCGCCGTCAGTGGCCTGCTTGCGGCCCTGGGTTCGGAGCTGGTGAGCCTGGTGCTTTACCGCTACGCCTTCGACCTGCCCTGGCATCCGCATCCATGGCTGTTGGTATTGCCGCTGCTGGGGGCTTTGTTGATCGGTGCGGCCGGGGTGTTCGGCACCCGTCGGGCGCTCAACGCCAGCCCGCTGACAGTATTGCGCGAGGGTTGATAGACTCCCGGCTTCGCTATCAAAAGAAGTTGCCATGAGCCGTTATCGCCCACCCCGCACCGCCGGCACCGCGCTGATCACCCCCGAGGGTGAAGCGCGGATGCGCGCTGAATTCCATGAGCTGTGGCATGTGCGCCGTCCCCAGGTGACCCAGGCGGTCAGCGAGGCGGCGGCCCAGGGTGATCGTTCGGAAAATGCCGAATACACCTACGGCAAGAAAATGCTGCGGGAAATCGACAGTCGCGTGCGCTTCCTCACCAAGCGCCTCGAAGCGCTCAAAGTGGTCAGTGAGAAACCCAGCGATCCGAACAGGGTGTATTTTGGCGCCTGGGTCACGGTTGAAGATGAGGACGGCAAGGAATCACGCTACCGCATCGTCGGCCCGGACGAGCTGGACCTGAAACAGAACCTGATCAGCATCGACTCGCCTTTGGCACGGGCGCTGATCGGCAAGGCCCTGGACGCCGAGGTCAGCGTCCAGACGCCCACGGGCGAAAAACGGGTCTACATCGTGGACATCGCGTATCCGTGACCCTCACCTCAACGGCGCGTGATCAAGCCCTGCCGTGCGACACGGGTCAGTTGCCGGATCATTTCAGGAGCGTCCGCTGCGCTGGGGGACTGGATGACAGCCAGGTCGAAGCTGTCATTGGCAAAACGCGCCAGTGACTCACCGTCTTCGACAAACTGGATCAGGAAAGCGGCAGGCCCGTGGTTGCGACGCGGCCAGCCGTCGAGGTAACGCAAGAGTGTTGGCTGGTGAGTGCCGCCCAGGAGAATTTTCGGATTGCGTTGCACAAGGTTCGCCGTGATCGGCGCAAGACGTACAAGGGGACTGGGTGCGTTCATCGTGTCGTGTCTCTGCCTCGAAAGTCTGCATGGCAGGTGAGAGGCAACACCGAACCAGCGCTTTAGCGGTATTTCGAAGCCGTGTCTTTCGGCTTCTATCGGCAACGTGATGAGTCACCTGGCGCCCCGCAAGTAGCTGTTTAAATCGGCGCATGAACGGCATCCTAGAGAAGCTGACCGGCCAGTGTCAAGAATCACTCCCCATAAAAAAGGCCCGTACAAGACGGGCCTCGGGTTCCAATCGTGCACTCAACCCGCGATGGCGCGATCGACCGACAACTTGCCCGCCCCTTCGATCAGCACGGCAATACTGCCCGCCAGCAACGCCAGGGCGAATTCATAACCGTTGTTGGCCATGAACAAGCCGTTACCGATGTGCACGGAGAAAATCGCCACCAGCGACAGGAAGGCCAGGCCCAGTGCCGCAGGACGCGCCAGCAGACCGACGATCAGCGCCAGCCCGGCGAAAAACTCCGTACCTCCCGCCAGTGTCGCCATCACATAGCCCGGGGTCAGGCCGATGCTTTCCATCCACTGCGCCGTGCCTGCAAGGCCGTAGCCACCGAACAGACCAAAGAGTTTCTGCGCGCCGTGGGCGGCGAATATGACACCGACGGCGATGCGCAGGACAGTCAAGCCATAGCCGGCGCGGGTGAACAGAACTTTGTTGATGAGAGTGCTCATAGGTCATTCCTTGGGAGTAGTAGAGAGTGGTCGCTATACTAATCAATAAAACTCATGCTAAAAGCGGAAAAAGCCCGTAATACCAATCAGTTTATTCGATCATTTACGCAATGCAACCTTTTGCTCCTTCGGTTCCAAGGACTCCCGTTCACGATCAAACGCCAGGTAGTACTTATTCACACTATTAACATAGCTGACGGCCCCCATTCCTACCTGCTCCATGGCAATGCGTTCGACCTGGAAAAACCATTGGTTGGGGTTCAGCCCCCGCCGCCGGGCCTCGGCTCGCATGCCTTGGACGCGCTCGGGGCCCATGTTGTAGGCCGCCAGGACGAAGGCCATGCGTTCGCGATCGTTGAGCTTGGGGCTGGCAAAGAACTTGCGGCGGATGAGGGCCAGGTACTTGGCGCCGGCCTGCACGTTGGCGTCCACGTTCTGGATGTTATCGACCCCGACCCGCTGGGCTGCCGCCGGGGTGATCTGCATCAGGCCGGTGGGGCCTGCACCGCTGCGGGCATTGGGTTGCAGGGCGGATTCCTTGAAAGCCAGAGCCGCCAGGTTGAGCCAGTCCATGCCTTGGGCATCGGCATGTTTTTGCAGCACCGGGCGCAGCTTTTCCAAGCGTTGGCGATTGGCCCGGGCCAGCGGATAGTGAACCTGGTACAAACGCCGGTAGATGCGCAGGAATGCCGCGTCCTGATTGTCGGGCACCTTATAGGTCGCCAGGAACCGGTCGATGCTCGCCCGCAGCATGGCGGCGTCACGGCGAACAAACCAATACTCGTCACCCGGCTCGCCAATCAGCACCTGGCGGTCGAAGCGCAGCTTGGGCAGGATCTTGCCCCAGCGCTCGGCAATGGGTTGCTCGACGATGGTCAAATGGAAAATCCCGCCCTGGACCATCTCCAGGACATCTTCCACGGCCAAGGTAGGATCGACCCATTCGATCTTCACTGGCGGCAGTTTGAGCAGCGCCAGTTTCTGGTTGATCTGGCTCACGGCATCCCCGGCCGCACTGCCGTTGGGCAGGGCCAGGGTCCTGCCGGAAAGTTGCTCCACGCGTGTGTAACGCTTCTCTCCCTTGATGCCCACCAACAGCAAAGGCACGTCGGTACGGATCGGATTGCTGGCGCTGACAGCATGGCCGGCCTGAGGCTCAAGCAGCTCACCCGGCGCGACAAGATCGCCCTCCCCGCGCTGCAAGGCACCGAGCAGTTGGTCCTTGGCCTTGGGAATGATCTTGAGGGTGATTTCCTGGCCGTCCCGGGCATGACCGTTGAGATATTGCTCGAAAGCACGCAGCCGATGGTATTCGACGCCAATGGGTTGCCCCTGGACTTCACCGGAGCTGTTGCGGCTCTGGTTGACCAAAACCTTCAACACACGGCTGCTGCGGATCTGCGCCAGGTCACGCACCGTGCCCGGCGCCGCCTGCACCGGCCCGGGCAGCCGTGCTTCGGCCGGTATCGGCAACAGCAGCGAACAACACAACAGTAACAATACCTGGGGACGTGTCATCCACTCTCCGGAAGGAACACTGCGGACCGCCTCCATGAAACACGAGGCTGAGTCGACAGAAACAGAGCGCCAGGGGCGCTGAAAAAGTGCGGAAGACTGGCACAGTGATGGCTTTTATACCAACCCTATGTGTCTCGCGGCCTTAACAGACAGCCTCAACTCATTGTAGTTCTTGGCTTTTCTTATAAATCTACAGCTCTGATATGCTTTCCGGCCTTTGGGCCGAGGTAGCACCATGCAACTCATCGATATCGGCGTCAACCTGACCAACCCCAGTTTCACCGACAAACACCAGGCGGTGCTTGAGCGTGCCTATGCATCCGGGGTCTGCCAACTGGTCTTGACCGGCACCAGCATCGAGGGCAGCGAACAAGCCCTGCAATTGTGCCAACACCTCGACGAGACCGGGGAAAGACTGTTTTCCACCGCTGGCATTCACCCCCACAGCGCCAGCGAGTGGACCAACGATAGCGCCCGGCACCTCAAGGACCTGCTGATGCACAGCCGCGTGCGTGCGGTGGGTGAATGCGGACTGGATTTCAACCGAGACTTCTCGCCCCGCCCCCAGCAGGAAAAGGTCCTAGAGGAACACCTCGCCCTGGCGGTTGAGCTGCAATTACCGATCTTCCTGCATGAGCGCGACGCCGACCAGCGCTTGCTGGACATTCTCCGGGAGTTTCGCGATCAATTGCCGGCAGCGGTGGTGCACTGCTTCACCGGGGAAAAAAAGGCGTTGTACAGCTACCTCGATCTCGACCTGCATATTGGTATCACTGGCTGGATCTGCGACGAACGCCGGGGCACGCACCTGCACCCGTTGGTGCGCGAAATACCCCGTGGCCGGCTGATGCTCGAAAGCGACGCGCCCTACCTGCTGCCCCGCACGCTGCGGCCCAAACCCAAGAACGGGCGCAACGAGCCGGCCTACCTGACGGAAGTCCTGCGCGAAGTGGCCTTGCACCGGGGCGAAACCCAGGAAGACCTGGCAGCCCACAGCAGCGCCTGCGCCCGAGCGTTCTTTGGACTGCCCACGATCTCCTGAACCCTGCAACCCCCTGTGGGAGCGAGCTTGCTCGCGATAGTGGCGCACCAGCTTGCTCATTGGCTGACTGACACACCGCTATCGCGAGCAAGCTCGCTCCCACAAGGGATTCTGTTGTCTGTTGGCCCACATCAAAACCCTGGGACCCCGCTGTCTGTTGACCCACATCAAAATCCCGGCGCCTGAATAGCGGCAGAATAATGGCACCTTGCCAATGCTGTTTACGCTATCAGAGAAAACCTTCCATGGGTGCCTGGCTTAGCAATATCTCGTTGAAATACAAATTCTGGGCGGTCAATGCGGTCGCCTTTATCACCACCTTGCTCCTGGTGCTCTACGCGGTGCACCTCGAACAGCAGGCGCGCAACCACGCAGCCCAGGCAAACGCCCAGGCCCAAGCACAGGTGCTCAATGCCTGGCCTGCCGGGCAACCGTTGCCCAGGGCTGAGGATCTCTTGGCATTCCGGCGCGACCAGGTTCCGGTGTTCAACGAACGACCGTTGACTTCGCTGGTTCAGGCCGATGGCTGGGTCGAACTCGATGCCGGGCCGCTGCTTGGCGACGATCCGTTGCTGGGTGCCCAAGTGATCCGTCGAGCTGACGGACAATCACTCGCGGTGTTGGCTCAAGGGGTAAGCCTGAGCCAAGTGTTCGGTGAACGCTTCAGCCAATACGCCATGGCCGTGTTCGTATTGATGCTGGCAATGTTGGGCGCATCGCAGTTGTTGATCCGCTTTTTGCTCAGCCAGCTCAACACGCTCAAGGACGTGATGCTGCATGTGGAAAAAACCGGTGACCTGTCCGCCCGTGTGCCGCTGGCCTGCAAGGACGAAGTGGGCCAGATGGCGGCTGCGTTCAACGCCATGCAGGCCGGTTATCAACGGGTGGTCGACACCGTTGCCAGCACTGCCCGGCAGTTGGACAGTGGTGCGGCGCGCCTGGCGTCGAGCATGAACGATGTTCGCCACGGCATGCTCGGCCAGCAAAGCGAAACCGATCAGGCAGCCACGGCGATCAACGAAATGTCCGCCACGGTTTATCACATCGCCCAGCACGCCGGCGCCACCCGCGACCTGTCGAAAACCGCAGACACCTTGGCCGGCAACGGTCACGAAGTAGTCGGCCGGGTGCAACAGTCGATCACCGGGTTGTCGGCGGGGGTGCAGCAGACCGCCGAAATGATCCAGCGCCTGGCCGAAGACAGTCAGAAGATCAACAGCGTGGTCAATGTGATCCACAGCATCGCCGAGCAAACCAATCTGCTGGCCCTGAACGCGGCCATCGAAGCGGCGCGGGCCGGGGAAATGGGCCGAGGTTTTGCCGTGGTGGCCGACGAGGTGCGCAACCTGGCCAAGCGGGTACAGGCCTCCACGGATGAAATCACCACCATGGTCTCGGCCCTGCAAGCCGGCACCCGGGACGCGGTGGACTTCATGCAGGAGAGTTCGCTCAAGGCCGACGATTGCGTGCAGCAGGCCCGCGAGGCCGGCGACGCGCTGGCACAGATCACCGCAGCGGTGGCCCAAATGCGCGAGAGCAACACCCAGATCGCGGTTGCGGCCGAGCAACAAAGCCATGTCGCCGAGGAAATGAACCGGGCGGTGGTGAGCATTCGCGACGTGACCGAAAACACTGTGCGCCAGACCGTCGATTCAGCCACCACCAGCGATGAATTGGCAACGTTGGCGGGCGAGTTGAGCAAGGCGATCGGGCAGCTCAAACTTTGAGGACGCCTTCGCGAGCAAGCTCCCACATGGGATCGAGTCGGACACAAAAGTTTGTGAACCCGGCAGACCCCATGTGGGAGCGAGCTCGCTCGTGAAGAGGCCAGTACAGTCAACTCAAATGTAATCTTTGAAACTCTATCGCCCCGATAACCAACCTCGATTCGCAGGCGCCCTGGCAGGCACCTATTCTTCAAGCATAAGTGCACACGAATAGAGGGAATAGCATCATGGGCAAACGTCATCCCAATCTTCCAGCCTGGCAATGGCGCGCCTACCCCGACAATCATCGCCACCCCACCAACCTGGTGTTGCACCTGATTGCCGTGCCGCTGTTCATCATCGCGTTTCTGCTGATTGTGACGGGCGTGTTCAGCTTGAGCCTGGGGGACATCGCCATCGGCGTCATCGGCCTGCTCGCGGCACTCGGATTGCAGCGTCACGGACACAGCCTGGAGGCCCAGGCTTCCGAGCCGTTCAGCGATCGCAAGGATGCCGTGTCACGCCTGTTGGTGGAGCAGTTCCTGACTTTTCCACGGTTCTTTCTCAGCGGGGGCTGGTGGCGCGCCTGGCGTGATCGCCACCGTCACCACCGTAAACCTTAGCCAAAGCGGCCTTACCCGAAGATCGTTACCGTCTGCCGGCTCAGGGCGATCAAGCGGCCATCGGCGCTCCAGAACTTCGCGGCAATATGGCCGTAGCCGTCCTGGGCATGTTCGATCTCGGCCAGGTACTTGCACCAGTCCAGGGTCGTGAGATCCAGCAGCGGCTGGACGAACTCGATGGTCCACGTGAGCGTGCTGCCCGGAGCCATTTGTGAGAGATGAGGCAACAACGCCGGGGGCCAGGCGTCCACCAAGGCCAGGATATGGCTTTCGTTCAGCGGCTGCTCCTGCACATCGCCGCGCAAGCGCACCCAGCCGCCCATGCTCCGTGATTTATTGCCGCTGAACGGCACGCCGCCGACGCTCCAGCGCATCGCCAGGTGCCGCATGAACTCTGGGGTCATGCCCTTGACGTAAGGCAGCTCCTGGGATTGCTCCACGCTCTTGAATTCCGGCGCGGGATCGGCCTGTACCGCCACCACGGACGAGCGCGAGGCACCAAAGCTGCCTTGCACCACAGTCACCACCTGACCGTTCTGCACCGCGCGTCCCAACACTTGGCTTACCGCCTTGCCTTCTCGCAACACGTCGACTTCGAAACTGACCGGCACGTCGGGCTCGACCGGGCCGACAAAGGTAATCGCCAGGGAACGCACCGGGCGATCCGCCGGCACTTGGGCACGCATCGCCTCATATTGCAGCGCCGCCACCAAACCGCCAAAAGTGGCCCGGCCCTGGCCCCATTCTGGCGCGATGGTTACCGCACCTGGCTGCCGGCGCACGGCATCGATCAACTCGGAAAAGTGCATGACGACCTCGAAAACGGGGGAAAAGGATGACGGCATCTTAACCAGCCCAGGCAGGCGGCACAGGGCTCATTCCGGCCAAAGAGGCTGACAGAAAAGCCGAGGATCTCGAAGCCACCCCCACCCCACTGTGGGAGCAAGCTTGCTCGCTCCCACAGTGGGAAACGGGGTGGATTCAGGACTTTTCGAAGCAACTCGCAATCAATTTGTCGAGCACCTTGTCGGACTTGGCCTCGGCCTTTTCCATCGTGGCGTGCCAGGTGGGCACGCAAGCTTGCAGGTCGGTTTCTTCCTTGGCCCTGGCCAGCCATTGCCAGCAATCGTGCCAGTCGCCCAGCGCGCCCTGGGCGGACTTGAGCCGTGGCATGGCGGCTTCGGGCAGGCGGTCGAGCTCAGGATAAGCTTCGATGGCGTAGCGCACGCGCTTGATCAGCAGGCGCAACCGGTGGCGGTCATGGGCGGGATCGCGCAGGGCTTCGCCGAGTTTCTTCCACTGTTTGTCCAGGCGCTTTTCGATGCGTTTGCGCAAGCCCTTCAGCAGCCCCTCACGTTGGGCGGCGCGAACGAAACGCGGGAAGGCATCGAGCATCATCAGCAACTGGGCCAGTTCAACACTCGCGGCCACGGCGGGATAGGCATCGGCCATTTGTACCTGGCGTCGCCGCGCCGCCTCGGCCTGGCCATGTTGTTCAAGGTAAGCCGCCAACACCTCCCGGTCGCGCAGGGGCGTGGTCAGGGTGCCCACCGCCGAAGCCGCTGTTTCCAGTTGTTCGACGCCGGGCAATCCGCGCAGCGGACGAAGCAGGCTGCGCAAACGGCGTACCGTGGTCCGCAGGTCATGCAGCGCTTCGCTGTCGGTGTGGGCATTCAAGCGGGCCTGACAGGCCAACAGGCGGACTTCCAGGCCCAGTATGCGGGCCACCAGCCGATCGATCATGGAACGTACTCCGTACGCAGCTTTGAGCTGCAAGCTGCAAGTGGAAGCAGCGGGTATCGCCCTCTTGCAGCTTGTAGCTTGCGGCTGCCTTTATCGTCCCGCGCGGGATTCGCGAATGTAGAAACGCGCCTTCTCGGCTTTCTTGGAGCAGCCTTCGAACGCTTCGAATTGCTGCTGGGTCTTGGCGCCCGTCAGCAGGGACAAGGCCTTGGAGTAGCTGACGGTGCCGGCAAAACCTTCGGCCTTGGCCAGGTCCAGTTCACGCCAGGCGCTGTCGAGCTGGCTGCCACAACTGTCGCGGTAAGCGGTTTTGCCTGCGCAACCGGCCAGGGCCAAAATCATCAAAGATGCCACCAAGGGCAGGCGGATCCGGGCTTTCATCAATAACACCTCAGGTCAGGTCAACAGTCGTGCTGTTAAGACGGTGGCAACGGCGAAAAGTGCCTTGCTTGACCGCGTAAATTCAAGTGTGGCCGAGCATACGCAAATGCCGTCGCAGCGTGTCAAAAAACGACGTCTTCGCCACAACGATTGAGCCGAGCCGTCGATGAGTGCATTGTTGAAGT
The DNA here is from genome assembly GCF_900119265.1 of Pseudomonas sp. NFACC04-2. Classification (NCBI taxonomy): domain Bacteria; kingdom Pseudomonadati; phylum Pseudomonadota; class Gammaproteobacteria; order Pseudomonadales; family Pseudomonadaceae; genus Pseudomonas; species Pseudomonas sp. NFACC04-2. The sequence continues at coordinate 33,922 of NZ_FPJC01000011.1, forward strand.
CTGTTCGACAAGAGGCCGGGTCATGACAAAACGTATCGCATTGGTATTGGGCTCGGGTGGCGCCCGGGGCTATGCCCATATCGGGGTGATCGAAGAAATCGAACGACGTGGCTACGATATTGCCTGCATCGCCGGCTGTTCCATGGGGGCTGTCGTGGGGGGGATCTATGCGGCGGGCAAGCTCGATGAGTATCGCAACTGGATCGAAAGCCTGGATTACCTGGATGTCCTGCGTCTGGTGGACGTCAGTTTTCGCCTGGGGGCGATCCGCGGCGAGAAGGTCTTTGGGCAGATCCGCAAGATCGTCGGTGAACTCAACATTGAAGACTTGCGTATCCCCTACACCGCCGTCGCGACCGACCTGACCAACCAGCAGGAAATCTGGTTCCAGGAAGGCTGCCTGCACCAGGCAATGCGCGCCTCGGCGGCGATTCCCAGCCTGTTCACACCCGTGATGCAAGGCAATCGCATGCTGGTGGATGGCGGCCTGCTCAATCCGTTGCCGATCGTGCCGGTGGTGTCGAGCCACTGCGACTTGATTATCGCGGTCAACCTCAACGCCACCAACCAGAAACAGTACCGATTACCGGTGATCCCGCGCCCCGCCGCGTTCAGGCGCCGCTTCGACACCCTGGTCAGTTCCCTGGGCTCGCGCCTGCCGTTTCGCCGCAAGCAGGCCGAGCAGTTGTTACTGCTGGAGCAGGAAGCCTTGAAAGCCGAGGCCGCCGACATCAACCCGTGGATCGACTCGGCCGAGCCCGAGGGCCAACAACCGGCTGCCGCGCCAGAGAACGAAGGCGCACCGAAATCCGCCACCGGCTCATTCATCATCGATAACGTCGGTCCGGCTTCGTTGCTGGACTTGATCAACCAGAGCTTCGAAGTGATGCAGACCTCGCTGGCCCAGTACAAGATCGCCGGTTACCCGCCGGATGTGCTGATCAACGTGCCGAAACGGGTGTGCCGGTTTTTCGAGTTCTACAAGGCGCCGGAGTTGATCGCCCTGGGGCGGGAGATTGCCAGCGATACCCTGGACCGCTATGAGCGTGAACAGAATTGAACACACTCGCTGAGCCCTTGTGGCGAGGGAGCTTGCTCCCGCTGGGGTGCGAAGCGCCCCAGAAGCGAATGCTCGGTGTATCAGGTTCATTGAGTTGGCTGTATCGGGGCTGCTGCGCAGCCCAGCGGGAGCAAGCTCCCTCGCCACATTAGTGCACGACTTGAAGCCTATTCAAGGCTAAACAGCGCCCTCCCCCAACAACCGATACCCCACCCCCGCCTCGGTCACGATGAACCGCGGTCGGGTCGGATCGTCGGCCAGCTTCTGGCGCAGGTGACCGACCACGATCCGCAGGTAATGACTGTCTTCGGTGTGGGTCGGGCCCCAGATGTCCTTGAGCAACTGCTGCTGGGTGATGACCCGCCCCGGGTGCCGCGCCAGTTGCGCCAGGACGGCGTACTCCTTACGGGTCAAGGCCACTTCGGTGCCGTCCAGCAGCACTCGTCGATAGGCCAGGTCCACCGTCAGCGGGCCGAACTTCAGCGCGGCTTCCTGTGGCTCGCCGGCCGGGGCCTGGCGCAACAAGGCACGGATGCGGGCGAGGAATTCCTGGATGCCGAACGGCTTGGTCACGTAATCGTTGGCGCCGTTGTCCAACGCCTCGACTTTCTGCGCTTCGCTGGCCCGCACCGAGAGCACGAGCACCGGCACCGTCGACCATTGGCGAAACTCGCGCAACACCTGTTGGCCGTCCATGTCCGGCAGGCCCAGGTCGAGTACCAGCAGATCGGGCTTGTTCAGCGCCGCCTGGGCAAGCCCTTCGGCACCGGTGCCGGCTTCCAGCACCTTGTAGCCTTGGGAGCTCAAGCTGATGCGCAAGAATTTGCGGATCTGCGGTTCGTCATCAATGACCAAAAGGGTCGCGATCTGGCTCATGAGGTTCGTTCGTTGCAATCCAGTGGAAAGGCACGCAAGTGACAAGAGAGTATCTCAGCCAGGCTCAAGCTTCATCGTCCATGCCCGGTTGCGCCTGCAACGGCAAGTGCAACGTGATGCAAGTGCCGCGTCCGTCGAGGCCATCGGCCACGCTGATTCGCCCGCCGTGGGCACCGACCATGCCCTGGCAGATCGCCAATCCCAACCCTGTGCCCTGCCCGCCCCGATCACCGCGCGCGGCGGTATAGAACATATCGAAGATTTTCTCCCGCTCCTGTTCTGGGATCCCGGGGCCTTCATCGGCCACCGCAAAAAACACCTCATTGTCGCAAGCCCCGGCGCTCAGCAGCAGGCGTCCTTGGGCTGGCGAGAACCGCGCCGCGTTCTCCAGTACGTTCACCAGGGCCTGCTCGATCAACGCCGCATGCACATACAGCAAGGGCAATTCAGCCGGCACCTCGACCGTGAGCGTCAGGGGCGCCAACACCGCTCGCAGGCGATTCAGCGCACTGCCAACGATATCGGCCGGCGCCACCCAGTCCCGCGCCAGTTTCAAAGCACCGTGGCCCAGACGAGTCATGTCCAGCAAGTTCTGGATGTAGCGATCCAACCGCTCGGCTTCATCGCGAGTGCCTTCGAGCAGCTCGCGACGATCAGCCAGCGGGATCGCCTCCCCCAGCGCCAACAGGCTGTCGATGCTGCCGCGCATGGCGGTCAGCGGTGTGCGCAGATCGTGAGACACGGAAGCCAGCAAAGCGCTACGCAGTTGCTCGGTCTCGCCGTGCAGACGCGCCGCTTCCAGGTCCTGGGCCAGTTGCGCCCGAGCCAGTGCCTGGGCCAATGGCTGACTGAGGGCCGCCAGCAAACGGCGACGCTGACCACTCAGGGGCTGGCCTTCTTTCGGGCAGACACCCAGCAAGGCCAGCGGCCCGCCCTCCGCCGACAACGGCCACCACCACCAACGCCCGGAGGGCAGTGTCCCGGTGCCGGCGCCGGCCGACTGATCGTGCTGCCAGGACCAGTCGGCCGCCGCGCGCTCGGCCTCGGTGAGGGTCAACGGCTCGCCGCTTTCGACCTTCCAACCGCCCTGACTGTCGCGGTTGAGCAGGCATAGCTGCAAGTCGTGCCAACCGTTGAGGTGCTGCGCGGCGGCGCTGATCACGGCCTGGCGGTCGGTGGCGGCAGTGAGTTTGCGCGACAGGTCCAGCAATTCGCCGGTTTCCTGTTGGGTGTCGCGCAGGGCCTGCAACTGGCGGCGCTGGCGAGCGGCCAGGTTGCCGGTCAGGGCCGCCATGAGCAGGAAAAACACCAACGTCAGCACGTCTTCTTCGCGCTGGATGGTCAGGGAAAAGTTCGGTGGGATGAACAGGAAATCGTAGGCCAGGAACGACAGCGCCGCGCAGGCCAGCGCCGGGCCGAGGCTGCTGCGTACGGCCACCAGCAACACTGCCATCAGGAACACCAGGGAGATATTGGGCAAGGCCAGCAATCCCGAGATGCCCCAGGCCAATGCGCTGGCCACCACGGTCGCCAGCAACGCCAGCACATAATCGAACCTGGTCTGGACGGCGCCTGAGTGCACACGGGCAGGACGCGGTTGCTCATCGCTGTCCAGCACGTTGATTTCCAGGCCCCGGGCATCGCGCAGCAGGCGCGAAGCGAGGCCGCCGCCAAACAGCCGTCGGCGCAGGCGCGGCCGGGACTGGCCCACCAGCACCAACGTGGCGCGACGTTCGCTGGCGTGCTGGATCAGCGTCCTGGCCACTTCGCCGGCGCGCAGCAGCACCACTTCGCCGCCGAGGCGTTCAGCCAGTTGCTGGGCATTCTGCAAGCGCTGGCGCGAGGCCTCGTCACGGGCGATGCCGTTGTCCACGTGCACCAGGCTCCACGGCAGATGCCGACGCTGGGCGACGCGGCTGGCATGGCGCACCAGGCGTTCAGCCTGCACATCACCGTCCACCCCCACCAGCAAGCGTCCGCGCACCGCCGGCGCGGCCTGGCCCAGTTGTCGATAGCCCAGGGCCAGGTCATTGTCGACCTGGGCGGCGGCGGTCTGCATCGCCAGCTCACGCAACGCGGTCAGGTTGGTCTGGGAGAAAAACGCATCGATCGCCGCCCGGGCCTGTTCCGGCACGTAGACCTTGCCATCGCGCAGACGCTCCAGCAGCTCACGGGGTGGCAGGTCGATCAGCAGCAGCTCATCGGCTTCCTGCAGAACCCAGTCCGGCAACGTCTCGCGAACCTGCACGCCAGTGATGCCGCGTACTTGGTCGTTGAGGCTTTCCAGATGCTGGACATTGACCGTGGTGTAGACGTCGATGCCCGCCGCGAGCAATTCCTGAATGTCCTGCCAACGCTTGGCATGGCGGCTGCCGGGGGCGTTGCTGTGGGCCAGTTCGTCCACCAGGACCAAGTGCGGCCGGGCGGCGAGCAAGCCATCGAGATCCATTTCCTCGAGCATCACGCCGCGATATTCCGAGCGCACCATCGGCTGTTGCGCCAGGCCGCCGAGCAGCGCTTCGGTTTCGCTGCGACCGTGGGTCTCCACTACCCCGGCGATGACCGTAACACCTTGGCGCAGTTGGGTGTGAGCCGCTTGCAGCATGGCGTAGGTCTTGCCGACACCGGGGGCCGCGCCGAGGAAGACCTTGAGCCGGCCACGGCCGTTACGGGGCAGATTGGCTAACAGTGCATCGGCGCGGCCGGAGTCGCTCATGCTGGGGATTCTCTTGTTTCGAATGGGTTCAGCCATCCTGTGGGAGCGAGCATGCTCGCGATAGCGGTAGGTCAGCCACCATTGAGGGAGACTGATACACCCTCATCGCGAGCAAGCTCACTCCCACAGGTTCTATAGTTTTTCCAAGGCCAGGTTCAGCGCCAGCACATTCACCACCGGTGGGCCCACCAGGGGTTGCTCGATGTTGTCGTCGAGCAATTGCTGCAAGGTCGAGGCCGGCAGGTTGCGCGCGGCGGCGACACGCGCCAGTTGATAGGCAATTGCCGCCGGAGGCAAGTGCGGATCCAGTCCGCTGCCGGAGGTGGTCAGCAATGCCAACGGCACCGGGCCCTGACCAGGCACCTGAAGTTTGCGGGCGTCATCAATCACCCGTGTGGCCAGGGCCGGATTGCTCGGGGAGAAATTGCTGGCACCGCTGGCGACCGTGGCGAAGGCAACGGCCGATGGCCGTGGATGAAACCAGGCATCGCCGGTGAAGTCCTGGGCGATCAGCGTCGAGCCACGGACCTTGCCGGCGGCATCGACGATCAGGCTGCCGTTGGCTTGGGCGGGAAAGGCGACCTGCGCCACGCCGGTGACCACCAGTGGGTAGGCGACACCGGTGATCAGGCTCATCAGCAATAACAGGCTCAAGGCCGGGCGAATCAGAGTGGACATTTCAAAATCCTCGAATCAAAAAAATCATCGTGGCGAGGGAGCTTGCTCCCGCTGGGCTGCAAAGCAGCCCCAAAATCAGCCACAGCTACGTGTCAGGCTGGTTGCAGTCAATTTCCTGGGGGTTGCTTCGCAACCCAGCGGGAGCAAGCTCCCTCGCCACAAAACCTCTCCTGGCACAAAAAATCTGTGCGCCGAACATCAGGCTCAAACCAGGTGCAACGCCGTCAGCAACATATCGATCGCCTTGATCCCCACGAACGGCACCACGATCCCGCCCAGCCCATAGATCAACAGATTGCGCCGCAGCAGTGCCGCCGCGCTTGCCGCTTGCACGCGCACGCCGCGCAGGGCCAGAGGGATGAGCACGACGATGATCAAGGCGTTGAAGACAATGGCCGACAAAATCGCGCTCTGCGGGCTGCTCAGGTGCATCACGTTCAGCACGCCGAGCTGTGGATAAATCGACGCGAACAGTGCCGGCAGGATGGCGAAATACTTGGCGATGTCGTTGGCGATGGAAAAGGTGGTCAGCGCCCCACGGGTCACCAACAGTTCCTTGCCGATCTGCACCACATCGAGCAGTTTGGTCGGGTCGCTGTCGAGGTCGACCATGTTGGCCGCTTCGCGCGCGGCCTGGGTGCCGTCGTTCATCGCCATGCCGACATCAGCCTGGGCCAGGGCCGGGGCATCGTTCGCGCCGTCGCCACACATGGCAACCAACCGACCGTCATTTTGCTCGTGACGGATACGCGCCAGTTTTTTCTCCGGCGTGGCCTCCGCCAGCACGTCGTCGACACCGGCCTCGGCGGCAATCGCGGCGGCAGTCAGCGGGTTGTCGCCGGTGACCATCACCGTGCGAATCCCCAGCTTGCGCAGCTCGGCAAAACGCTCACGGATGCCGGGCTTGACCACGTCCTTGAGATGGATAGCGCCGAGCAGCTTGCCGTCCGCGCACACCAGCAACGGCGTACCGCCGCTCTGGGCGATCTTGTCGATCTCCCGCGCCAGGGCCGACGGCAATTCATTGCGTGCAAGACCGATGAAATCCAGCAACGAGTCCACGGCCCCCTTGCGGTAGATGCGCCCCTGATAGTCGACCCCGGACAAACGGGTTTCGGCACTGAACGGCACGGCCGTCAGTGCGTCGACGCCCGGCTCGGGCTGTGGGTGCAAACCTCGCAGGTACTCGACGATGGACTTGCCCTCGGCCGTGTCGTCAGCCAACGAGGCGAACAGCGCGCCTTCGGCCAGCTCCTTGGCACTCACACCAGGGGCGACATAGACCGCCGTACAACGCCGATTGCCAAAGGTGATGGTGCCGGTCTTGTCCAGCATCAGCACATGCACGTCCCCCGCCGCCTCGACCGCACGGCCGGATTTGGCGATCACGTTCAGGCGCACCAACCGGTCCATCCCGGCGATGCCGATGGCCGACAGCAGCCCGCCGATGGTGGTGGGAATCAAGGTGACCAACAGCGCTACCAGAAACACCAGCGGCAGGCTGGCGTTGGCGAAATGGGCGAACGGTTGCAGCGTCACCACCACCAACAGGAAGATCAGCGTCAGACCGATCAGCAGGATATCCAGCGCCACCTCGTTCGGCGTTTTCTGGCGCTTGGCGCCTTCCACCAAAGCGATCATGCGGTCCAGGGTGGACTCGCCTGGATTGCTGGTGATGCGTATCAGCAGCCAGTCGGAGACCAGCCGCGTATTGCCGGTGACGGCCGAGCGATCGCCGCCGGACTCGCGGATGACCGGTGCCGATTCGCCGGTGATCGCTGCCTCGTTGACCGCAGCGATGCCTTCAATCACCTCACCGTCGCCGGGGATCATGTCGCCGGCCTCGACGCGCACCACATCGCCTTTGCGCAGACGAGTGGCGGGGACTGTTTCGAACCCGCTGGCAGTCTGGCGACGTGCGTTGAGACCTTCGCTGCCGGCCTTGAGGCTGTCGGCCCGGGCCTTGCCGCGCCCTTCGGCCAAGGCTTCGGCGAAGTTGGCGAACAGCACGGTGAACCACAGCCACAGTGCAATCTGCGCGGCGACGAACGTCGGCACCGTAGTGTCGGGAATGAAGCACAACACGGTGGTGAGGATCGCGGTCAGTTCCACCACCAGCATCACCGGGGCACGGTGCAACTGGCGAGGATCGAGCTTGACGAAGGCTTGCACCAACGCTGGCCGCCAGAGGGCCGACAGGTGGGTCTTCGGTTGTTCCGGCGCCTTGGCGGCGACGGTTTTGCTCATCGGCATATTCATCATCAGATCCTCAGAAGCCCATGCTCAGGTGTTCGGCAATCGGCCCCAGCGCCAGGGTCGGCAGGAAGGTCAAGCCGCCCACCAGCAGGATGGTCACGGTCAACAAGGTCACGAACAGCGGGCCGTGGGTGGGAAAGCTGTTCTGGCCAATCGGCGCGGTCTTCTTCAAGGCCAGGCTGCCAGCCAATGCCAGTACCGGCAGGATGTAGCCGAACCGGCCGATCAACATGCCCAGGCCCAGCATCAGGTTGTGGAAAGGTGTGTTGGCGCCAAACCCGCCGAATGCCGAACCGTTGTTCGCTCCCGCCGAGGTGTAGGCGTACAACAACTGGCTGAACCCGTGGGCACCCGGGTTACTCACCGCTGCGGCAGGCCCGGGCAGGCTCGCGGCGACGGCACCCAGCACCAGCACGCTGACGGGCATCACCAGCAGGGTTGCCACCAACAGTTGCACCTCTCGGGCGCCCAGCTTCTTGCCCAGGTATTCCGGGGTGCGACCGATCATCAAGCCGGCCAGGAACACGGCGATCAACACGTTCAACAGCATCCCGTAGAGCCCGGCCCCGACGCCGCCGAAGATCACCTCGCCGACCATCATGTTCACCAGCGCCACCATGCCACTGAGCGGGTTGAGACTGTCATGCATGGCGTTGACCGAGCCGTTGGACGCTGCCGTGGTCGTCACCGACCACAGCACCGTGGCGGTGGTGCCGAAGCGCGTCTCCTTGCCTTCCAGCGGCGCGGTCTGTTCGACGGCAGGATCGTTCAGAGCCGGGTTGGGCTGGTATTCGGCCCACAGCGACGTCGCGCCACCGATCAGGAACAGCGCCAGCATGCAAGCGATGATCGCCCGGCTCTGACGCAGGTCCTTGACGTAATGGCCGAAGGTGAACACCAGCGCGGCGGGAATCAGGATGATCGAAGCGACTTCGAACAAGTTGCTCCAGGCCGTCGGGTTTTCGAACGGGTGCGCCGAGTTGACGCCGAAGAAACCGCCGCCGTTGGTACCCAGTTGCTTGATCGCGATCTGGCTGGCGGCCGGCCCCAGCGGGATGACCTGGTCGGCGCCCTGCATGGTGACCCCGTGCACGTAGTGCGCGAAGGTCTGCGGCACGCCCTGCCAGACCAGGAACAACGCCAGCAGCAGGCACAGCGGCAACAGCCCGTAGAGAGTGGCGCGGGTCATGTCGACCCAGAAATTACCCAGGGTCGTGGCGGACTTGCGCCCGATTCCGCGACACAGCGCCACCAGCACGGCCAGGCCGGTGGCGGCGCTGACGAAGTTCTGCACGGTCAGGCCGACCATCTGGCTCAGGTAGCTGAGGGACGCTTCACCACTGTAGGACTGCCAGTTGGTGTTGGTCATGAAACTCACGGCCGTGTTGAAGGCCTGGGTCCACTCCATGCCGGGCAGTTGCTCGTTATTGAGGGGCAGATGTCCCTGCAGCAGCAGAATCGCAAACAGCAACACAAAACCCGCCAGATTGAACGCGAGCATGGCCAGGGTGTATTTCTGCCAGCTCTGCTCAGCGCTGGAATCGACACCGGCCAGGCGATAGCAACCGCGCTCCACCGGGCCGAGGATCGGGGAAAGCCAGGTGCGCTGGCCTTCCATCACCCGGTAGTAAAAACGCCCCAGAAACGGTGCCGGAATCAGCACCAGGGCGAAAAAGGCGAGGATCAGCCCGTAGTCATAACCGTGCATAGCCGCTCCTAGTTCCGATCGGCGCGCAACAGCGCAACCAGCAGATAAATGAACAGCGCCACTGCCAGCAGCAGCGACACCCCGTCCAGAACACTCATGGGATTTCTCCGTGGTACGGCGTCGTGCCGTGTGTGGAGTGATTGTCGGCAGGGAGGCTGTAAAGGAACGAGATCGAGAGAGGGCTTGGGGGATAAAGAAAGTGTAAAAAATGAGGGGTTGGTTGGCTGGGCTGGCCCAATCGCGAGCAAGCTCGCTCCCACAGGCTGATCTGTTGTGAATACAGAATCTGTGTCCACCCTGTGGGAGCGAGCTTGCTCGCGATGAGGCCCGGACAGGCGCCGACGCTCCGAACTGGGGCACAAAACCAAGCCATCCGGCAGCGAACATCCCCGATACGACACGATTTCACCCATTACGACCGCCCCCGCCACACTGGCACGCCCACTGCACTGCCCCTCCCCAGCGCTTTTGCTATGGATCGAGGGGAGCCACCGATGAACACACAACTGAAACCCACCCTGGGCACCCTGCACTTATGGGGCATTGCCGTCGGCCTGGTGATTTCCGGCGAGTATTTCGGCTGGAGCTATGGCTGGGGCGTGGCCGGGACGCTCGGTTTCCTGGTGACGTCCTTCATGGTGGCGGCCATGTACACCTGCTTCATTTTCAGTTTCACCGAGCTGACCACTGCCATTCCCCATGCCGGCGGGCCGTTTGCCTACAGCCGTCGCGCCTTCGGCGAGAAAGGCGGATTGATTGCCGGGCTGGCGACGCTGATCGAATTCGTCTTCGCGCCGCCGGCCATTGCCCTGGCCATTGGCGCTTACCTGAACGTGCAGTTCCCGGCGCTGGACCCGAAACACGCGGCGGTCGGCGCCTATATCGTGTTCATGGGCTTGAATATCCTCGGGGTCAAACTGGCGGCGACGTTCGAGTTGATTGTTTGCGTCCTGGCGGTGGCCGAACTGCTGGTTTTCATGGGCGTCGTGGCCCCGGCGTTCAGTTTCAGCAGCTTTGCCCTGAACGGCTGGGCCGGTTCCGATGTGTTCGGCGCGCCAGCCATTGCCGGCATGTTCGCCGCGATTCCCTTCGCCATCTGGTTCTTCCTGGCCATCGAAGGTGCGGCCATGGCCGCCGAAGAAGCCAAGGACCCGAAACGCACGATTCCCAAGGCCTACATCAGCGGCATCCTGACCCTGGTGTTCCTGGCGATGGGTGTGATGTTCCTGGCCGGCGGTGTCGGCGATTGGCGCACCCTGTCGAACATCAACGATCCCCTGCCCCAAGCCATGAAAACCGTGGTCGGCGAAAGCTCCGGCTGGCTGCACATGCTGGTCTGGATCGGCCTGTTCGGCCTGGTGGCAAGTTTCCACGGGATCATCCTGGGCTACTCGCGGCAGTTCTTCGCCCTGGCCCGCGCCGGCTACCTGCCCGCCTCCCTGGCCAAACTGTCACGTTTCCAGACCCCGCACCGGGCGATCATCGCCGGTGGACTGATCGGCATCGCCGCGATCTACAGCGACGGCCTGATCAACCTCGGCGGCATGACCCTGACCGCGGCAATGATCACCATGGCCGTGTTCGGTGCCATCGTCATGTACATCATGAGCATGCTCAGCCTGTTCAAACTACGTAAAACCGAACCCAACCTGGAACGTACTTTCCGCGCACCGGGTTATCCGATCGTGCCGGGGATCGCCCTGTTGCTCGCGCTGGTGTGCCTGGTGGCGATGGCCTGGTTCAACGCACTGATCGGGCTGATTTTCCTCGGGTTCATGGCAGTTGGCTTCGTCTACTTCATCCTCACTGCACAACTGCGCGCAGACGCTCCCGCCGATGCGATGCTGACCGGGCTTTGAGGTGAAGCCAGCCGAACGGGCGTAGTATGGAACCACTGCGAACAACCTTCGCTCATAAGTGGTAGGTGCGATGGATTGGCGAATGTTCGTCCGTCCATCACGCCATCAAGGAGAGCCCTATGCCCTGGTATGCCTGGTTGATTCTGATTGTTGCAATCGGCTCGATCGTTGGTGGTCTGATGATGCTGCGCGACACCGCCAACAAGGTCGAATTGACGGAAGAACAGCGCAAGCGTGTTGCCGAGCGCAATGCGGAAATGGATGCGAAAGAAGCCAAGGACCGTTAACCGCGGCCTCACACACCACTCTTGTGGTGAGGAAGCTTCACACACCGTACCCGTGGCGAGGGAGCTTGCTCCCGCTGGGGCGCGAAGCGGCTCTCAAAGCTACTGGCTCGGTGTGCCAGGCCGATTGAGTCGTGACTGTTGGGGCTGCTGCGCAGCCCAGCGGGAGCAAGCTCCCTCGCCACAGAAGCTACGGGCCTTGCCGCGCCGATGTCGCTACTTCTCCCAATCCGCCTTGGCGATGTGCAAGCCATGCATTCCTTTGTACGCCGCCCGCTCAGGCTGGCTCCAGCCCTGCAGCAATGAATCCTCCAACCGATAGATCTCTACACCCAGCGGACGACAGACGCTGAGAGGATCCTGCGCATCCGGCCCCCACATCGCCAGCGACAGATCGCCCCCCGGACAGGTGGACAGGGCACACAACAGATCGATCTCGGCAAAGAATTCCAGATAATCGCCCTTCTGCGCCGGACAGGCCTTCATGAAGTACATGTCGTCATGATTGAGCCCGGTACACTGGAAAATATTCAGCACGTCGTGCACGTCGAACTCGGTCAGGCCGTGGGGCAAGACCGCACGGGTCAGGTTCGAATGGCAATGGTGATGAAAGTCTTCGCCAGTGAGCATTTTGTTCACGTACGGGTCACAGCGTGTTCCCAGTAGATCATGCAGCCGCCCGCCATGCTCGTCGATGCCATAGCCGGCCAGGCTGTCATCGGTGATGGTTACCAAGGGCCGCAGGAATGGCAGGTTCGACCACAACCGATCGTGGGTGCTGACGTGGGCACCCTGAAGCTGCCGCGTGCGCGCCGCCCACAGGCGCTCCCGTGGGTCGTGGGCGTTCCAGACGTTGAAGTCCCCCACCTGCGGGCCCACCGGGGTCGTGACGCGGAACACATGACCGGCAGGTACGTGCCAGGCGCGGCCGGTGCGGATTGGCACTTCGAACTGTTCAATCAAGGTGCGTTTGTCCTGCTGCGCGCGAATTCGTTCGTAGAAAGGTTTATCCACCTGCAGGGCTGAACCTTTGCTGACCTGGTAGGCGGCTGGGTAGTCTTTGTACATGGCATCGTTCCTCATATCCAACGGTTGGGCGAGAAGCGCTCTAGTTTAATGATGGTCTTGCCGAAAAAACCGGCAATTAACGAACCTCCACATCACCGGCTCGGAACTTTAACGCCAGCAGCACCAACGGTAAGTACGCTACAAGCAATCCGACAATGCCTTCCAGCTTCTCATCAACTACCAGGAAAGCGACTGGCAACAACCACATCATGGTCAATGCTCCGGCCGCCAATGACACAGGTAAATGCCGTTCGCAATAACGCGAGGCAAATTGATAAGCATGACTGCGGTGAGCTTCATAAACCTTCTCTCCTCGCAGTAAACGACGTATCAACGTCAGAGTAGCGTCCACAATGAACACACCAAGGAGGATCAACCACGCAAAAAACAAATCGGACGATACCCACGCAGCCTGAAGCGTGAAAATCCCAAACGTCATGCCTAGGAAGCCACTCCCCACGTCGCCCATGAATATTTTGGCCGGTGGAAAATTCCAGCATAGAAACCCCAGGACAGCGCAGCCAAGCAAGAGCGGCACCTCGATCTGAGAATCCCCCTCCAGCAAATGCAACAAGGCGACGCTAGCGCACACGGATATCGCTTCAATCCCGGCGATGCCGTCAATCCCATCCATGAAGTTATAAAGATTGAGCATCCACACCAAAAAAAACGCAGCGACGACGTAACCAATAATACCCAAGTCAACAATCAGTCCAAAAATGGAAATAGGAGCAAGACCACCAATCCAGTACAACGCCCAGAATGCGGCAAGAAAATGGCCCAGAAGTCGCCACCTTGCAGGAATATCACGGTGGTCATCCCAAAAGCCGTTGATGGCTACGAATGAGCCCGCTCCAAGCAACGCGGCTAAATACTCGGAAGATAGGAGATTTAAATGAAACAAAGCCAGCACGGCCGTCAGAAAGCTCAATACGATGGCGACGCCTCCCCCTCTAGGAGTGGGAGTCGTATGGGAACTGCGCGCATTAGGTAAATCGATAAGACTATGCGACAGCGCATAGCGACGCAGGATCCACGTCAGCATAAAAGACGCAGTTATGATGAGTGGGAAAACTAACCACGACATTAAGGAAACCTCGATAGCGTGCAGGTCTTGACAGAGAGGCTAGAGAATCAAGGTCTTCCGTTCAGCTTCCTGCCTACATAGCTCGCACGACGCTTGCCTTACATCTTCCTAGAACCCAGCCCTTCAAACCCCAGACCCGTTAGGCTGAGCGTACGTTAAATCCATGATTGATCAACACGTCATGCAATGGAGTATCCATCGCCAATTCCCCTGTATACAAAGACCGGTCATATGACCGGTCTTTCAATGCATCAAATCAATTTGCTTCAAGTTTGTCACGGTTTCGGTCCAAGATCGCCTTGCCGATCCCCTTTACTTCCAATAGCTCTTCTACTGAGGAGAAAGGGCCATTACTCTCACGATATGCAACAATCGCCTCGGCCTTGATTCTGCCTATTCCGGCCATCTCGTGCTCCAACGTAGTAGCATCCGCCACGTTGAGATCCACTTTGGGAGCCTGCGGTTTCGACGTCTGAGCCATAATCTGCGGCGCAGCCTTCGTACCGCTACTTTCCACAGGCGCAGCAGTTGCGGCGATAGAAACGCTGGTGAGGAAGGCAAAAACCAGAGAGTAGAAATAACCTGTACGCATAAATGACGCTCCATGACATCGTTAAGAGAGAAACAGCTTTTCCCAAGCTGCTTCTCAAACTTAGGCGATGATGGAGCGCTGTCAAAAGCGTGTACGTTACAGGTTGTGTAACAATCACGGTTCGAGGCGGCGCTGCTGGTAGATCCAGTCGACAATCTCACCGTCCGGGGCGTAGCCACTGACGGTATCGCGAAGTAACTGGCGGACCCTCGCATAATCATCGTGTTCGATGGCAACCAGCAACTCAGCCAATCTGGCCTTGAGCACATCCCACGGCAGATGATCTTCGTTGGCGCTCATGATCATCGGATGCGAGGTCGCGACAACGTTATCGCCAATCAGTAACTCCTCGTAAAGCTTCTCGCCAGGGCGCAGGCCTGTGAACTCCACTGCAATGTCGCCATGAGGATTCTTTTCCGAACGAACACTCAAGCCAGACAGGTGAATCATCTTCTCTGCCAGCTCGACAATCTTCACCGGCTCGCCCATGTCCAGCACGAACACATCGCCGCCCAAGCCCATGGAGCCCGCCTGAATCACCAACTGTGCGGCCTCGGGAATGGTCATGAAATAACGCGTGATCTTGGGATGCGTAACGGTTAACGGGCCACCGGTCTTGATCTGCTTATGGAACAGCGGAATAACCGACCCAGACGAACCCAGGACATTGCCGAACCTGACCATGGTAAAACGGGTTTTATTAACTCGCGAGACATTGGCCTTATCACCGAACAGCACTGGCGCCAGTTCACGGCTCAGGGCCTGCAAGGTCAGTTCTGCAAGGCGCTTGGTGCTGCCCATCACATTGGTGGGGCGCACGGCCTTGTCGGTGGAGATCAACACAAAATTCGATACACCGGCCTGCAACGCGGCTTGCGCGGTGTTCAACGTCCCGATCACGTTGTTCAAGACACCCTCGGCAATATTGTGCTCAACCATCGGCACATGCTTATAAGCGGCGGCGTGATAGACCGTGTCGACATTCCAGGTCTTCATTACATCAAGCAACTTGGCCTGGTCCCGTACAGAACCCAGGATGGGCAGCAAACGAACAGACAATGATTCCCGAGCGATTCGCGGTTCAAGTTCAGACAGAATACTGTAGAGATTAAACTCACTGTGCTCGAACAGCAGCAGCGTTGTCGGTTTAAGTGACAGGATCTGCCGACAAAGTTCAGAACCGATCGAGCCTCCCGCACCGGTAACCAATACCGACTGCCCTGCGATGCAATGCTCAAGTAAGTCAGCCTGTGCAGGCACAGGATCGCGCCCGAGAAGATCCGCAATATCCACTTCCTGGATGTCGTCCACCTTGACCCGGCCACTCGCCAAGTCCATGAAGCCTGGAACACTGCGCACATGCAGCGGGAAACCTTCCAACAACGTCAATATTTCCCGCCTACGACCTCGTGACGACGACGGGATCGCCAGCAAAATCTCCTGGGCACCGGTCGCATCGATCATCCTTTGAATATGTTTGGGCTGATAGACCTGCAGCCCGGCAATCACCCGTTCTGCAATGCTGCGATCATCATCGATGAACGCGACCGGACGCATCACCCGCCCCATGCGTAGCGCGGCCACGAGCTGGTTACCTGCAGCACCGGCACCGTATATAGCAACTTTGGGTAAGCCGTCGTCACGGTTGGTGAAGGGCACATGCTGGGCGGCGGTGAACCAGTCACCCAGGAAATATTGCCGCATCATCAGGCGCATCCCGCCAATCATTATCAGGCTGAGCCACCAGTAATTGAAGATGATGGAGCGTGGGACCACGTTGGTGTGATTGCTGTACCAATACACGACAAGCGCCAGTAACAAGGCCGAAAGGCTGACCGCCTTACAGATGGTAATCAGCGCGTCGTTGCCGAAATAACGCATGACGGCACGATACATCCCGAAGCGGATGAAGATCGGAATTGCGATCACCGGAGCGAATGTGAAAAGCCAAAGGTGCGTCTCAATTGGGGCTGCCAATGCGTCGACGCCCAGCCGAACAACAAACGCCAGCCACAAAGCGAGCCATACGAGAAGGATGTCCATAGCCACCTGGATCGCGCGTTTGTGGCGTCGTGGCAGCCCCAGCAACGCTGTTCTTAATTTATCCATAAACCCTTCACGCACCTCGGCCAACTCCTAAACCCTATCCATTCCTGATAAACGCGGCTCCATCATCGACCGTTGGACAACCGATAAACAAAACGCGATCTTTTGCCTTTAAATTATGCCTTCTCGAGCTCGCCAGATTAAATCTGACCGCCAGCTGTACAAAAGGCACGTAGGCAATGATTAAAGCCAACATTCCATCCACATTCCACAATGCGACACACGCCGCCAGGGGCAACAACCAGAACATATTAATCGCCACCACCGCCGACGTCACTGGCAAATGCCGACCGTATAGGCGGGAGGCAAGCTGATAAGCATGGCTACGGTGACCCGCGTAAGTTTTTTCACCTCGCAGCAGGCGTCGTGATGAAGTAACGGTTGCCTCGGCAATAAAGACACCCAGCGGATCAAGCAGACCCAAAGCAGCCTGGATGACGCCCAAGCTGCCTGTAGCGACATAAAGCCCAGGACAATGCTGATAAAACACTTTTTCGACGCATGTGTTGGGTCGCATCATGATGATGGGCTCCTGATGGAAATCGGGAACACAGCATCAGCCGTCAGCTATTCGCTTGGAATGTAGGGGGTCATAGAGCGGACTCATTCGTGGAGCGGACTCAGTGCAAACGTGATCTTTGAAAATGTTACGGCAATCACATGTTCTCATGCGCGAGATACCACCCAGGATTTCATCTTCCAGCGGCGTCATGCATGACCATCGTCAACACTTCGCAAGTCTTGGCCATTTCGGCCTCCGTCAGCGTTGGATGAACCAAAAACATCAGGCTTGTTTCTCCGAGTCGCGCTGCCACTGGCAAACTCTCCTCGGGTCGCCACGGGGTATTGTCAAAAGCTTTCTCCAAATAGACCTCTGAGCATGAACCCGAAAAGCAAGGCACGCCGCAAGCGCCGATCTCGTTAAGAATTCGGTCCCGATCCCACCCTTCTGCGAGCTGATCCGGTTCTACGAAGACATAACACTTATACGCCGCATGCACGATGTCGTTGGGAGTCTCAGGAACACGCAACCCCGGCAAAGCCTTCGCGCAATCCCAGATACGGCGAGCGTTAGCCAACCGCGACTGGTGCCACTGAGGCATCCGTTTCAGCTGAATCCTGCCAATCCCGCCTTGTACCTCCAGCATTCTCCAGTTGGTGCCGAAGCTCTCGTGCAGCCAACGGAATCCGGGAGCATGCTGTCGCTCATACACGGCTTCCCAGCTCTTTCCATGATCCTTGAACGACCACATCTTGGCCCAAAGTTCACGATCTTTCGTCGTAACCATGCCACCTTCACCGGCAGTGGTCATTATTTTGTCCTGACAGAACGACCAAGCACCGATATGGCCTATCGACCCGATCGCCTTACCCTTGTATCGAGCCCCATGCGCCTGTGCACAGTCTTCAATTACTCGGATCCCATGCTCAGTCGCCAGGGCCATGATGGGGTCCATATCACAAGGCCATCCGGCAAGGTGAACGCAGATGATGGCTTTGGTACGAGGAGACAGGACTGCCTTAATGGTTGACGCATCAATATTTTGCGAATCCGCATTTACATCCGCGAACACAGGGATGGCGCCGGCATTAACGATGCTGGAAACAGAGGCCAAAAAGGTACGGGAAGTCACAATCACTTCATCACCGGCACCAATACCCAGTGCCTGCAGCGCCAAGTCGAGCGCTACCGTACCATTGGCCACCGCGACCGCATAATCAGTCTCGGCCCAATCGGCAAACTCTCGCTCAAATTGGCGACACTCCTCCCCGGTCCAATAGTTTACTTTGTTGGAAAGGATGATGTCGCGAGCACAGTTTGCCTCCTCTTCAGAGAAAGATGGCCACGGAGAAAAGGGGGTATTCAGCATGAACTAATCCTGATTCATCAAACTGCCAAGAGTGCACGGCTACAAAACACAGCCTACCGTCGCATGGCCAAATTAGTGGAATTATTTTAAAACCCGCGCCGGAACGCCAACCACTGTCGTACCTTCTGCCACATCTGCCACAACAGCAGCTCCAGCACCTACTACCCCGGCAGCACCAATGGTCAGCATCTGCCTTACGCACGCGCCTATGCCTACCCATGCGCGATCTCCTGCCACGACCCCACCGGCAAGCCTAGCACCAGGGCTGATATGAACGAAATCACCTAGAACGCAGTCATGATCGACACTACACCCAGTGTTCAAAATTCCGCCCAAACCCACTCTGGCACCGGCATTAAGAACAGCTCCGGCAAATATTACGGTACCCGCTCCTACCGTCGCATGGCAGCTGACATAAGCGGCAGGATGGATCAGCGTTAGTAAAATAGCGCCATGCTGAGCGAGTGCGGCCTGCTTGGTCTCGCGAACAGCATTATTACCAATAGCTACAATTACCCCGTCAAACTCACGGACTCGCTCAAGCAACTGATTGCAAGTACCAATCACAGCCCAGACGCCATTATTAGTGACAGAAGGCCATGCGTCATCGAAGAAAGTGATATCTCTCCACCCGCAACATTCGGCGGTATCGGCGAGCACTTTCCCATGCCCGCTTGCACCAAGGATTGCAAGTTTTTTCATTACTGGTTGCCCGTGAATTTTGACATAGTGGCCTCCCCGCTAGCGCTAATACCATCCTTCTTCACGACCTTCTTCACCGTCAAAGCGATTATCTTCAAATCTAGCCAAAAAGAGCGATTATCCACATACCAGACATCCAGTTCGAATTTTTCCGGCCAGCTCAAAGCGTTTCGCCCGTTGATCTGTGCCCAACCGGTGACGCCTGGCCTTACCGTATGCCGAAGGTATTGTCGCTCGTTATAGAGCGGAAGATATTCCATCAACAGCGGTCTAGGTCCTACAAGGCTCATGTCACCTTTAAGTACATTCCACAGCTCAGGCAATTCATCCAGGCTGCTGGAACGTAGGAAGCTACCGAACGGCGTCATTCGCTGTGCATCGGGCAGCGGGACATTATTGTGATCGTAAGCATCACGCATCGTGCGGAATTTGATCATCTCAAAAGGCTTACCCTCACGTCCGGGGCGAACCTGCCGGAATAACACGGGCCCTCCAAGCCTGCGCTTGATCAATATTGCTACGATCAATATGACCGGTGACAAAATGATCAAGCCCACAAGGGCTCCGGTGAAGTCCATGACTCTCTTCATCTGCCGGTCTCACAAGCTTCATTCAAACAACGCGCCAAGCTTCCTGCAAGCTTGTCGAAACCATGCTCGACTTCTATGTAGTGCCTTCCCGCATTCCCCATGGCCGCCCGCTCCGCGGTCGTCAGGCTGGACAGTCTGACGACCGCGTCGGCTAGCGCCTTGGGGTTACCTGGCTCGACCGTATATCCGGAACCAGAATCTTCGATGGGATTGTTGCCCGCATCACAGCAGAACAGAACCGGACGCTGGCCGGCCATGAAATCAAACAATTTGTTTGAGCTGATTCCGTATTTGAACACTGGAGCATTAATCAGGTTGAAAACAAACGCGTCCGCCTGGGCGGCCAACGCTGGTATCTCACGCTTGGGAACAGGGTCTTCAAAACTGACGCGTTTGAGGCCCAGCTCTTTAGCCAAGGTGATCAGTTCGGCCTTGCACGGACCATTGCCAATAATCCGTAGCCGAACATGCGACATTTCGGGATTGTCTTCGATGATATGCTGCGCACGCAGAACGTTATCCAATCCATTGGCTGAACCATGAGCTCCGAAATACATAAGCGTGAACTCACCTTCCCCCACCTTATCCTCCGGGCGAGGAAAGTCTTGGAGATCGACGCCATTGGGAATCCAGACGATTTTCTTCGCATCAATGCCCATAGGCTCTATGTATTCATGCGCCTTAGGCAGCAGCACTACAATCCGCTTCGCACGCTTATAAAGCCACTTTTCCAATACGCGAAGTGTCCGAGCAATCATGCTGTTGCGTTCTAACCGCCCCATATCGATCAGCGTTTCAGGCCACAGATCCCGCACTTCGAAAACGAAAGGAACTTTATATCGCCACGCAAGCACTGCCCCAGCGGCTGCCGCAAACGGATGAACGCTCGAGCCAATGATGACGTCGGGCTTCTTCAATGCATTAAGTTTACCGGGTTTAAGAACCTGCCAAGTGTACTCCAGCATATTACGCATGCGCGCAGTACCGTTCCCTTCATATTCCGATGTTTTCAACCACAGGAAGGGAACGCCGCCATACTGATCAAGCCTGGTAGACTCCGAAATTGCAAGACGCTGCCGACCAGACTGGTATTCCAAACTGGCCGCGACAATCGAAGCCTCCCAACCGTGCGCAGGCAGATTCTTCGCCAACAGGTAATGACGAGTACCGCCGGCCCCCCCTGGTTCCTGCGCGTAGTGGTTGAGGATCCAGACATTCTTCATTCAGCAAGGTCCTCGACAAGGCGGCGTATGATCAGCTCGGCCGCGTTGCCTTGACCATATGGCTGCACTGCCTGACCTTTGCTACCCAAGGCTTGACGAACGGCAGTTGTCACTTCTTGCGAAGACTTCGGCGAAACCAATCGATTCCATCCGGCTTCGACCAATTCAACCCACTCGGTTTCATCTCGCAGCGTGACACATGGAACGCCGTAAAAGAACGCCTCTTTCTGAACGCCCCCTGAATCAGTGGCGATGAGTGCTGCATGCTTCTCAAGCTGTACCATATCCAGATAACCGACTGGATCAATAAGGTGCAGGTTCTCAGGCGCATCATTCAATTGCCCGCTCTTCTGCAGAACAGCTCTCGTCCGCGGATGCACTGGCCACACGATCGGCAAATCGGCAGACAGGTCGCGGAATGCTTCGACAATCGCGGTAAGCCGTGCGGGGTCATCGGTGTTTTCAGCGCGATGAACTGTCGCAAGTACAAAGCCGGCTTCCTTGAGGCCAAGCTTGGCCATCACACGCCCACTGGCATCAACCCGCTCGCCATGGAACTTCGCAACATCATACATGACGTCTCCGACAGGAATGATGCTGGCTGCCCCAACGCCCTCTTCTTTCAGATGCTTCGCAGCTGTTGCGGTTGGGGTAAACATCCAACGTGAAATCCTGTCGGTCAGAATCCGATTTACTTCCTCTGGCATCGCCATGTTAAAAGAGCGCAGTCCAGCTTCAACATGGGCAACTGGAATATGCAACTTGACCGCAGCTAATGCACCAGCCAACGTGGAATTAGTATCGCCATATACCAATACTATATCCGGACGCTCTTGCAATAGAACCTTCTCTACTTCAACTAGCATCCTACCGGTCATGTCGCCATGCCCCCCCCCGTGGATATCTAATTGGTAAGCTGGCGTACTCATGCCCAGCTCCTCAAAGAAAACATCGGACATATTAGAATCGAAATGCTGCCCTGTATGAACAACGATTTCTTCGACCCCCGGCAAAGTGGAAATGAAGTGGGACACAACACTCGCCTTAATAAACTGAGGGCGAGCACCCAAAACTGTTAATATCTTCATTTTTTTACCTTCTTCGAAAGTTGTTCATAACACGCCAAAAGCTTTTTTGACTCGATATCCCAATTGTACTGTACGCTTACTGCTTTCCGGCCATTCTCACCAAGAAGACGTGCGCGCTCAGGGTCTTTGGCTAAATCATCGATGGCGCGGGCAATTGAGCGTGGATCCATTGGATCAACCAATATGCCACACTTACTACCATCTATTATCTGGCGCCACAGAGGAAAGTCCGACGCAATTACTGGTATCCCTGCAGACATATACTCGAACATCTTATTAGGTTGAGCATCAATGTGATTGGGTAACGGGTGAAAGGTTACCAGACCAGCCAAAGATCTAGACAGGACATCTCTTACCTGCGATCGCTCGAGTTGCCCCAACTGATTAACAGAAGCCCAACCGTCGAGGTCCTGCACCCGTTGTTCGACATGAGATTCGCTGAAACGCCCAACCAGATTGAGACGCACGCCCTCCGAAACGTGTTTGAAGGCATCAACGACTTGTGAGATACCACGAATGTTTGCGATGCCTCCGACATAGCATACTTCTTTTTTTTTCTCCTCCCAAGAAACAGCCGCGTCCAACTCGCCAACCATTGGGAAGTTATTTATATCGATACTGGCCGGATTGATGCGTAAAAACTTATCGCGAATAAAAGGCGTCGCCGCAAAGATAAAATCCAGATTACGACATGCAAAGCGCTCATACACGAAAAAGGCAACAGATATGCATCTCATAAGAAACGGATGTAGGTAAGGCTTACTCAAAAGTTGTTTAGGAACATCTTCATGCGAATCAAAAATAACAACCTTCCCTTTTTTTTTCAATTTCACACCCACCGGAAGCAGTTCGGGATCGTGAAACTGATATATATCCGCATTAAGCGACAGCGCTTTAGTAAAAACGTCACCCGTAGTTTTGAATATCCGTTGCAGCCTGCCTTTAGGCTTACCGACATCCAATATCTGGATCCCGCTTAATTTTTCATCACCTTTCCCATCTGCAACGATCAACGTGACATCATAACCTGCACTTGCAAGCGTACGACATTCTTTTTGAAAAATTCGAATATCGTATCGAGAATGCACGGACGTCAAGTGAACTACTTTCATCATATAAACCTATGCAAATGGCTTTCAGGAATAGATTTGAACTTTTCTACCCGTCAGCTTCTGAAGCAATCCTTGCGCACGCTTAGCAAAACGTTGCAATCCATCCCAGTTCTTGAAGTCGGAGTAGTTGTGTATTGGCACATGCATCAGCTCGTTGAACTGAGATCGTGAGATCCTGATCTTCTTGCAAAAGTACTCGATATCAACCTCCAACTCCTCCGTGTCGTACAGTGGCTCGGCAAGCTTTATCAGAGCAGCTTCGCGGGTCAATTGACCTGAAAGAATCATACTGGAGTAATGAAGCTTTCGCTTATCGTAACCAAATTTAGTTGGCAGATAATAATTCTGGAAAAGTTTAGTAAAGATAGATTCACCATGTTTACGAGCGTAGGATCGATATCCTATTGTATCCCGTAAATAAACCTCCGCCTCAGCTTTATTATAGCTCATATAATTCAACGGGCGAACAGTTCGCATCCCCTTTACGAAGGGATACCAGAAATAATATTCAAAAAAGCTAATGGTCTTATAATCATTCAACGCGCGCTCCCCATAAGCTCTATGTATTGCACGCAAATTAATAGCGTCCATAGCGCTACCGTGCCATGTCTCAGGAAAAACCGCCTCGGTCGCCAGGTTTCCGCCACTAAGAATATACTTAATATCATTCTTAACAGCAAAGTGATACATGCTTGAAAAGAAGGCATGATCTTGAGGCACATCCTGATTCGCGACAGCTGCACGCATGTACGCTAACTGCAGATCCCGAACCTCTTCCCAATTCATAACATGGGTATGCAGGTCATATCCGCAATATTTGATAATTTTTTCGATGTTGCTGACAGCCAGCTCGCTATTCCAGCCTGCATCCACATGCACCACGAGTGGGCGTAACCCGAAGTCCTTGACCCTCAGCGCTAAGTAGGAGCTGTCTACACCGCCACTAAGGCCAATGATGCAGTCGTACTCTTTGCCGGCACCCTCTTTCTTGATCTGATCGACGATCTTCTGGAGACGCTGCTCACCACTAGCATCGGTAAACAGTTGCTTGGATTGGACATTGTCGAACTTGTGGCAGTGATTGCACACTCCCATATCATCGAACACTATTTCAGCGTCAGATGTATCCATGACACAGCGCGAACAGACCTTCACCACTACCTACCTCCAAAACGTTTTCGTCGGCCTGCTTGATTGGGCAACCCAGCAGCAGGCCCGATATGTATGACAATCAAGGCAGCGAAGAGTCTGTAAAGCCGGAAGGCTTCCAAGAGACGCTGCCTTTGAGAAATTTCAATTTTGCTTACTCAGCAATCAACATATTGATGTCTGGATAGCTAATAAGTACGGCGCGGTGCTTGCCGTGGAACACAAAAAGGCTGCCTGCCGCCACGG
Source organism: Pseudomonas sp. NFACC04-2 (assembly GCF_900119265.1). NCBI lineage: Bacteria > Pseudomonadati > Pseudomonadota > Gammaproteobacteria > Pseudomonadales > Pseudomonadaceae > Pseudomonas > Pseudomonas sp. NFACC04-2. The sequence continues at coordinate 58,193 of NZ_FPJC01000011.1, forward strand.
CAGAAATGCCAGTACGGTCAAAAAGCTCGATCAGGTCCGCCGTGGAAGCAGCGCCACCGCAAGCGATGACAGGTACGTGCACCTCGGAGACAACGCTTTCTACTAGCGCAGTATCGAAACCCTTCTGTGTGCCGTCACGGTCGACTGAGTTCAGGAAGATTTCGCCGACCCCTGCCGTCTCAAGCGCTTGGGCCCACTCGACTGGGGAGCGCTTGGTATCTTTTGTGCCGTTTTCCGAGTATACAGAATACCCGCCCCAGAAGCCCTTCCGGCAATCCATGGCCCCCACGACGCTTTGCGACCCGAACTTGTCGGCGATTTGACGGATCAGCGAAAGGTCGGCGAGCGCAGCCGTATTGATGGAAATTTTCTCGATACCGAGGGCAAACACCTTCTCGGCATGCTCCAGGGTTTTGATCCCCCCACCATAACAAATGGGCATGAAACACTCACCCGCCACCTCGGCGATCAATTCGTAGTTGGGCTCACGATTGAGTTTTGAAGCCTCAATGTCGAGCAACACCAGCTCATCAACTTCCTTCTCGTTGAAGATCCGGATGGCATTGATGGGATCGCCGACGTATTTCGGCTCTTTGAATTTCACGGTCTTGACCAGGCCGCGATCTTTAAGTAACAAGCAGGGAATTACGCGCCTCCTGACCATCAGACCAACTCCACGAAATTCTTGAATAGTTGCATACCAAATTTATGGCTTTTTTCCGGATGAAATTGAAAGCCCAAAATATTGTCCCTGACCACTGCGGCGGTAAACTGTTGATCGTAGTTAGCGGTCAGCAAGGTGTTCTCCGCATGTCGCGGCAACATGTAATAACTGTGGACAAAATAGAAACGGCTCAGTTGATTGAGCCCCGTCAGAATTGGGTGCTGCAACCGAGGAGTAACTTCGTTCCACCCCATGTGCGGCACCTTACGCCCCTCACGCCTCTCGAAACGGACAATGTCCATGTCGATCCAGCCAAGACCAGGCTCGCTGCCCTCCTCAGAGCCATTGCCAAGCATCTGGCTGCCGAGGCATACACCCATTACCGGCTTTTGCTTACCCTGCACCTGCTCATTCAACACCTCGATCAGGCCGCTTTTTCGCAGTGTTTGCATGCCAGCGTCGAAAGCGCCCACTCCTGGCAGAATGAGTTTGTCCGCCTGCTCGATATCCTCACGACTGTTCGAGGCCTTGGCTTTGGCGCCCACTCGCTTCAGCATGTTCAAAACCGAGGCGATGTTCCCTACACCATAATCAACAACAACGATCACTTGGCATCTCCCTTGGTGCAGTAGAAGGACATCCAGAAATAAATGAAATACATGATTGCATAGCCCATGGAGTAGAACCACAACACCGAATCCACGGTATCTGGCAGGGTGAAGCAGGCAAACGTCAAGGCTAGCAGGGTCAGCTGCCACACCAAGTCCAGATTCTGCCGCTGCGCGATATAGATCGTGTAACTCAGGGGGCTAACGACGAACCGCATGTAGAACAACGGAATCATCAACACGGCATAGCGCCCTGATTCAGCCCAGGCGGCGCCAAATATGAAACTGAACGCCCATTCACCTACGAACCAGAAGGCTACGAAGGGAGGGAGCGCCAGTACTGCGAGTAGCTTGAAGGTCTTGATGAAGATGCCGCGGCAGCTTCCCGTCTCCCGATAGTCACGGGCAGCTTGCTCCTTGAAGACATCAAGTACCGAGGCGGCTAGCAGGGAAATAGGAGCGCCCATGATCTTCAGTGTCAAAGCGAACCAGCCCGCACTCTCCCCGCCGAACTTCGCTGCCAACAGCACGATCGGAATTTGGCTGGCGACCGTGTTGATCAGGTCTGCGGGCAAGGAAAACTTGGGGAAGTTTATATACTTCACCGCGCTTTGCCTCACCGCGCGCCAAGGCGTCGCGGCACAGGCTACGATCAACGGTTTTCCAACCCAGATAGCCGCCAGCGCCGTGGCAACGATGACGCCGAACAATTGGCCGTAGATAAGACCCGAGACGCCGCCTAGTAAATAAGCGGCGGACACTTGGGCGACTGCGACGCAGGCAGCAAGGCTGATACGCGCGCCTCCCAGCCTGTTAAAGGACTGTTGGAAGGTTAGGAGGGACAGGACCAGTTTGTTTGCACCCAAGCCCAACGAAACGATTGCCAGGGCCAACCAATAATCACCCACTACAGCAGGCAGTGCGTCCATAAAAGGCGCTGCCAATACAAGACCGCCAGCCACTAAAATGGTAATTGATAGTGTGAGTAGCAATACGAGCTTGATCACGGCATGAAAATCGTTTTCCGCCTTGGTGGCGAAGATTGCCAACTCATAGCGCCCGGTGACCATCACCGCAAAAATGGTAGCGAACGAAAGCCAAGCACTAAAATCGCCCATTTCGGCAGGGGAATACAGACGAACCAGCAGCAGGGTGACGCCGATGGTAATCAGTTGAGCGCCAAGTGTGCCCACCAATACTCGCGCCACGCGCTGGATGAAGATTGCGCTCATCGCTTCACACTCCAAGATATCTTGAACGGGAAGGAGATAAGCACGAAGAATGGCCTAGCCTGCGAATCCCTCCGCCACACAGCCCCGCACTGGCAAATGCCAGAATCAACAGATACAGCCCGACATCGACAGACTTGTTGGCCGCGCCCATATACTCAAGAAGAAAAACCTTGGCATAGGTGTTCACCCACAGAGCAACGGCAAAGCAGGCGAAAACCAAAACGGTATCCCGCAGGACAGACCTGTCGGCCCGAGCAAGTATGCACATCCGTCAGCTCGTCAACGCAGCACAAATGGTATCGATGGAAGCTTTGTCCAGATAGGGATGCATAGGCAGACTCATCACGCGAGTGGCAACCTTGTCACCAACTGGCAACGACGATGCTTCGTCCGCCACTGCAGGTTGCTTGTTCAGTGGGATAGGATAATGCACGGCAGTCGGAACGCCGGCGGCCTGCAATCGTTTCTGGACTGCATCCCGATCGTCCACTTGCACAGTATATTGCGCGTAGGCGCTGATATTGCCTGCTTCGATAAAAGGGGTAGTGTCGACACCAGTCTGCTTGAGGGCTACGTCGTACCAACCCGCCACTTGCTGACGCAACGCAATCTCCTCTTCGAAGATTTCAAGCTTGGGCAACAGAATGGCCGCTTGCAGGGTATCCAGTCGACTGTTCACCCCAACCCGGATGTGGTGATAACGACGATCCTGGCCATGCCGGGCAATTTGGCGAATGACAGTAGCCAGCGCTTCGTCATTGGTAAAGATCGCGCCGCCATCGCCATAGCAACCCAACGGCTTGCTAGGGAAGAAGCTGGTGCAGGAAACAGTCGTGAGGTTGCACGAACGCTTGCCTTTGTATGAAGCACCAAAGCTCTGCGCCGCGTCCTCGATCACAGGGATGCCATGTTTGGCCGCAATGGCGTTGATCGCATCGTAATCAGCACACTGGCCATACAGCGAGACCGGGATGATCGCCTTTGTGCGCGGAGTAATCGCCGCCTCCAACAATTGTGGATCAAGGTTGTAGGTACGTGGGTCGATGTCTACGTAGACAGGCTTGGCGCCCAGCAACGCAACTGTTTCGGCAGTGGCTATATAGGTGAAGCCCGGAGTGATCACCTCGTCACCTGGGCCAATGCCCAGGGCCATCTGCACGATCTGCAGAGCATCGGTGCCGTTGGCGCAACTGATGCAGAACTTAGCGCCGGCAAAGGCGGCCAGACGCTCCTCCAGCTCTTGCACTTCCGGGCCGAGAATGTACTGGCCGTGGCTCAAGACGCGCTGGATGCCGGCATCGATCTTGTCCTTGATACGTGCTTGCTGGCTTTTCAGGTCAATGAATTCAATCATGCTCAGGCATCCGTCTTGTTCAAAAGTTTTCCGTTCAGCACGTAGCGCGCTCCCGTATGCGAGCAGAAGGCCTCACCCTGCTCGTTCAACTGCAATTGCTCACCAAATTCGCTCATCCAGCCAATCTGCCGTGCGGGCACACCCACCATCAATGCATAGGCCGGTACATCCTTGTTGATGACCGCGCCGGCACCGACGAAGGCATATTCACCAATGGTAACGCCGCAGACGATGGTGCAATTGGCGCCGAGCGTCGCGCCCTTTTTTACCAGCGTATCGAGGTACTGGTCCTTGCGCTCGATCAGCGAACGCGGATTATAGACATTGGTGAAGACCATGCTGGGGCCACAGAATACGCCCTCTTCCAGCGTGACATTGTCGTAGACCGAAACATTGTTCTGGATCTTACAGCGGTCGCCGATCACGACTTTGTTGCCCACGAACACATTCTGACCGAGCGAAACGCCAACACCGATGTGGGCGCCCGCGCAAACATGGACAAAGTGCCAGACACGGGAGTTTTCACCGATCTGCGCGCCCTCATCGACGATCGCGCTTGGGTGCTGATAGTAACTCATGGCTTCAGACTCACATTAGACTGAGGTTGATCGAAAGCACGCTGCAGTGGCTCGGCAGCATAGTGCCCATAACGACGTGCACCTACCTCGTTGAGGTGGTGGCTGTCACGGTAGATGAGCAAACCTTGCTGGTAAGGCGCAGCGGCAAAGAAGCTGCTATTGGAAAGGTCCAGGAAACGCACACCGGGCGTGCGGTCGACAATGGCCTGCACTTGCTGGTTGGCAACCTGCCACTCACGATTGAATGTCAATGGCGCCGGCAGGCCAAGCTCGGTAAAGCGCCTTACCCGCTGCACGTCTGTTTCAAACATCGGTACCTGAGCAAGCACCACAATATGTTTATGGGCTCCTGCAGCATCGACGAGAAATTCAGCAAACGCCTTGGCGAATGCTTGGCTCTGCATCTGGTACTGCCACATGCCTGCGACAATCACCCGCTCCACCTTCGGCAACTCACGAGCCACGGCCTCGATCTGCGCGCGGCAAGGTTTTTGCGCCCAGGCTGGCAGGTGTTCAATGTCAAAGCCGGGGATAGGCACGCAACTGCTGGCAGTGAGCACACGGTAAGCAACGCCCTGCTCTTCGCCCACCTGGTCGAAGAAGTAGTTCAATTGGGCAGCATGGCTATCGCCAATTACCAGAACGGACACTTCGGCATCCGCCTTGCCTCGCTTGCACGCGCCCACTTGGGTGCCATGGCAGATAAGCTCTGGAGCAGCATAACGGGTGAGTTCCACAGGCAACGGAGCGACCAGCGAGGCGTTGACACGTTGTCCACCCCACGCCACCAGCGCGACCACAGCACCGGTTACAGCCCACTTGGGCAGCTGGCGCATCATGCCGGGAGCGTTTCTGGCGGGTGTTTCGACCAAGCGAAAGGAAAGCCATGCCAGCAGCACAGAGCTGGCCACGAAAATCGGCAACCATGCAGCCGTCAGCTCGTACTGCCCCGTGTAATAACGAATGAACGCCAGCACCGGCCAATGCCACAGGTACAACGAATAGGAAATACCACCGATCCAGACCATCGGCCGAGTGGCTAGCAACGCGCTGACCGGACCACGCCGGGCAACGATGAGCAGCCCTGCCGCGACACAAGGCAGGATAGACCAGAAGCCTGGAAAGTGTTGCTTATCGATAGCCAGCACCGCCCAAGCCAGCAGGATTGCGCCCAGCCCACCGAATACGCTTGCAAGTAACATGGGCAGCTCGCGCTGGCGCATCAGCAAAGCAACGATGGCACCGACCATGAATTCGGGAATCCGTGCCGACAGGGCAAAGTACATCCCTTCTTGCGATTCACCCAGTCCACGGTAACCGCTCCAGGCAAACAGACTGGCGGCTAGCAAGGCAAACGTTATGAGACGCCATTGCTTTGGCAAGCAAATGACCAGCACCGGGAAGAACAGATAGAACTGCATCTCGATGGCCAATGACCAGGTATGCAGAAGCGGCAATTCATCGGCCCGCGGCGCGAAATAACTGCCGAAGCCAGAGAAGTACTGGTTGCTGGTAAACAACGCCGAGGACTTCAGGCTGTCGAGGAAAAATGCGAAGTCATCAGGCAGAAACAGGAGCGCGGACAGCGCGGACACCACCACCAGCATGACGAAATACGCCGGCAGAATGCGCTTGATGCGGCTGGCATAGAATGAAACGAGATCGACCTTGTCGCTTCGCTCGGTCAACAATGCCGTTATGATGAAGCCAGAGATGACAAAAAAGATGTCGACGCCGACATAGCCCGCTTTCAGCCAGCCACTATTGGCGTGATAAAGCATGACCGCCAGCACCGCGATTGCACGCAAGCCCTGAATATCGAGACGAATGCTGCGCACGCGGCGCATCGCACCCGCTTCGTTTGGCTTGTTGAAATTATCGTTCGACACGCTGGCTTGCGATCCTGCTTGAGAAACTTGAAACGGGTGGCGCAAGGCCACCCGTGCTGTCTCGCCGATCAGCGAGAAAGGGCTTGGACGAACGGATGCGCTTCGTTGTCCGCTGCAACGACGATGGCCGCACTGCGAATGGTGTTGACCGTCTCCACGCAGTGGCGAGCATCCTCGATGCCATAACCACGCCCAGCCAGGATTTCCTCGTAGCTGGTGGTGTGCAGGTCAGTGAAGCCTTCGGAGAACTCCATTTCCTCTCCGTTGACGGTAATCGAACGGTAAGTTGGCTTCTTGCCCTTTACCGATTCCGGCAGATCGTTGGCGTCGACCGACAGGAACCAGCGTACACGTGCTTTCTCGTACTCCAGGTAACCGGCCGCCTTGTGTTCGGAAGTGAAGTGCACAACGTTGCGCTGCAACTTGCCAAAGATGAAGTGCAGCATGTCGTAGAAGTGCACGCCAATGTTGGTGGCTACGCCGAAGGACTTGCGTGGGTCACCTTTCCAGCTTTGCAGGTACCACTTGCCACGGGAAGTAATGTAGGTCAGATCGACTTCGTACTTGTGCGGGTTGTTCTCGCGGGCAACCTTGTCCTTCAAGGCAATGATTGCCTGGTGATGGCGCAGCTGCAGGATGTTGAACAGGCGCTTACCGGTTTCCTGCTCGATCAGTGCCAACTGGTCCAACTGCTGCGGGGTCGGCACTAACGGTTTTTCGCAGATCACGTCACAGCCCAGGCGCAGACCGGCGGCAATGTGCGGTTGGTGCAGGTAGTTGGGCGAGCAGATCGACACGTAATCCAAGGCGTTCGCTGGGTCGCGCTTGAGGCTGTGAGCGTGATCAAGGAAGAACTCGAACTCGGTAAAGAATTCGCTTTGCGGTGAAATGCTGTCGATGATGCCTACCGAGTCATTGATATCGTAGGCGGAGACCAGGCGGTTGCCGGTATCTTTAATGGCGCGCATATGCCGAGGGGCGATATAGCCAGCGGCGCCGATGAGAGCAAAGTTTTTCATGAGGCTTCCTTTGAAAACGAAGGAATCCGCCTTGCCCTGGGGCACAGGCGGATCGACGGGCGAGCGACGCTGATCAGGCTTTGATGATGTGCGTGGCCGGGATGCGGTATTTACCACGACTGTCAATGATCAGCCTGGCCTTGGACTCGATCAACGCATAGTCGAACTTGTCATGGTCGGTCGCCAGGACGACTGCATCGAAGCTTGCCAGGTTCTCGGCAGTCAGCGGCTCGCTGTCCAGTTCGAAGTGATGCTCGCGCATTTTCGGGAATTGCGGCACATGTGGGTCGCTGTACGCGACGATACCGCCCTTGGCCTCGATGAGTTCCATGATCTCCACGGAGGGCGATTCACGCATGTCGTCGACGTTTTTCTTGTAGGCAATGCCCAATACCAGGATGCGGCTGCCCTTGAGCGCCTTGCCCGATTCGTTCAAGCCATCCATCAGCTTGTTCAACACGTACTCAGGCATCGCCTGGTTGACTTCGCCAGACAGCTCAATGAAACGGGTGTGCAGGCCATATTCGCGTGCCTTCCAAGTCAGGTAAAAAGGGTCAATTGGAATGCAGTGGCCACCCAGGCCCGGACCTGGGTAGTAAGGGGTGAAACCGAAAGGCTTGGTTGCCGCGGCATCGACCACTTCGAAGATGTCAATACCCATGCGGTCGGCGACGATCTTCATTTCGTTGACTAGGCCGATGTTCACCGCACGATGGATGTTTTCCAGCAACTTGGTCATCTCGGCAGCTTTGGTGGAGCTGACCTGTACAACCTGGTCAATGGCTTGCTCGTACAGCGCAACACCGACTTCCAGGCATTTTGGCGTGTGGCCACCGATGACCTTTGGAATGGTACGGGTTTCGAAGTTCGGATTGCCCGGGTCTTCGCGCTCTGGCGAGTAGACCAGGAAGATGTCCTCACCGACTTCTAAGCCACCTTCCTGCACGCGTGGCAGCAGTTCTTCTTCGGTGGTGCCTGGGTAGGTGGTGCTTTCCAGCGAAACCACCTGGCCTGCACGCAGGTTCGGCTTGAGTGCATCGGTGGTATTGATCACGAAGCTCATGTCCGGCTCGCGATACTTGTTCAGCGGCGTCGGCACACACAGAATCAGCGCGTCACACTCGCTGGCACGCTTGAAATCGACGGTGGCCTCAAAACCCGACTCACGCGCCTTGGCGATGCTGGCAGCCGGAATATGCTCGATGTAGCTCTGACCAACATTCAGTTTTTCGACCTTGGCTTGATCGATATCGATACCTAGGACATTAAAACCAATGGCATTGTAACGCAGCATCAGGGGCAAACCGACGTAACCGAGACCAACGATACCAATCAAAGCCTGCCGACTTTTGAACTTTTCAATCACCGCATTCATATCTGTCATGCTTTCCAACTCACCTTGATTTACCTGCCCGTTTCCACGACTGCATAACGGGTAATTGAACCTTCACCGATTCATTCGTCAGTCGAGTGAATCCATTCCGCAGCAACACGCAGCCACCGCGACATCGAGAAAAGGCGCTCGTCCATTTTGCCAGAGGGCTGCCTGGCGGCTGCCAAAACTGAAAGGGGCCACAATCATAGGGGGTTCGGCTTCGGCGATCCATCAAAGTTTTCCAGAGCGACTGAGCGCCCGAAAGGTTTTCAAAACGATATCGTTCGCTCTTGGAACCCTAAGGCTGAACTTCCGCCAGCCGGCACCGTTGACCTGTGCCAGCTCCAATGCTGGAACGCGCTGGGCGGAGCCCTGGATCTCCAGCAGTTCCCACCGTAGCAAACGACCCATTAGCCTCCCGATACGCCACGATCGCTTCTAACCTGGCCTGTCAATGCAATTAAGCTTTTTTGCAAGGTCAGCGCATCGGCCGTGTCAACATCAAAGGCGAGGTTCTCACGCTCCATATCGAAGCCTGTGTTGAGCTCAGGCCGCCTATACACCGACTGCACCGCGCTACTGGATAACGTTTACATCCCAAGTTTGCGAGGGCACCCTCGCAACGCTGCCGATGATTGCTGGCCGATAAAGGCGATAACGCCGAAACGTTGCGGCGCCATTGCGACCGCTATCGGATGCAGCCGCTCATCCCGCTGCGTGCGATGAAGCGCAATCCCAAGTCTGCTTACCCAGACTGTTTGATCGCCCCAAATACCGACAGCGCAACATCATTGAGCGCATGTTTGGCTTGTTGAAGGAGAACCACCGCATCGTTACGCGCGTCGACAAGCTCGCTAAAAGTTATGCGCGATGGTCTCACTGGCTTGTGCCATTCGGTGTTTGAGACAGTACTTTTCGTACAGTGCCGGATCGTCACTTTTTCATGATTGGTTATCCCAATACTCTGGTCTGGTTTCGGGTAGTCGAATACACAGCTAGCGCCGCCGGAACAAGCAAATATGTGAAATATTTACCAGCTACGAGTAAAAGAATCGCAGTAAGCAGAAGTGATAGAGCAACGTGCGTGTCGTGATACGACCTGCGCTTCAGCACCTTGGCAATTGACATGGCAGTTGGCGCAGACAGTATCGATATAAAGAAGATGGCACCGAGAATGCCTGTTTCCTGCCACACCGACATTATATTATGGATATACCCGCCTTCTTCATATTGTCCATATGCGCCGATGATGGGGCTGTTGAATATTTTATCCAACCCTTCTCTCGCCATGCGGTCACGCTCATTGCTGGAATTGTCGCTATTTAGGTTGGCAAGAGCGGTTATCCGACTTTCAGGCAGCTTGACCGAGCCAGTGACAATCGCAACAAATGAAATTGTAATTACTATGGAGGCCACGATTATTGGCGTTGACTTGTTCCTGTAGCTCAAAAACTCCAGTACCCCAAGGAAGAATAGATATCCGGCAAACTCACTTCTGGCGGAGTTAAGGTAAAGACAGATAAGCGAGACGGAGTGAACAATGTATCGTAGCTTTCTACTATCAATGGTTTTTGCCAGGAATACGCTAGTTATCATGTAGCATAATGCAAAAGTCTGGTAGCTGGGAATTGCGCCTACGTCATCGGCTGTTTCCCTCAGTGAGAACCTGCCGTCGACCGTCACTGTCATTATACACAGTGACGCCAGCAACCAACCAATAGCTATAACAGAGGAGATTTTATCACTGTTAGTGAAAGCGCGTTTGCATAGTAAAAAAACCGCCACGCTTTGGGCTATAGAAACCAAATGCCATGACATTAACGACTTGTCTGAAGACTGCGCGCCATGCCAAAATACGATCATAGCAAAGAACAATAAAAACAAAAAAAATGATAGGTCAGTAATCTGAAGCCTTCCGGTCTTCAATGCATCGTATGCATAGCTCGGCAGAGCTAATAGCAAAGAAACAATGCACATCAACCCAAAATAACCGGAGCTGATAGGTGGAATTAAGTGCTTGGAAACCGCAACGTAATACAGGATTGTTCCCGGAAAAGTTATAGCAAACAGCATGGTGGATATTCGTATAGCCATATGTGACCTTTCAATAGCGTCCTGCATTATCTGACGATTGTAACCTAAATCTGCTTGCCCCCACAGCTCGCAACCTAGGCTCTGTACGAAATGAGATGTCGCAAACACCTCGTGGAACAAGCCAGCGAGAACATGGCAGGATAGCTTTTCGCGAGCTTGACAAAACGCGTCACGATTCGGCGATTCTCTTTCAACCATCCAAACATGGATGAAAAGATCGGAGACCACATCCCAGGCCTCGTCCGAGAGCTCATAACGCTTTGCCATCACAGAATTACTTTCCACTCATGGCGGGTGACTCTACAAAATCTCAGCGTTCGAAGGGCGGTGATGGGTTTCTTAAGATTTCGTACAGAGCCCAATGCAATCCCAACAGCTGGGTAACATGCAAAGTGGTAGACGCTGACAGGCCTGAATGACGGCTTCAGACAAGCGTCGCGTCATCTGGAAATAGCGATCAAGCTAGCTGACGGCCCTCATCCACTTACCACAAGCCCCACACCCAACTCGCCCAAGCTCGACGCTGAGCTGCACCGCTCGCGCAAGAATGGGCAGATTACGGATGACCCGCTGGCAGTATTCATGAATAGTTGAACTAGGCCCTTGACAGCCGCCGCAAGTGGGAAAACGGGTGAGCTGAGGGATCAGATCAATCTGCAGGCCATCGCCATCAAGCTTGATCGTGACAATAGAAAACCCCTTCAAAAAGGGAGGAAAGTACTAAATCGCACATAAGGATGCCTGCTTGCTAGATGTGTTGCTCGCACGAACATCATCAATCAAATCGGCGCTGCCATGTTTCCCCGGATTCCGTGAAAACCCAAAAATACAGCTGCTCGACGACTATCGTCGAAACAGCAATATACCGTTACAGATCACTCTTTACGCCATTGACTCACTGCTCTTTGCTTCGATTTATAACAATTCGAATCAAGGCCATGCCCCCCCCTAACAAGCCCCCCATAATAACACCCAACAATAAAATCAAAATTTTTCTTGGCTTAATTGGGCTTTGCGGCACCTCAACGCTACCGTCTTGCCTATAAACCGAAATGCTTTCTGGATCAATATTCAATTTACGATAGAAACTGTAGCGCATTTGGAGCGAACGCAAATCCGATATGAAGGCATCGTCAGAAGCCCTCGACTCCAGCGCCTTCACTTCCGCAGCCAGGGCTTTGCTGCCTCGCTGGTAATCCATTTTATTGCCAGTTTCTACCGTTATATCAACAGCCGCCGTAGAGTTTATACTCGGGCTGGTGAGACCAATTGCCTCCGCGATCTTCAACGCTTCGCGCAACTGCTGAATCCGATCCTCACGTATTCGCTGCGCAGTCTCGCGCAAACCGACAATACGCTGCTCCAGATTACGCGCTCTTACCGCAGCCTCAGCCGTAACGTTCTTGATCAGCTCTGATTCAGCCGCTTCACTGGCGCGCGCCACATAAGCCTTCGCCCACTCCGTGGCTCGAACGGGGTCTCCACCCTGGACCGTTACCGAATAGCGGTCCGGCGTATCTTTACCAGGGCCCTTTATCACGAGCTCTCGGGAGAAACGCTCATACAAACGGTCAAGCGCGCCCTTACGCTGGGACTCATCAAGTGAAGGAAGATAAACCTCATTGAAGAATGTCTGACGAAGAGACTCACCCTGTAGATTTCGGGCAAATACGTCATAGACATGTTTGATGGAATAAGGATCCAGCTCTGTGCTTTTCCCTCGGCCATAGTTCAACTCAGCAATACCGTTCTGAGTAGGAGGCATGATAAAAAGCTGGGCTTGATAAACCGGCTTGCTGAGGTATGCATAAGCCGCTGCACCCGCGGTAACCAGCAAGGTGACCGCAAGGATCAACCACTTTTGCCCCCAGAGCCCGCGCGCTAGTGCGATCAGATCGATCTCATCGACGCCCTGGGTTTCAATACGATTATTGGGCATGGGTGATCCCGCCTCCCTTTTTTGGCATTGCCTCTACAGACACATCGAACTCACTAAAAGGCAAGACGGGCACAGCGATAGACTGAATCAAGTTAAATTTGAACAAAACGCACCCAAAGTCAGAAAAAATTGTTGGCCGTGATCCTTACACCAAGAGACTACTGGGCTCACATATCCATTATTTCGGCCGTCTACGCATTCCCAAGAACCACGCGAGCGACGGCCCGACTATCATACCAGCGAGAAGCGCCAGGATCACGAAAACCGAGACGGGAAGCTGAGGAGCTGACCAGCCCAGAAACAGGAGTGCGACCGGCTGGTTGTTTTCCAGTACAAACAGGACGATAGCCGAGGCCACAAGCAGCGCCAGTACGACAAGGGCCAAGCGCTTAAAGTTCCGCATGAAAACTCCTTAGATTAGGTGCTGCGTCAGAGCTCATCCCCCTCCTCCTCATTCACACGATCCCTGAGCTCTTTGCCCGGCTTGAAATGAGGGACAAACTTTCCATCAAGACTGACGGACTGACCGGTCTTGGGATTGCGCCCAACCCGCGGGGCACGGTAATGCAGGGAAAAGCTGCCAAAACCACGGATTTCAATACGATCCCCCGTCGCCAGGCACTGGGACATTTGTTCAAGCATGGTCTTGATGGCCAGTTCCACATCCTTGGATGAGAGTAGCCCTTGATGGGTGACAATTCGTTCGATCAACTCCGACTTCGTCATATTTTTCCCTTCTTTTTCAAGCAGCTAGGAAAATCGCTTGAAAAGGTTTTAGCATGACCGGAGGGATTTGAACAGCCCAAGTATTGACATTCTTCTTTGCTCCCCTATCGCTTCTTTCATGCAGACGGGGAGATTTTCTAAAGCTAGCGACAGATAACCAGCATCGTGCGAGTCAGATAGCCAGCCGGATTGAAACCAAAGGGATACTGATCATCATCCTTCGCGTCGTCAGATCGGGTAATGACCTTGTAGCCTGCGCCCTTGCACTCTCTTGCGGCTCTCTTATGGCACTTCTCCCAGCCAGAGCCCAACCCTGAGCAGTCGACCTCGATACCGCTGACACCACGCACTGCGTGGGTCTTGGCACTTGTGGTGCAAGCTGCCAATGCCAATATTGCGAATATCAGGATGAGTCTGTTCATTCATCTCCTTAAATATCCATCACTCGACTGGGTGGCGCCTGATCTGACGCTATCGCGAGCAAGCTCGCTCCAACATTACTCCAAGAAAACCAGGACATCTGTGGTCCAACCTTGATAGATGGCTGATCCGCTTAAAGAAGAGACAGCCAGGCTGCAGGATTGGTTTCACAGCGAGACCAGACAGCGCATCTGGAACGAGCAAAGTCTGGCTTTCCCGAATCGCACCCACAAAAAAGGGCGACCGAAGTCGCCCTTTTTCATGGTCTGACAGAACTCAGTTCTGTTTTTCCATTTGTGCACGCAGCAGGTCACCCAGAGTGGTAGGACCAGCAGCAATATCAGCGGCTGGCTTGTCGCGCAGGCTCTGGATTGCTTCTTTCTCTTCAGCATCGTCTTTCGACTTGATGGAGAGCTGGATTACGCGGCTCTTGCGGTCAACGCTGATGATCTTGGCTTCTACTTCTTCGCCTTCTTTCAGAACGTTGCGCGCGTCTTCAACGCGGTCACGGCTGATTTCGGAGGCTTTCAGAGTCGCTTCGATATCGTCGGCCAAGGTGATGATGGCGCCTTTGGCGTCAACTTCTTTCACGATGCCCTTAACGATTGCGCCTTTGTCGTTCTCTTGAACGTACTCGGAGAACGGATCGCTTTCCAGTTGCTTGATACCCAGGGAGATACGCTCGCGCTCTGGGTCAACCGACAGGATAACGGTGTCCAGCTCGTCGCCCTTCTTGAAACGGCGTACGGCTTCTTCGCCCACTTCGTTCCAGGAGATGTCGGACAGGTGAACCAGGCCGTCGATGCCGCCATCCAGACCAATGAAGATACCGAAATCGGTGATCGACTTGATGGTGCCGGAGATTTTATCGCCCTTGTTGAACTGGCCAGAGAAGTCTTCCCATGGGTTGGACTTGCACTGCTTGATGCCAAGGGAGATACGACGACGCTCTTCGTCGATGTCCAGAACCATGACTTCCACTTCGTCGCCGACTTGTACGACTTTCGAAGGGTGGATGTTCTTGTTGGTCCAGTCCATTTCGGAAACGTGTACCAGGCCTTCAACGCCTTCTTCCAGCTCAGCGAAGCAGCCGTAGTCGGTAAGGTTGGTAACACGAGCGGTGACGCGGGTGCCTTCTGGGTAACGGGCTTTGATAGCAACCCATGGATCTTCACCCAGTTGCTTGAGGCCCAGGGAAACACGATTGCGCTCGCGATCGTACTTCAGAACCTTGACATCGATCTCGTCGCCAACGTTGACGATTTCCGAAGGATGCTTGATACGCTTCCAGGCCATGTCGGTGATGTGCAGCAGGCCATCGACGCCACCCAGATCGACGAATGCGCCGTAATCAGTGAGGTTCTTGACGATACCCTTGACCTGCTGGCCTTCCTGCAGCGATTCCAGCAGAGCTTCACGCTCGGCGGAGTTCTCGGCTTCCAGGACACTGCGACGGGAAACGACAACGTTGTTGCGCTTCTGGTCCAGCTTGATGACCTTGAATTCCAGCTCTTTGCCTTCCAGGTGCGTGGTGTCGCGCACTGGACGGACGTCAACCAGGGAACCTGGCAGGAACGCACGGATGCCGTTAACGTCGACAGTGAAGCCGCCTTTAACCTTACCGTTGATAACGCCCTTGACCACTTCCTCAGCTGCGAAGGCCGCTTCCAGAACGATCCAGCATTCAGCGCGCTTGGCTTTTTCACGGGACAGCTTGGTTTCACCAAAGCCATCTTCAACCGAGTCCAGCGCAACGTGAACTTCGTCACCGACGTTGATGTTCAGTTCGCCAGCGTCGTTGTAGAACTGCTCAAGCGGGATCAGCGCTTCAGACTTCAGACCAGCGTGAACGGTTACCCAGCGAGCCTGGTAATCGATATCAACGATAACGCCGGTGATGATGGAGCCTGCCTGAAGGTTCAGGGTTTTCAAGCTTTCTTCAAAGAGTTCCGCAAAGCTTTCGCTCATTTTAATTCCTGTTGATTAGGGCGAAGTAAACGCCCATCTCCACACCCCAGACGATGTGGGTTAGTTTCATATAAAAGAAGCGCCGCAGGACTATGACTGGTCCCCTGCGGAGCCTCCTGTCACCCGGCGATATCGCGAATGGCGATCTCGCTCATGATGCGTTGCAGCACCTGATCGATGGACAACTCCGTTGAATCCAGCTGTATCGCGTCGGCCGCCGGCTTTAGCGGGGCTACTGCGCGCTGGGTATCACGCTCGTCGCGTGCACGGATCTCATCTAGCAGACTCGACAGACTAACATCCTCGCCTTTGCCCTTCAACTGCAAATATCGGCGACGCGCCCTCTCCTCGGCGCTGGCGGTGAGGAAAATCTTCAACGGCGCGTCAGGAAAGACCACCGTGCCCATGTCGCGACCATCAGCCACCAGCCCCGGCGGCTCCTGGAAAGCGCGCTGACGTTGCAGCAACGCTTCGCGTACCGCCGGCAGCGCAGCGACCTGGGAGGCCCCGGCGCCCACGCTTTCGGTACGGATGACATCACTGACTTCATCACCCTCTAGGATAATGCGCTGGAGCTGACCGTCGGTCGCCGCAATGAACTGTACGTCCAGGTGAGCCGCCAGCGCCTTGAGCAACTCCTCGTTGGTCAGGTCGACGCCATGGTTGGCGGCGGCGAACGCCAGCAGACGGTACAAGGCACCCGAATCGAGCAGGTTCCAGCCCAACTGCCTGGCCAGGATCCCGGCGACGGTGCCCTTGCCCGAACCGCTTGGGCCATCGATGGTGATGACCGGTGCCTTGATGTTCACGACTGCGCCTCTTGTGCTACTCGAATACCGACCTGCGCGCACAGCGCCAGGAAGTTCGGGAACGACGTGGCGACGTTGGCGCAATCATGGATGCGAATCGGCGCGCTGGCGCGCAAAGACGCAACACTGAAGGCCATGGCGATGCGGTGATCACCGTGACCATGGACTTCGCCGCCGCCAATCTGGCCGCCATCGATGATGATGCCGTCCGGCGTCGGCTGGCACTTGACGCCCAAGGTGAGCAAGCCATCAGCCATCACCTGGATGCGATCCGACTCCTTGACCCGCAGCTCTTCGGCACCAGTCAGCACGGTGCGCCCTTGCGCACAGGCGGCCGCCACGAACAGCACCGGGAACTCGTCGATGGCCAGCGGAACCAGCGCCTCCGGAATCTCGATACCCTTGAGTTTAGCTGCTCGTACGTGCAGGTCCGCTACGGGTTCGCCGCCGACTTCACGCTGGTTCTCCAGCGTAATGTCAGCGCCCATCAGGCGCAGGATGTCGATCACGCCGGTACGGGTCGGGTTGATGCCGACGTGCTCAAGCACCAGGTCGGAACCTTCCGCGATGGAGGCGGCCACCAGGAAGAACGCCGACGACGAGATGTCGCCCGGCACTTCGATGTGGGTCGCGGTCAGCTTACTACCGGACTCGACGGATGCTGTGGCGCCATCCACCGTCACCGGGTAGCCGAAGCCGCGCAGCATGCGCTCGGTGTGGTCGCGGGTCGGGGCCGGCTCGGTGACGGTGGTCTTGCCCTCGGCGTAGAGACCGGCCAGCAGCAGGCAGGATTTCACCTGGGCGCTGGCCATCGGCATGGTGTAGGTCAGGCCCTTGAGCTTGTTGCCACCGCGAATGGTCATCGGCGGACGACCGTCGGCGGCAGTCTCGATGACCGCACCCATTTCCCGCAACGGGTTGGCGACGCGGTTCATCGGGCGCTTGGACAGCGAGGCGTCGCCGGTCAGGGTGCTGTCGAAGTCCTGCGCAGCCAACAAGCCGGACAACAGACGCATCGAAGTCCCGGAGTTACCCAGGTAGATCGGCCCCGGGGCAGGCTTGAGACCATGCAGGCCGACACCATGGATGGTCACGCGACCGTGATGCGGACCTTCGATGACCACCCCCATGTCGCGAAACGCTTGCAGCGTCGCCAGAGCATCTTCGCCCTCAAGGAAGCCTTCCACTTCGGTCACGCCTTCGGCCAGGGAGCCGAGCATGATCGAACGGTGGGAAATCGATTTATCGCCCGGTACACGAATACGCCCACTCAGGGAGCCACCAGGTTGTGCCAGGAAAATCAGATCGTTGGAGTTCATAGCGTCCACATAGGCCCGACGGGCCAGGATTTTACTGAAATGCTCGCGGGCCACCCTGGCGCGTGTGAAAACGCCCAGCAATTGGTGCCCGTCCCCTGCATCGACCGCGTCGCGCAAGGCGTCGAGGTCGCTGCGAAATGTATCGAGTGTGCGCAAGACAGCTTCGCGGTTGGCGAGGAAGATGTCGTGCCACATGACCGGGTCGCTTCCGGCGATTCTCGTGAAATCGCGGAAACCGCCGGCAGCGTAACGGAAGATCTCAAGATTTTCATTGCGTTTGGCCAATGAGTCCACCAGGCCGAACGCCAACAGGTGCGGCAAATGGCTAGTGGCGGCCAATACTTCATCGTGACGCCCGACCTGCATGTGCTCGACATCGGCGCCCAGTTCACGCCACAAACGATCCACCACCGCCAGCGCGGCTGGATCCGTCTGGTCCAGCGGCGTGAGGATCACTTTGTGACGACGAAACAGTTCGGCGTTGGAGGCTTCCACCCCGCTCTGCTCGGAACCGGCAATCGGATGACCAGGCACGAAGCGCGCCGGCATCCCGCCGAAGGCCTCGGTGGCGGCGCGCACGACGTTGCCCTTGGCGCTGCCGACATCGGTCAGGATCGCCTGCCCCAAATTCATGCCCGCCAGGCGGGCCAGCAGTTTTTCCATGGCCAGGATCGGCACCGCCAGCTGGATCACGTCCGCGCCCTGGCAAGCGATCGCCAGGTCGTCCTCGCAGCGATCGACCACACCCAGCTCCACGGCCAGCTTGCGCGACTGCGGATCCAGGTCGACACCGACCACCTCGCGACACAGGCCGCTTTCACGCAAGCCCTTGGCGAACGAACCGCCGATCAGCCCCAGGCCGACCACCACCAGGCGACCGATCATAGGGGCTGCAGGTTGCAGCGAAGTGACATCAACCACGAACCAGGACCTTGCTCAACGCCTCGAGGAAACGGCTGTTTTCCGCCGGCAAGCCGATGGTGACGCGCAAATGGTTCGGCATGCCGTAATTGGCCACCGGACGCACGATCACACCTTCGCGCAACAGCCCCTGGTACACCGGCGCGGCGATACGCCCCAGGTCGATGCAGATGAAATTGCCTTTGGATGGAATCCAGCCCAGGCCCAGCTCACGCAGCCCTGCCTCCAACTGCTGCATGCCGGCCGCGTTGAGGCGACGGCTTTCAGCCAGGTAGGCTTCATCCTGCAAGGCCGCACAGGCGGCGGCCAGGGCAAAGCTGTTGACGTTGAATGGCTGACGCACGCGGTTCAGCACATCGGCCACCACGGCGGTGGACAGGCCGTAGCCGACCCGCAGCGAGGCCAGGCCATAGGCTTTGGAGAAGGTGCGCGAAACCAGCAGGTTCGGGTAGGCCGCGAGGAAATCCAGGCCATCGGGCAAATCGCTGCCTTCGGCGTATTCGATGTAAGCCTCGTCCAACACCACCAGCACGTGCGCGGGCACGTCCTGGAGGAAGTCATCCAAGGCCTGGGCATCGAACCAGGTGCCGGTCGGGTTGTTCGGGTTGGCAATGAAAACCACGCGGGTGTTGGCGTCGATGGCGGCCAGCATGGCTGGCAGGTCGTGCCCCCAGTCCTTGGCGGGAACCACACGGGCATCCGCGCCGACGGCCTGGGTCGCGATCGGGTAGACCGCGAACGCGTGCTCGCTGAACACCGCGTTGAGACCTGGCGCCAGGTAGGCACGAGCGACCAGCTCAAGGATGTCGTTGGAACCATTGCCCAGCGTCACTTGGTTCAGCTCGACACCACAGCGCTCGGCCAGCAGGCTCTTGAGTGCAAAGCCATTGCCATCGGGGTAACGGGTCAGCTCGGCCAGTTCGTCGCGGATCGCCGCCAGTGCCTTGGGGCTCGCGCCCAACGGGTTTTCGTTGCTCGCCAACTTGACGATGCTGGCCGGATCCAGGTCCAGCTCGCGGGCCAGTTCGTCCACGGGCTTGCCCGGAACGTAAGGCGAGAGTTGTTGCACGCCTGGCTGAGCCAGAGCGAGGAAGTTGCCACTCATTTGCTATCCGCCCTTAAAGAACTGCTTTGGGGTAGGAACCCAGCACCTTGAGTGCCACTGCTTCCTGACTGATTTTCTCCAGCACACCTTTTACCAGCGGATCGCGGTGATGGCCGACGAAATCGATGAAGAACACGTAGGTCCATTTACCGCTGCGCGACGGACGGGTCTCGATCCGCGTCAGGTCGATACCGTTGTCATGGAACGGCACCAGCAGTTCATGGAGCGCGCCGGGCTTGTTACTCATGGAAACGATGATCGAGGTCTTGTCGTCGCCGGTAGGCGGGACTTCCTGGCTGCCGATCATCAGAAATCGCGTGGAGTTGTCCGGGCGATCCTCGATTTTTTCCGCCAGGCGCGTCAGCCCATAGAGGCCGGCCGCCATATCGCCAGCAATCGCCGCCGAGTTCCACTCGCCCTTGACCCGCTTGGCCGCCTCGGCGTTGCTCGATACTGCCACGCGCTCGACGTTCGGATAGTGGGCGTCCAGCCACTTGCGGCACTGGGCCAGCGACTGGGCGTGGGAATAGATCCGACTGATGCTGTCGGTCTTGGTGTTCTCGCCCACCAGCAGGTGGTGGTGGATGCGCAATTCGACTTCGCCGCAGATCACCATGTCGTGCTCGAGGAAGCTGTCCAGCGTGTGGTTGACCGCGCCTTCGGTGGAGTTCTCCACCGGCACCACGCCAAAATTCACCGCGCCGGCGGCCACTTCACGGAACACTTCGTCAATGGCCGCCATCGGCTTGCTGATCACGGCGTGACCAAAGTGCTTCATGGCCGCCGCCTGGGTGAAGGTACCTTCCGGGCCCAGGTAAGCGACTTTCAGCGGTTGCTCGAGCGCCAGGCACGAAGACATGATTTCGCGGAACAGACGCGCCATCTCTTCGTTGCCCAGCGGCCCCTTGTTGCGCTCCATCACACGCTTGAGCACCTGCGCTTCACGCTCGGGGCGATAGAACACCGGCACTTCGCCTTCGGCCAGGGAGGCCATCTTCACCCGGGCGACTTCCTGGGCGCAGCGCGCGCGCTCGCTGATCAGCTCCAGGACCTTTTCGTCCAGGGCATCGATACGCAGGCGCAGCGCCTTGAGTTCTTGCTCAGACATCAGCCATGTTCCTTCTCGAACTCTGCCATGTAGGCGATCAACGCATTGACGGCGTTGATGTCGACGGCGTTGTAGATGGAGGCGCGCATGCCACCGACCGAACGGTGACCCTTGAGGTTCAGCAGGCCACGTTCGTCGGCACCGGCCAGGAATGGTTTGTCGAGACGGTCATCGGCTAGGCGGAACGGCACGTTCATCCACGAGCGATCGGTCTTGTTGATCGGGTTGCTATAGAGGCCGCTGGCGTCGATGAAGTCATACAACGTGCGCTGCTTCACTTCGTTGAGCTTGCCGATGGCTTCGACACCGCCCTGCTCTTTCAGCCATTCGAACACCAGGCCCGACAGGTACCAGGCCAGGGTCGGCGGGGTGTTGTACATCGAGCCGTTGTCGGCCGCGACCTTGTAGTTGAGCATGGTCGGGCACAGGGAGCGGGCACGCCCCAGCAGGTCTTCACGAATGATGCTGACCAGGATGCCGCTTGGGCCGATATTCTTCTGGGCACCCGCGTAGATCATGCCGAAACGGGAAATATCCACAGGGCGCGAGAGAATGTCCGAGGACATGTCGGCCACCAATGGCACGTCGCCCGTTTCCGGGATCCAGTTGAATTCCAGGCCACCGATGGTTTCGTTCGGTGCGTAGTGAACGTAGGCCGCGTCCTTGGACAGGTTCCACTCGTTCTGACCGGGAATCGCGAAATAGTCGTAGGGCTTGGCGGTGGCGGCCACGTTGACGTGACCGTAGCGCGAAGCTTCTTCGATGGCTTTCTGCGACCAGATGCCGGTGTCGATGTAGTCGGCCTTGCCGCTTTCCGGCAGCAGGTTCAGCGGGATCTGGGCGAACTGCTGGCTCGCGCCGCCTTGCAGGAACAGCACCTTGTAGTTGGACGGGATGTTCAGCAGATCACGCAGGTCCTGCTCGGCCTTGGTGGCAATGGACACGAACTCATCGCTGCGATGGCTCATTTCCATGACCGACAGGCCCTTGCCGTGCCAGTCGAGAAGTTCACCCTGGGCACGCTTCAGGACCGCCTCAGGAAGCGCCGCCGGGCCGGCACAGAAGTTATAGGCTCTCTTGCTCACATCCAATCTCGCTCTGATCTGGTGGTCACTTAAATCTTGATTCAAACCCATCTTCCCCAGTGGGAGCGGGCTTGCTCGCGAATGCGGTGTGTCAGTCGACATCTCATTAACTGATCTACCGCATTCGCGAGCAAGCCCGCTCCCACAAGGAGAAATGCGCAGTGTCGCAAATTTTCAAAAGGGACAAACAACAAGGGGGCGAATCTTCATCCGCCCCCTGCGTGCCCGCTTAGTCCTGCGGTTCTTCTTCGTCTGCGGCAGCGTCGAGCGGTTGGTCGCCGACAGCGTCGTCGACATCGGCCCCGAGGGTGCCGTCGAACGCAACGCCTTCCTCGCCTTCCAACTCCTCGCCTTCAACCTCCGACGGTTCCTGGACCCGCTCAAGCCCGACCAGCGTTTCGTCGCTGGCCAGCTTGATCAGCGTCACGCCCTGGGTGTTACGACCCAGGCTCGACACTTCGGCGACCCGCGTGCGCACCAGGGTGCCCTGGTCGGAGATCAGCATGATCTCCTCGCCATCGAGCACCTGGACCGCACCGACCAGACGACCGTTACGCTCGTTGCTGACCATGGCGATCACGCCCTGGCCGCCACGCTTGTACTCTGGGAACTCGCTGATGGCCGTGCGCTTGCCATAACCACGGGCCGAAGCGGTGAGGATCTGGCTGCCTTCTTCAGGGATCAGCATGGAAATCAGCTTCTGGCCTTCCGGCAGGCGCATGCCGCGCACACCGCGAGCGGTACGGCCCATGGCGCGAACGTCGGACTCCTTGAAGCGAGTGACCTTGCCGCCGTCGGAGAACAGCATGACTTCACGCTCGCCGTCGGTGATGGCAGCGGAGATCAGCACGTCACCCTCGTCCAGCTCCAGGGCGATCAGACCGACGCTGCGCTGACGGCTGAAAGACTCCAGCGGGGTCTTCTTCACGGTTCCGTTGGCGGTGGCCATGAAGATGTAGTGACCCTCGGTGTACTCCTCCACCGGTAACATGGTGGTGATGTATTCACCATCGTCCAGCGGCAACAGGTTGACCAGCGGACGGCCGCGAGCGGCACGGGATGCTTCCGGGATTTCGTAGGTCTTGAGCCAGTAAACCTTGCCCTTGCTGGAGAACAGCAGCAGCGTGGTGTGGCTGTTGGCGACCAGCAGGTGAGCGATGTAGTCCTCGTCCTTGACGCCAGTCGCGGACTTGCCCTTGCCGCCGCGACGCTGGGCCTGGTACGCGGCCAGCGGCTGGGTCTTGGCGTAGCCGCCGTGGGAAATGGTCACCACGCGCTCTTCTTCCGGGATCATGTCACCCAGGGTCAGGTCCAGGCGCGCATCGAGGATCTCGGTGCGGCGCACGTCGCCGTATTCGGCGCGGATCACTTCCAGTTCTTCGCGGATCACTTCCATCAGGCGCGTAGCGCTGTTGAGGATGCGGATCAGCTCGCCGATCTGGTTGAGGATTTCCTGGTACTCGGCCAGCAGCTTTTCGTGCTCAAGGCCGGTGAGGCGGTGCAGGCGCAGTTCCAGGATGGCTTGCGCCTGTTCCGGGGACAGGAAGTACTTGCCTTCGCGCAGGCCGTATTGCGGGTCGAGGTTCTCCGGGCGGCACGAATCGGCGCCAGCGCGCTCGACCATCGCCACCACCGCGGTGGACTCCCAAGGGGTGCTGATCAGCGCTTCCTTGGCTTCCGACGGAGTTGGCGAGGCCTTGATCAAGGCGATCACTGGGTCGATGTTCGACAGGGCGACGGCCTGCCCTTCGAGAATATGGCCACGCTCGCGAGCCTTGCGCAGTTCGAACACCGTGCGGCGGGTGACCACTTCGCGACGGTGACGCACGAAGGCTTCCAGCAGGTCCTTGAGGTTCAGGATCCGCGGACGGCCGTCGATCAGCGCAACGATGTTGATGCCGAACACGCTTTGCAGCTGGGTCTGGGCGTAGAGATTGTTGAGAATCACCTCAGGCACTTCGCCACGGCGCAGCTCGATCACGACACGCATGCCGTCCTTGTCGGACTCATCGCGCAGCTCGGTGATGCCTTCGAGCTTCTTCTCTTTCACCAGCTCGGCGATCTTCTCGATCAGGCGAGCCTTGTTCAGCTGGTACGGCAGTTCGGTGATGACGATCTGCTGGCGACCGCCGACCTTGTCGATGTCTTCCACCGTCGAGCGGGCGCGCATGTAAATGCGTCCACGGCCGGTGCGGTAGGCTTCGATGATGCCGGCGCGACCGTTGATGATCGCCGCGGTCGGGAAGTCCGGACCGGGGATGTATTGCATCAGCTCATCGACGGTCAGCTCGGGATTGTCGATAAGTGCCAGGCAACCGTCGATGACTTCACCGAGGTTGTGCGGCGGGATGTTGGTCGCCATGCCCACGGCGATACCGCTGGAGCCGTTGACGAGCAGGTTCGGGATACGGGTCGGCATGACCGCCGGGATCATTTCGGTGCCGTCGTAGTTCGGCACCCAGTCCACGGTTTCCTTGTGCAGGTCGGCCAGCAGCTCGTGGGCCAGCTTGGTCATGCGCACTTCGGTGTATCGCATGGCCGCGGCGTTGTCGCCGTCCACCGAACCGAAGTTGCCCTGGCCGTCTACCAGCAGGTAGCGCAAGGAGAAGGGTTGCGCCATACGAACGATGGTGTCGTACACGGCAGTGTCGCCGTGGGGGTGATACTTACCGATCACATCGCCGACGACACGGGCGGATTTCTTGTACGGCTTGTTGAAGTCGTTGCCCAGCTCGCTCATCGCGAACAGCACGCGCCGGTGCACGGGCTTCAAGCCATCGCGCGCATCCGGCAGCGCCCGCCCGACGATTACGCTCATTGCGTAGTCGAGGTAGGACTGTTTCAGCTCGTCTTCGATATTGACCGGGAGGATTTCTTTGGCCAGTTCGCCCATGAGAAGCCTGATTCCTTTTTCTGGTGAAACCTCGTCACATCCAGATGGGACGAACGAAGCTCGCCGCTGCAGAACAAATGCCGTGCAGCGACTTACGACAAATCAACGAGTTATGCCATGGATCTGCGCAGTAAAGGCCACCTCGCGAGGCAACCCTGGAAACCGCCGGATGTTATCACAAGAGCCGCCACGCACCTATCCCCCAGATGCGCATGGTGCGTAGTTAGTTGACCGGTGACAGGCTGATAGAGGGCCAGAGAGCCTCAGAGGCGCGATGAATGAAGAAACAGAGGTCAAATGCAAGGTATTTATTGCCTTTGAGGGCCGCTTCGCGAGCAAGCCCGCTCCCACATTTTGATCCAGGCACTCACAGCGTCACTGCACGGCACACATCCCATGTGGGAGCGGGCTTGCTCGCGAAGGCAATGGACCGGGCACCACAAACCATCAATGCAACCGCTTGCGGCACATCAACTGCGCCAGCTTCGCGGTGTCCGGGCGCTCGATGATGCCCTTTTCCGTGACGATAACGTCGATCAGGTCCGCCGGGGTGATATCGAAGACCGGGTTGAAGGCGCCCACCTGCGCGCCGAGCCTCCTGCCGCCGATTTCCAGCAGTTCGCGCCCGTCGCGCTCCTCCGCCGGGATGTCTTCACCGCTGGCCAGGCTCATGTCGATGATCGAGCTCGGCGCCACCACCATGAAGCGCACACCATGGTGCATGGCACAGACCGCCAACTGATAAGTGCCGATCTTGTTCGCCACGTCGCCATTGGCGGCGATGCAATCGGCACCGACGATCACCCAGGTCACGCCCTTGGTCTTCATGATATGGGCAGCGGCGGAATCGGCGTTGAGGGTCACCGGAATGCCTTCCCGGGCCAGTTCCCATGCCGTCAGGCGCGAGCCTTGCAGCCACGGCCGGGTTTCATCGGCATAGACGCATTCCACCATGCCTTCGATATACGCACCCCGGATAACCCCCAAGGCCGTGCCAAAACCGCCGGAGGCCAGGGCGCCGGTGTTGCCATGGGTGAGAATGGCCTGGGCGTTGCCCTGGTGCTTGCGGATCAGGTCGACCCCCAACTGGGCCATGGTCAGGTTGGCTTCGCGATCGCTCACGTGGATCGCAATGGCTTCGGCCTCAAGTACCGCCAGCGGCTCGGCATGCTCTTTCAAGCGCCCCAGCCGGTCGCGCATTCGATCCAGCGCCCAGAAAAGGTTCGCCGCCGTCGGCCGGGCCGCGGTCAGCAAGGCAAAATCGGCCTCCAGGGCCGCTTGCCAATCGCCGCCTTCGGCCATCCTGGCCCGCGCCGCCAGCACCACGCCATACGCCGCACTGATGCCAATGACCGGCGCACCGCGCACGGCCATCGAGCCAATGGCCTCGGCCACATCGGCGACACGGGTGCAGGCGATCCACCTTTCCTCGAACGGCAAGCTACGCTGGTCCAGCAGGTACAGGACGCCATCACGCCAATCGATGGCCTTCACCTTCTCCGCAGCCAATAGTCGATCGCGCATCCTTCACCCCGTACTCATGAACAAAAGCCGCCGATTATAGCGATCCCTCCGCGAAGACGCTCGGGTATACTTCGCCATCCTTTATACCCCATGGAACCGTTCCACGATGCCCAAGCCTGCCGTTGCGCTCGACTTATTATTGCTGCCGACCTGGTTGGTACCTGTCGAACCCGCCGGTGTAGTGCTCAAGGACCATGGCCTGGGCATTCGCGACGGCTGCATCGTGTTCATCGGTCCACGGGTAGAAGCCCTCAAGTGTGACGCCACCGAGGTCCGTGAACTGCCCGGCATGCTGCTCAGCCCCGGCCTGATCAACGCCCACGGCCACGCAGCCATGACCTTGTTTCGCGGCCTGGCCGACGACCTGCCCTTGATGACCTGGCTGGAACAGCACATCTGGCCGGCTGAAGCCAAATGGGTCGATGAAGATTTCGTCCGTGATGGGACCAACCTGGCAATCGCCGAGCAGATCAAGGGTGGCATCACCTGCTTTTCCGACATGTATTTCTACCCCAAGATCGCCAGCGAGTGCGTCCACGACAGCGGTATTCGCGCGCAAATCGCCATTCCGATCCTCGACTTTCCGATCCCCGGTGCCGCCAGCGCCGACGACGCCATTCGTCAGGGCATCGAATTGTTTGGCGACCTCAAGCACCACCCGCGGATCAAAGTCGCATTCGGCCCGCATGCGCCCTACACGGTGGGCGACGAAAACCTGGAGAAAATCCGCGTGATCGCCGAGGAACTGGACGCGGCCATTCATATGCATGTTCACGAAACCGCCTTCGAAGTGCAGCAGGCTGTGGATAACACCGCTGAGCGGCCAATGGCTCGCCTGGAACGCCTTGGCCTGCTGGGGCCACGCTTCCAGGCCGTGCACATGACTCAGATCAGCGACGAGGACCAGGCCCTGCTGGTAGAAAACAATTGCAGCGTGATCCATTGCCCGGAATCGAACCTGAAGCTGGCCAGCGGTTTCTGCCCGGTGGAACGCCTGTGGCAAGCCGGCGTCAATGTCGCCCTCGGCACCGACGGTGCGGCGAGCAACAACGACCTGGACCTGCTCGGCGAAACCCGCACCGCCGCCCTGCTGGCCAAGGCCGTCGCCGGTTCGGCCACGGCCTTGGATGCCCATCGGGCGCTGCGCATGGCCACGCTCAACGGTGCCCGGGCGCTGGGCATCGAAGCGACCGTCGGCTCCCTGGAGGTCGGCAAGGCCGCCGACCTGGTGGCCTTCGATCTGTCAGGCCTGGCCCAACAGCCGATCTACGACCCGGTGTCGCAACTGATTTATGCCACCAGCCGCGATTGCGTCAAACACCTGTGGGTAGGCGGCAAGCCGTTACTGGAGGATGGCCGGCTGACCCGCATGGACGAACCGACACTGATCGCCGCGGCCCAGGCCTGGGGTCGGCGCATCAGCGGCCACAACGAATGACCACGCCCCTGGAGCCGCGGCTCGGGGCATCTGATTTTTCAAGCTTTTCGAGGATCTGCACATGAGCAACGTCGACCACGCCGAAATCGCCAAGTTCGAAGCCCTGGCCCATCGCTGGTGGGACCGTGAAAGCGAATTCAAACCGCTGCACGACATCAACCCGCTGCGGGTCAACTGGATTGACGAACGGGTCAACCTGGCCGGCAAGAAGGTCCTCGACGTCGGTTGCGGCGGCGGCATCCTCAGCGAAGCCATGGCCCAGCGTGGGGCGACGGTGATGGGCATCGACATGGGCGAAGCGCCGCTGGCGGTGGCGCAACTGCATCAATTGGAGTCCGGCGTCAGCGTGGAATACCGGCAGATCACCGCCGAAGCCCTGGCCGAAGAAATGCCCGGCCAATTCGATGTGGTCACCTGCCTGGAAATGCTCGAACACGTGCCGGACCCGTCCTCGGTCATCCGCGCCTGCTTCCGCATGGTCAAGCCGGGCGGCCAGGTGTTCTTCTCCACCATCAACCGCAACCCGAAGGCCTACCTGTTCGCCATCATCGGCGCCGAGTACATCATGAAGCTGTTGCCACGGGGCACTCACGACTTCAAGAAATTCATCCGCCCCTCCGAACTGGGCGCCTGGAGCCGCGCGGCCGGGCTGACCGTCAAGGACATCATCGGCCTGACCTACAACCCGCTGACCAAGCATTACAAGCTGGCCACCGACGTTGACGTCAACTACATGATCCAGACCCTGCGCGAGGAGTAAGGCGATGCGTCTCAAAGCGGTTCTCTTCGACATGGACGGCACGCTGCTCGACACCGCGCCAGACTTCATCGCCATCTGCCAGGCCATGCGCGCCGACCGTGGCTTGCCACCGATGAACACCCAGCACATTCGTGACGAGATTTCCGGTGGCGCCCGGGCGATGGTCGCGGTGACCTTTTCCATGGATCCGGAATCACCAGGGTTCGAGGAGCTGCGCCAGGAGTTCCTCGACCGTTACCTCAAAGGTTGTGCGGTCCACAGCCACCTGTTCGACGGCATGGCCGAAGTGCTGGCCGATATCGAAGCGGCCAACCTGATCTGGGGCGTGGTCACCAACAAGCCAGTGCGTTTCGCCGAACCGATCATGCAGCAACTGGGCCTGGCCGAGCGTTCGAAAGTGCTGATCTGCCCTGACCACGTGAAAAACAGCAAGCCGGACCCGGAACCGCTGACCCTGGCCTGCAAGATGCTCGACCTGGATCCGGCCAGCGTGCTGTTCGTGGGCGATGACCTGCGGGACATCGAGTCCGGCCGCAGTGCCGGCACCAAGACCTGCGCCGTGACCTACGGCTACATCCACCCGGACGACAACCCGAATCATTGGGGCGCGGATGTCGTGATCGACCACCCTTCGGCACTACGTGAAGTGCTGGATAACGCGTTGTGCAGTTGCTGAACTGAGCCGTTGTGGCGAGGGAGCTTGCTCC
This sequence comes from Pseudomonas sp. NFACC04-2, assembly GCF_900119265.1. Taxonomy (NCBI): domain Bacteria; kingdom Pseudomonadati; phylum Pseudomonadota; class Gammaproteobacteria; order Pseudomonadales; family Pseudomonadaceae; genus Pseudomonas; species Pseudomonas sp. NFACC04-2. The sequence goes on from NZ_FPJC01000011.1 coordinate 87,728, forward strand.
CGCTGGAGCGCGAAGCGCCCCCTCCATCGCCAGTTCAGAAAGCCTGGATCCCGATGGCATGAAAAACAGGGGCTGCTTCGCAGCCCAGCGGGGATAAATCCCCTCGCCACAACAACGCACCACCACGCATCGTTATGTTTCGTGAGGTTTTTTATGTTTGATTATTCCGCCCGTCCCGACCTGCTCAATGGCCGGGTGATCCTGGTCACCGGCGCGGGTCGCGGGATCGGTGCCGCAGCGGCGAAAACCTACGCCGCCCACGGTGCCACCGTACTGCTGCTGGGCAAGACCGAAGCCAACCTGACCCAGGTCTACGATGAAATCGAAGCGGCCGGTCATCCACAGCCAGCCGTGATCCCGTTCAACCTCGAAACCGCACTGCCTCATCAGTACGATGAACTGGCGGCGATGATCGAAACCGAATTCGGTCATCTGGACGGCTTGCTGCACAACGCCTCGATCATCGGCCCACGCACCCCACTGGAACAATTGTCCGGTGAGAACTTCATGCGGGTGATGCACGTCAACGTCAACGCGATGTTCATGCTCACCAGCACCTTGCTGCCGCTGCTCAAACTGTCCAAGGATGCGTCCGTGGTGTTCACCTCCAGCAGCGTCGGCCGCAAGGGCCGGGCCTACTGGGGTGCCTATGGCGTGTCCAAGTTCGCCACCGAGGGGCTGATGCAGACCCTGGCCGACGAAGTCGATACCGTCGCTGCCGTGCGCGCCAACAGCATCAACCCCGGCGCCACCCGCACCAGCATGCGTGCCCAGGCCTATCCGGGAGAAAACCCGCTCAACAATCCGACGCCCGAGGCGATCATGCCGGTCTACCTGTACCTCATGGGCCCGGACAGCGCCGGTGTCAACGGTCAGGCGTTCAACGCGCAATAATGCCCCTGGCCGGTAGTGCGACGATTTACCGTCACGATACCGGCCCTGGTCGATGCCAAACCAGGCGAACCGCCAAGCCCACGTCGCTCCTGCTTTCGCGACTCGCTATCAATTCATTGATTCCTAATCGGTTTTTACGGAAGTGAACCGAATGGCACGACTTTCGCTCTAACCTCTTCAAACATGCCATGTTCGGCAGGTAATGGACGGTGAGACGAGACTTATGCCTGCCATGGAAGCGGACTAAACTCAAATCAGTTGTCCTACGGGACTGAAGGACCAGTACGACGTGCAGCCCAAAGCCGCCGCACCCAACCTGCGGGACAGATTTAGCTTAGGGGCTAACGCCAAATGAAAACGCCCAACCAGATCAACGCGTTCGACTTCGACAGCGCCAAATTGCAGCGTTTGGGCCTGTCCCAGCCATCGCCGCTCCCTGCACGCTCCGTCAGTCTGTCGCAATTGCGCCAGCAACTGAGCCAGCAACTACAGACCAGCCTGGAGCCGCAGCGCATCCTGGGCCTGTTTTTCCGGGAAATCCAGCGGCTGGTGCCCCTGGATGCGTTGGCTTATCAGCACAAGGCCAGTGACCTGCGCCTGGAGTTCGGGCAACGCGGGCATCACACCCTCAGCTACAACCTCAGCCATGAAGGCGAACATCTGGGTGAGCTGGTATTCCGTCGTAACCAACGGTTCTCCGAGACGGAACAGAGCGACCTTGAATCCATCATGTCGACGCTGCTGTATCCACTGCGCAACGCGCTGCTCTACCGCGCCGCGACCCAAAGCGCCCTGCGCGATCCGCTGACAGGTACCGGCAACCGCATCGCCATGGACCAGACCCTGATGCGGGAAATCGATATGGCCAAGCGTCATTCGCAACCCTTGTCGGTACTGATGCTCGATATCGATCATTTCAAGCGCATCAACGACAACCATGGTCACGGCGTTGGCGACGACGTGCTCAAGGCCGTGGCCGAGTCGATCAAGGGCCAACTGCGCAATGTGGACATGGTTTTCAGGTTCGGTGGTGAAGAATTTCTCATCCTGCTGGCCAATACCAGCCGGGATGCCGCGGCGATGGTCGGTGAACGACTGCGTTATGCCGCCCAGACCCAGGATTACTTCGCCGCAGGCAAAAGGATCGAGCTGACGGTCAGCCTGGGGTGCGCCACCCTGCTACCGGGGGAATCCTCGGAAAGCCTGCTGCGCAGGGCCGACAGCGCGCTGTACGTAGCCAAGCGCGAAGGCCGCAACCGACTGGCCATGGCCGGCTGAAAGCAATTGTGGGACCGAGCTCGCTCCCACAGGGATTTGGGGTGAAGCCAGCGCTCATCCGAAACAACTGTGGGAGCGAGCTTGCTCGCGATAGCGGCCTGGCAGTCAACCTCCCCGTCGACTGTCAGGCCTCTTCGCGAGCAGGCTCGCTCCCACAGGTTGTGGCTATCTGTAGCGGTAGTAATCAGCTCCCGGCCAGTGCCAGACGCTCACGGGTAGATGCCGCCCTGCTGGCAGGCTCCGCCTGTTCCAGTTGCATGCAATGCTCCAGGAACAAGTACATGTAGTCATAGCTCTTGCACACGGCCTGACGCAGCTCCGTTTGCAGGGCCTTGCTCGGATTCATCCCAGCCAGCGTACAGATGATTTCCAGGGCTTCCCAAGGATGGGCATCGTCGTACTGGGCATGCATCTTCAGCCACTTCATGGCCCGCTTGCGGTCTTCCTCGGCGAAGGCAGCCGCATAGACACCGTTGGAACACACCAGCGCCGACCACTCTCCCGTGGCGCCCTCGATAGCGTAGTTGGTCGCGGCGATGGCCACGATCAACGAGTCCGAGGAACTGGTGTGCCAGCACCAGTGACTCAAGGCATGAAGCTCAGGCGGTACCAGCTGGGCTTGCAGGTCTTCCAGGGTCACGCCATGGGCGGCGCTCCAGTTGACCCAGTAGTCGGCATGGTTGAGTTCGACACGAATGTTGCGCATCAGCCAGCGACGCGCCATGTCCTCGCCGGGGTGGCGGGCAAAGCGGGTCTTGGTGAGGTTTTGTGCCATGTATAAAGCGAACTGCTCGACGACCGGCCAACCACCTATGAGGTAGTGGCGCATGGTCTTGGCGCTGAGCTTATTGTCGCGCATGCGCTGATACAGTTCGTGTTCGACAACCCGGCGCTTGCTCTCGCTGCAATCGGTAATGAGCTGCTGTGCCCATTTCGGATAGCTTGTGGCGTCCATGAGCGGGCCTGTTCGGTTGAATGTGTCGATCACTGTCGGGCTCCTTTTGATTGTGATTTTCTCGGATCAACAAGAGGTTCAGCGGAACGTGCCGGGGGCCTTGAATAACAGCGGCTGGGGCCGGGCCGGCCGACATTGCAACGTGTCGCAGGTAAACAATTGCGGGCGTTCGATCACATACCCCTGAGCGTAGTCCACCCCTATCTCCAGCAATGCCTGCTCGATCTGGGCGGTTTCAACAAACTCGGCAATCGTGCGCTTACCCATGACGTGACCGATGTGATTGATCACTTCGACCATTGCACGGTTAATCGGGTCGTCCAGCATATCCTTTACGAAACTCCCGTCGATCTTCAAGAAGTCTACAGGTAAATGTTTCAGGTAAGCGAATGAAGACATTCCGGCGCAAAAGTCATCCAGCGAGAAATAGCAGCCCAAGCTCTTGAGTTCATTGATAAAGCGGATCGCACTGCCCAGATTCGAAATAGCGCTGGTCTCTGTAATTTCAAAACAAATCATTTCCGGGGGAATCGAGTAAGCCGCGAACTGTTTACGCAGGAAGTCGAGGAACGCCTGATCTCCGATAGTTGTGCCTGACAGATTAATCGCACACATCGCCATGGGCCCCTGCCGCGATTCATTCAGGCACTGGCGGATGATCTTGAAGACATTCTCCACCACCCAACGGTCCAGGGACGTCATCAGCCCGTAGCGTTCCGCCGCGGGAATGAAGCTGTCCGGCAGGATCATCCGCCCGGCTTCGTCATGCAGGCGCAACAGGATTTCAATGTGCCCGCCGCCATGATCGCCCGGCCCCAGCGCGGCGATTTCCTGGGCGTAGAGACAAAAGCGGTTTTCCTCCAGGGCCATGTGCAAGCGCTGGACCCAGGCCATCTCGCCAAAGCGCAGGGACAACTCCGAGTCGTCGGCGTGATAGACCTGGACCCGGTTGCGCCCTTTTTCCTTGGCCATGTAACAGGCCATGTCGGCGGCCCGCAGGGAAGCCTCCAGGGTCGTCGGGGTCTGGGCGATATGCACCAGGCCGATACTCACGGTGGTCACGAACGGCCGGCCCTTCCAGACAAAATGCAGGTTCTGCACGGTCTGGCGCAGCCCTTCGGCGATCTTTTCCGCCGCCTCCGGTGAACAGTTCTCCAGCAAGATCCCGAACTCATCGCCACCCAGCCGGGCCAGGGTGTCATTTTCCCGCAACCCTGACTGCAGCAAGGCGCAGATATGCCGCAACAATTCGTCACCCGCCGCATGGCCGCAGGTGTCGTTGACCAGCTTGAACTGATCCAGGTCGAGAAACATCAAGGCATGGCGCCCGATCTGGCGAGTGAGGTTGTGCAAGGCCTGCTCGAGGCGATACTCGAATTCCCGGCGATTGGCCAGGCCAGTCAGGGCGTCATGGGTGGCTTGCCATGACAGGTTGGCGATGTATTGCCGCTCCTGGGTCATGTCATGCAGCACCAGCACGGCGCCACTGACCTTGCCCGCATGGCGGATCGGCGCGCCCACCAGGGTGACTGACACGGTGCTGCCATCCAGGCGCTGGATCAGTTTCGAATGCTCACTGGCGCCGCTGAGCCGACCGCTGAGGATGTGCTCGATCAGAGTCAGTCCTTCGGTCTGGGCATTGTCATCGAGCAAATTGAACAGCGCGGCCAGGGGCAAGCCCGTAGCGTGTTCGGCTTTCCAATGGGTCATCGCTTCGGCGGCGGGGTTCATGTAGGCGATGGCCCCTTCCACGTCGGTGGTGATCACCCCATCACCGATGGATTGCAGCGTGATCTGTGCCCGTTCTTTCTCCATCTGCAGTGCATTGGCAAACACCTGCCGTTGGGCCAGCAGTTTATGGGTACGCAACAACGCCAGGACGATCAACCCCAGGGCTGTGGCGAAATTGGTCACCAGCAAGAGCCGCAGAATGAAACGCGAGCCTTCGCCCAACGCGTCGCTGAACGCCTTGGCAGCCGGGGTGACGGAATCGTTGATCGCAAAGATCTGGGCCTTCCAGCCGCGAATATCCACCTCTGACGCCTGGCCCGCGGCAATACTGCTGTGCATCTGCCGGGCGACGTTATCCAATTCGGTCAGGTAGCCATCGCCCACCGTCCAGAGATCGATGGCTTCCTCCAGGTAACTGAAGTGACGGAAATTCAGATAAAGCCAGATCAGGCTGGACACATCGTCCGGGTGATTGCCGCCCTTGAGGATGCCGGCCCGTGCCGCTTCCAGGTTCGGCGGTTCGCGGTCCAGCGCTACCCGCAGCTCATGACCGCCCTCGGGCACGGCAATGGCTTGCTGGTATTTGCGGAAAATCACCTCGTCACGGCTGTCGGCGTAGAGGTTGAGGTAATAGATGGCGTCTTTCTGGCCCTTGGACCAGAGACTCTCCCCCGCTACATAGCCACGAACCGCGGACAGCACGTAAAGGCTGACACCGCCAAGCAATGCCTGAAATAGCACAACGGCAATAAAGGGCCAGACGATGCCCAGCAGCCGTGGTGTTCCGAGAGTCTGCTTTTGCTTCATGAGGTCCCTTGCACAGGTACTGCCGGACGAACACCCGCCAGAATTCCGCTCCTGACTCAACAGCCTAGGCTAGTTTTCGACCCATCGAATGAATGGATGAAGAGATCTTTGCGTGGAATTTGGAAGAATCGGCGTGTTTGCCTGTTTTTTCCGATACTAAGCACAGAAAACGGCGGGAAACTCAAGGCTGTTGTATCTGTTGCAAATGGCCATAAAGTCGAGCGTAGAGGCCCCCGTCGGCAATCAACTGCAAATGGTCGCCGTCTTCGGCGACTTGCCCACCGTCGAACACCAATACCCGATCAGCTTGCTTCACCGCCGAAAGCCGGTGGGCGATGATCAATGTGGTGCGTGCGCTCAAAAAACGCGCCAATGCCTGGTGAAGGTTGTACTCGGTGGCCGCGTCCAATGCCGAGGTGGCTTCGTCGAGAATCACCACCCGAGGGTCGGCCAGTACCATGCGGGCGATGGCCAGCCGTTGGCGCTGCCCGCCCGACAGCCGAACCCCGGAACGCCCGACTACGCTTTCCAGGCCCTGGGGCAGCGCCCGGACCGTGGCGTCGAGCTGGGCGATTTCCAGTGCCCGCCAGCAGTCGTCGTCGCTGCACTCACGGCCCATGGCAAGGTTGGCCCGTACCGTATCGTTGAACAGCGCCGGATGTTGCAACACCACTGCCACATTCTCTCGAATGGTGTCCAGGCCGATCTCCTGCTGCGTGGCGCCGCCGAAACGAATACTGCCCGACTGTGGCGTGTACAACCCCAGCAGCAACTGCACCAAGGTGCTCTTGCCGCCGCCACTGGCCCCGACGATGGCGACTTTCTCGCCCGGCGAAATGGACAGGTTCAACTGGTCGAGCACCAGTTCCTCGCCGTAACCAAAACTCAACCCCTGGATTTCAATGCCCACGGTGTCACGGCCCTTGAACGGATCGACGCCCCCCGTGTACTGGGGCTCGTCGGCCCGGGCCAGCAATTCGTTGATCCGGTTCAAGGCGCCGCCGGCCGCGTAATAGGCGTACTGCAGGTTCAACAACTGCTCGACCGGGCCGATCATGAACCAGAGGTAGCTGAACACCGCCAGCATCTGGCCGATGGACAGGTCGGAAAACACCACGGTGAGCATGGCCGCCGCGCGAAAAATATCGATGCCGAACTGGAACAGCAAACCACTGGCGCGGTTCGAGGCGTCGGTTTTCCACTGCGAATTCACGGCGTAATCGCGGACCTCCTTGGCACGCATCCCCAATCGGCCAAGGAAATAACCCTGGCGGTTGCCGGCGCGCACTTCCTGGATGGCATCCAGGGTTTCGGTCAAGGCCTGGGTGAAGCGCGAGGTGCTGTCGTTCTCCAGTTTCTTGAGGTGTTTGACCCGCTTGCCCAGTTGCACCGTGGCGTAGATCACCAGCGGGTTGAACAGCAGGATCAGCAGCGCCAGTTCCCAGTGCATCCACACCAGGATCCCGGCGGTGCCCACCAGGGTCAGCATCGCCACCAGGAAACGGCTGAGGGTCTCGCCGATGAATTTGTCGAGGGTGTCCAGGTCGGTGACCAGGTGGGCGGCCACGGTACCGCTGCCCAGGCTTTCGTACTCGCCCAGGGAGATTCGCTTGAGGCGTTCGATCAAGCGGATGCGAATGCGATAGACGATGTCCTTGGCCAGCCTGGCGAACAAGCGCGCCTGCACCACGTTGAACAGCAAGGCGCCACAGCGCAGTGTCAGGGTCGCCAGCAACATCAGCCCGATATAGCCCGCTGCGCTCTGCCACGCCGTTGGCAAGGCATGGTTCATGACTTTCAGGGCCGCATCGCCGTGGCCCAGCAGGACCTCGTCCACCAGCAGCGGCAACAGCAACGGAATCGGCACGCTGCACAGCGTCGCCAGCACGGCCACGCCGTTGGCGATCCACAGGGCTTTTTTATGCTTGAGGGCCAGGCGACGGATTTCCGCCCAGCTCAACCGATCGATGCGCTGCGAAGTGGATGGGGCTGACGGCCGCTCAGGCACAGGTCGCGCGCTCCAGCCAGCGGCCAAGCAAGGGCGACAACTGGTTCAGGGGCTGGTAACCGTTGGTCAGCAAGGCCAACTGGCCGTCACGCTCGGCCAGCAGCGTGGGGAACCCGGCAATGCCCAAATCCTGCACCCAGGTGAAATCCGCCGCGGTGGCCGCATGTTGATCGGCGCGGTCGAAGGCCGCGGCGAATTCGATGCGTGGCAGCCCGGCCTGCTCGGCCAGCTCCACCAGCACGCTGGCGTGGGTGACGTCACGGCCTTCTACATAAAAGGCCTGTTGGATCAGCTTCAACAGCGTCCAGGCCAGGTCCGGGGCTAGGCTGCGGGCCGTCACCACTGCCCGGCAGGCGGGCTCGGTGTCGTAGACGAAACCGTCCGGCAACGCGCCTTCAAGCTTGAAGGGCTGGCCGGTGGCTTGGGTCACGGCCTGCCAATGCTCGAGAATGTAGCGCCGGGTGGTTGGCTCCAACGCCGAACCGCTGCCGGTGCGCAAACCGCCCACCACCAGGTGCAACGCCACACCCGCGGCGTGGGCCTGCTCGACCAACGCCTCGGCCACCGGCGCAAAGCCCCAGCACCAGGAACACATCGGGTCCATCACATAGAGCAGGCGTGACGTCATGGTTCAAGCCTCGGAAGATGTTTGCTTGTAGTTGTAGCCGATCGGGTGCGGCATGTTGCGCGCCTTGGCCAACTCGATCTGCTTCTGCCGGTCGATGGCGCTGCGACGGGTTTTCTCGCTCAGCTTATCCCAGCAATGCGGGCAACTGATGCCAGGCACATAGTGCTCCGAAGCGCGGTCTTCTACGCTCACCGGGGTACGACAAGCGTGACATTGATCGTAGTCCCCTTCGCTGAGGTCGTGGCGAACGGTCACGCGGTTATCGAACACGAAGCAGTCGCCGCGCCACTTGGTTTCTTCCTGAGGAACCTCTTCGAGGTATTTCAGGATGCCGCCCTTGAGGTGATAGACCTCGTCGAACCCCTGGCCAAGCATGTAGCTGGAGGCTTTTTCACAGCGAATGCCACCGGTGCAGAACATCGCGACTTTCTTGTGTCTGGCCGGGTCGAAGTGGGCCTTGATGTACTCGGGGAACTCGCGAAAGCTGGTGGTCTTGGGGTCGATGGCGCCTTCGAAGGTGCCGATGGACACTTCATAATCGTTGCGAGTGTCGATCAGCAGCACTTCCGGATCGCTGATCAGCGCGTTCCAGTCCCGCGGTTCGACATAGGTGCCAACTTGCTTGTTCGGGTCCACGCCTTCGACGCCAAGGGTGACGATCTCTTTCTTGAGCTTGACCTTGGTGCGGTAGAACGGCTGCTCATCGCAATACGACTCTTTATGGTCGATGTCGATCATGCGCGGATCGTTCTTGAGCCAGGCCAGAAGGCCGTCGATGCCTTCGCGGGTGCCGGAGACCGTGCCGTTGATGCCTTCTTCGGCGATCAGCAACGTGCCTTTGATACCGTTGTCGAGCATGGCCTTGAGCAAGGGCTCACGCAGCTCGACGTAATCTTCCAGAGTGACGAACTTATACAGTGCCGCCACGACAATGGGTTGTGTCATGGGTGTTTCTCCAGGTGGCTACCCTCGTAAAGGGTGAACCGGATGCGAAAAAAAAACGCGCCGGGTGAGCGGCGCGTTGCGGATTCTAACAAAAACCGGTGGGTTACAGGACTGCGATTCGAAGGCCTTCCTGTGGCGAGGGGATTTATCCCCGCTGGTTAAGCCAGCTGCAGGCAATCAGCCTGATACATCTGGGTGACGGCTTTCAGGGCCGCTTCGCAGCCCAACGGGGATAAATCCCCTCGCCACAGATAAAACCCTCACCAGCAGCAGTGCCCCTCAGCAAATCAGTGCTTGCTACCACCGGCACAGGTCGGCGAAGCCGGGGCCGCATCGATCCGGGCCCACTCTTCAGGGGTGTAAGTGTGCAGCGCCAACGCATGGAATTCGCCCATCAGCTCGCCCAGCGTGCCATAGACCTTCTGGTGACGCTTGACGCGATTGAGCCCTTCGAACTGCTGGCTGACCACCACGGCCTTGAAGTGGGTCTGCAGCCCCCGGCTGTGCATGTGGCTCTCATCCAGCACTTGCAGATGCTCGGGCTGCAACAGCCCTAGCGTTGATTCGATGCGTTGTTGCATGCTCATACCGGGCTCCGCTTACGGCTTTTTCTTGGCTGGAGCGGCTTTTGGCTCGAGCTCGGCCGTCATGTCGGCCAGCAGCTTGTTGACCACCGGCACCGCGCTTTCAAGCTTGGCCTGGGTCAGTTGGGCCGATTGCTGGGTCAACTGTGGCATTTTTTCCAGGACTTTCTTGCCCAATGGCGACTGGTAGAAAGCGACCAGGTCCTTGAGCTCCGATTCGTTGAAGTTGCTGGTGTAGAGCTTGACCATGTCCGGCTTGAGCTTGTTCCAGCCGATGGCTTGGTCCAGCGCGGCATTGGCCTTGGCCTGGTAGGTTTCCAGGGTGGCTTTCTTCGACTCGGGGGCCTTGGTCTGTTCAAAGCGCTGGGCGAACATCTGTTGCACTTGCATGTACACCGGAGTGCCCAGTTTGTCAGCGTGCGCCAGGGTCAGGAACGCTTCGGCGCTGGCGTTGTGGCTGGCGGTATCGGCGAAAACAGGGCCGCTGGCACACACCAGAGCAACTGCGGTACAGATGGCACGAAGACGGGTCATCGAGTTTCCTTTCATTACAGGCGAGGTAAAACCCCAAGGGCGACCATTCTGCGCCTAAAAAACGCCGGGGCTCAACCCCGATGGTTGTTGGGTCCGATTGACGGGCCGAAGCCAGCGTTGCTGGATCGAGGGATGATTGAGGGAACCGGAGCCGCCCATCTGGGCCTAAACTGCGCATTCAGCCTTTAAGGAGTTTGACCCGATGAGCCGTATCGAAACCGACAGCCTTGGCCAGGTTGAAGTCCCGGACGACGCCTACTGGGGCGCGCAGACGCAGCGCTCCATGATCAACTTCGCCATTGGCAACGAACGCATGCCGCTGTCGGTGTTGCACGCCCTGGCGCTGATCAAGAAAGCCGCCGCAAGGGTTAACGACCGCAACGGAGACCTGCCCGCCGACATCGCCCGCTTGATCGAACAGGCCGCCGACGAAGTGTTGGCCGGCCAACATGACGACCAGTTCCCGCTGGTGGTCTGGCAAACCGGCAGCGGGACCCAGAGCAACATGAACGTCAACGAAGTGATCGCCGGACGCGCCAACGAACTGGCCGGCAACCCCCGCGGCGGCAAGAGCCCGGTGCACCCCAACGACCACGTCAACCGTTCGCAGAGTTCCAACGACTGCTTCCCCACCGCCATGCACATCGCTGCGGTGCAGGCCGTCCAGCAGCAATTGCTGCCGGCCATTGGTGAACTGTCCGGCGGCCTGGCGGAGCTGGCGGCGCGCCACATGAAACTGGTCAAGACCGGTCGTACCCACATGATGGACGCCACGCCGATCACCTTTGGCCAGGAGCTGTCGGCCTTCATTGCCCAGCTCGATTATGCCGAACGCGCCATCCGCGCCGCCCTGCCAGCGGTCTGCGAACTGGCCCAGGGCGGTACGGCGGTGGGCACCGGACTCAATTCACCCCATGGCTTTGGCGAAGCGATTGCCGCCGAGCTGGCGGCGCTGTCCGGCCTGCCGTTCGTCACCGCGCCGAACAAATTTGCCGCGCTGGCGGGCCATGAGCCCCTGACCGCCCTGTCCGGCGCGCTGAAAACCCTGGCCGTGACCCTGATGAAAATTGCCAACGACCTGCGCCTGCTGGGCTCCGGGCCGCGGGCCGGGTTCGCCGAAGTGAAATTGCCGGCCAATGAACCGGGCAGTTCCATCATGCCCGGCAAGGTCAACCCGACCCAGTGCGAAGCCTTGTCGATGCTGGCCTGCCAGGTCATGGGCAACGACGTGACCATCGGTTTCGCCGCCAGCCAGGGGCATTTGCAGTTGAACGTGTTCAAGCCGGTGATCATCCATAACCTGCTGCAATCGATCCGCCTGTTGGCCGATGGCTGCAGCAACTTCCAGCAGCACTGCATCGCCGGGCTCGAGCCGGACGCCGAGCAGATGGCCGCGCACCTGGAACGTGGGTTGATGCTGGTAACCGCGCTGAACCCGCACATCGGCTACGACAAGTCAGCGGAAATCGCCAAGAAAGCCTACGGTGAAGGGCTGACCTTGCGCGAGGCGGCGTTGCAACTGGGGTACCTGACCGATGAAGAGTTCGATGCCTGGGTGAGGCCGGAGAATATGCTGGAAGCGGGTAGCCAGGGCTGACGCCGTCCCTGTGGGAGCGAGCCTGCTCGCGACGGGGCCGGTCGGCTCGACATCCTCATCGCCTGCCAAGCCGCTTTCGCGGGCAAGCCCGCTCCCACAGGGAATCCATGTGAGCCGCAATATTGCATACACTGAGATTCACCGTGGGAGCGGGCTTGCTCGCGAAGAACGATAACGCGGTTTAACGCCCGACAGCCAAACGCTCGCGCCGGGCCCTGAGCCCGGCGATCAGCGAGGGTCCCAGGGCAACCAGCGCCGAACCCAGTACCACCAGCACCGCCCCGCCATAGCCCAGCAGGTTGATCTGCTCGGCATGGACATAATCAGGCCACCACCAGGCCGCCATCGCCACCGCGGCGAAGGTCACCAGCGGCGTGATCGCCAGGGTCGCGCTGACCCGCGACGCTTCCCAATGGGCCAGGGCTTCGGCGAACGCGCCATAGGCAATCAGGGTGTTGAGGCAGCAAGCGAGCAACAACCAGCCTTGCAACGGGCTCAATTGCAGCGCCTCCAACGGATGCACCCAGGGTGTGAGCAGCAGCGCGCAGAACAGGTAGATCACCATCATCACCTGCAGCGAATTCCACACCGTCAACAATTGCTTCTGGCCCAGGGCATAGAACGTCCAGACCGTCGACGCCAGCAACACCATCAGCACCCCGGCGGTATAGTCGCTCAGGGACGTCAGCAACTCGCCCAGGCGCTGGTTGAAAAACAGCGTGAAACCGATCAGCAGCACCAACAGGCCGATGCCCTGCCCCACGCTGAACCGCTCCTTGAACACGAACAGGCTGGCGACCAGCAACATGATCGGCCCCATCTGCACCACCAGTTGCGCGGTGCCGGGGCTCAAGCGATTCAGGCCCATCAGGTACAACACGTAGTTGCCCACCAGTCCGAGCACCGCCATCGCCACCAGCCAGCCGCCGCGAGGGCCCAGCACTTTGCGACTGGGCAGGCGCCGGGTGGCCGCCAGATAGATGAACAGCAAACCGCCGGACACCAGCAAGCGAAACCAGGTCACGGTGACCGGGTCCATCACTTGCAGCACTTGCTTGAGCTTGATAGGCAGGATTCCCCAGAGCAGGGCGGTCAACAGGGCAAGGAACAAGCCGTAGACCCAGCGACCGGACGATATGTGCATGCAACCCTCGAAGCCCAAGACAAAGAATGCCCATTCTAGGCGTCTATCGCCCAGCAACACAGGAACAGTTGGGGATTAATTGAACCGGGTACGGATATGGCACATGGCCGCCTATCGGCTCGTCAAGCAGCCGTCAGCGCCAGCTCCTAAACTTCATTCAATCTGATCCCGCCGTCTCTTTTGGAGCCCCTCATGCTCGGCAAACGTGCCCAGGACCTCGCCCCTGCGATGGTCTTTCCCAGTGACCGGATTTGCCGGATAAACGGCGAATTTTACTTCAACACCCGGGAAGGCACCCAGGAAGGGCCGTTCGCCAGTCGCGAGGATGCGCTGCGGGAGGTGGAGGCATATGTACAGCGAATGCTGCAACTGACTCAGGTCGCCAGCTAACGCACCGCTCTCTTTGTGGCGAGGGAGCTTGCTCCCGCTGGGTCGCGAAGCGGCCCCCTGCCCCGTCAATAAACCGCATCGACAGGATAACGACTGCTTCGCAGCCGAGCGGGAGCAAGCTCCCCTGCCACACAAGCTCCCTGGCTAGAAAAGCCGCCGACCGCCATAAGCCCTTGCTTATCTCACCGCCTCGAACAACCCCGTAGCCCCCATCCCGCCGCCCACGCACATGGTCACGATGCCGTAACGCAGGTTGCGCCGTTGCAGCTCACGCACCAGATGCCCCACCTGTCGCGAACCGGTCATGCCGAACGGATGGCCAATGGAGATCGAGCCGCCGTTGACGTTGTATTTCTCTGGATCGATTTCCAGCCGGTCGCGGCTGTACAGGCACTGGGAAGCGAACGCCTCGTTGAGTTCCCACAGGTCGATATCGGCGATCTGCAAGCCCTTGGCCTTGAGCAGCTTGGGCACCGAAAACACCGGGCCAATGCCCATTTCGTCCGGCTCGCAACCGGCGACCGTAAAGCCGCGGAAAAACGCCTTGGGCTTGAGCCCCAGGGCCAGGGCCTTTTCCAGGCTCATTACCAAGGTCATCGAAGCCCCGTCGGACAACTGCGAGGAGTTGCCCGCCGTCACCGAGCCGTCTTCGGCGAACACCGGCTTCAGGCCGGCCAGGCTTTCATAGGTGGTGTCGGGACGGTTGCAATCATCACGATCGACCACGCCATCGAGCATCTGCACGGCACCCGTGTTCTTTTCCTCGACCCGGTACTTGACCGCCATCGGGATGATTTCGTCATCGAACAACCCGGCCGCCTGGGCCTTGGCGGTGCGTTGCTGGCTCTGCAAGGCGTAGCGATCCTGCTCCTCGCGGCTGACCTGGTAACGACGGGCGACGATCTCGGCGGTCTGGCCCATGGGAAAATAAATCCCGGGCACCTGTTCCTTGAGCAGCGGGTTGATCAGGTTGTCGGTGTTGACGCTTTTCATCGTCAGGCTGATGGACTCCACCCCGCCGGCCACGATGATGTCGCTGCAACCGGAAGCGATCTGGTTGGCGGCGATGGCAATGGCTTGCAGGCCCGAAGAACAGAAGCGGTTGAGGGTCATGCCGGCCGTGCCGATGCCCAATTTCGAGAGCACCGCCACGTTGCGCCCGATGTTGTAGCCCTGGGCACCTTCATTGGACCCGGCCCCGACGATGCAGTCCTCGACACTGGCCGGGTTGATGTCGTTGCGCGCCAGCAAGGCATTGACGCAATGGGCCGCCATGTCATCCGGACGGGTCATGTTGAACTTGCCACGAAAGGACTTGGCCAGGCCGGTCCGTACGCTGTCGACGATCACCACTTCACGCATGGCTGTACCTCATTGTTGTAGTCGGTTGAGAGTGGATCGAGCATAGATCCACTGGATAACCGACCGCGACAATCATTCACCTCGCGTATGCACGCCCATCGCCCTAGCGCTTCTTCTTGCGAGCCTGTTTCGCACTGCGTTCGAAAGCCGTCTCCAGCGCCTGGTTGAGGGTGCGCAACACCTTGACCCGCGCCCAGCGCTTGTCGTTGGCCTCCACCAAGGTCCAGGGGGCAATCTCGGTGCTGGTGCGGTCGACCATATCGCACACCGCGGCGCGGTAGGCTTCCCACTTGTCGCGGTTGCGCCAGTCATCCTCGGTGATCTTGAAGCGCTTGAACGGGATGTCCTCGCGCTCCTGGAAACGCTCCAGCTGGGTTTCCTTGTCGATGGACAGCCAAAACTTCACCACCACCACGCCGGCATCGGCGAGCTGTTCCTCGAAGTCGTTGATTTCCCCGTAGGCCCGCAGCCAGTCGGCCTGGCTGCAAAACCCTTCGACCCGCTCCACCAGCACCCGGCCGTACCAAGAGCGGTCGAACATGGTGAACTTGCCGCGTGCGGGAATATGCCGCCAGAACCGCCACATGTAGGGGTGGGCGCGCTCTTCTTCCGTGGGCGCGGCAATGGGCACGATGCTGTATTGGCGCGGGTCCAGGGCCGCCGTGACCCGCCGGATCGCCCCGCCCTTGCCCGCCGCGTCATTGCCTTCGAACACCGCCACCAAGGCATGCTGGCGCATGCGTTTGTCCCGCAGCAGCCCGGCAAAGCGCGCCTGCTCGGTGATCAGTTGTTCTTCGTAGTCGGCCTTGTCCAGGCGCCGGGTCATGTCCAGGCTGTCGAGCAACGTGATCTGGCCATCCAACTCGGCCAGCGGCGCCACGCTGACCTTTTGCGGCTTGATCTTCGGCCGGTCCAGGGCCTGGCGCAAGCCGTCGAGCAGGATCCGCCCGACGGTGAGGCTGCGATAACAGCTGTCCATGCCTTCGATCACATGCCACGGCGCGTAATCGCGACTGGTGCGGCGCAACACACGCTCGCCGTATTTGACGAACTTGTCATAGGTCTGGGACTGCTGCCAATCCAGCGGGCTGATGCGCCAACTGTGCAAGGGGTCATCCTTGAGCCCCTTGAGCCGGGCCTTCATCTGCTTCTTGGACAGGTGGAACCAGAACTTGAAGATCAGCGCGCCTTCGTCGCAGAGCATTTTTTCCAGGCGCTCGGCACCGGCGATCGCCTGGTCGAGCCGTGGGTCCTTGAATTCGCCATGGACCCGGCCTTGCAGCATCTGGCTGTACCAGTTGCCGAAGAAAATCCCCATGCGCCCCTTGGCCGGTAGCATCCGCCAATAACGCCACGCCGGAGGCCGCGCCAGTTCCTCGTCGGTCTGCTGGTCGAAGGTGCGCACTTCGATCAGCCGCGGGTCCATCCATTCATTGAGCAACTTCACCGTCTCGCCCTTGCCCGCACCTTCGATGCCGTTGATCAACACGATGACCGGAAACCGACCCTGCTGCTGCAACTCGAACTGAGCTTCCAGTAGTGCTTCACGCAGGGCCGGCACCTCGGCCTCAAAGGTGTCTTTATCGATGACGTGACCGATTTCAGCGGATTCGAACATGGACAGCTCCTTCCAGGGATTGGGGCAAGACTAGCGGATTGGATGCGGCCCGGGTAGGAACTGTGCACTCGTCAGCTCCTACGGATGCGTATGCACAGAAGCAATCGGTAATCGATCGGCTAGAATGGCCGCTCAGTTTCGACCGAGCCTGCCATGACGCCTGTACAGCACCACGCCCAACTCGACTGGGACGACCTGGGTCGCCCGCGTTCGCGGGTGTTCGACGACGTGTATTTCTCCGATCAGTCCGGGCTGGAAGAAACCCGTTACGTGTTCCTCAAGCAGAACAACCTGGCCGAGCGCTTTGCCGCGCTGCCCGCCGACGGGCGCCTGGTGATCGGCGAAACCGGCTTTGGCACCGGCTTGAACTTCCTCTGCGCCTGGCAGTTGTTCGAACAATGCGCACCGACCGGGGCGCGACTGCATTTCGTCAGCGTCGAGAAGTATCCATTGACCCCGCAGGACTTGTGTCGGGCCCTGGCCCTCTGGCCGCAGCTCGCCCTCCAGGCCGAGCAACTGCTTGGGCAATACGTGGCGATCCATCAGGGTTTCCAGCGCCTGGTCCTGGCCAATGGGCGGGTGACACTGACCCTGTTGATCGGCGACGCCCTGGAGCAGTTGCCGCAACTGGACGGGCAGATCGACGCTTGGTTTCTGGACGGTTTCGCACCGGCCCGGAACCCCGAGATGTGGACCGCCGAGCTGTTCGCCGAACTGGCCCGGCTCGCCGCACCCGGCGCCACCCTCAGCACCTTCACCAGCACCGGCTGGGTCCGGCGCTTGCTGAACGCGGCGGGCTTCAAGATGAAGCGCACGCCGGGCATCGGCCATAAGTGGGAAATCCTGCGGGGCGTGTTTCTTGGCTGGCCGGAGCAGACAGCGGCGCCATCCCCGGCAAAACCCTGGTACGCCCGCCCCGTGCCCCCCACTGGCGAGCGCCGGGCCCTGGTGATCGGGGGCGGCCTGGCCGGTTGTGCCAGCGCGGCGAGCCTCGCCGCCCGTGGCTGGCAGGTGACGCTACTGGAGCGGCATGCCGGGTTGGCCGAGGAGGCCTCCGGCAACCCCCAGGGCGTGCTGTACCTCAAGTTGTCGGCCCACGGCACTGCGTTGTCGCAGATGATCCTCAGCGGCTTCGGCTACACCCGACGCGTGCTGGAGCAACTGCAACGCGGTGTTGACTGGGATGCCTGTGGCGTCTTGCAGTTGGCCTTCAACAGCAAGGAAGCCGAACGCCAGGCACAACTGGCCGAGGCATTCCCAGCGGAGTTACTGCACACCCTGGATCAGTCCGAGGCCCAGGCCCGATCCGGCATCGGCCTGGTCTGTGGAGGCTTGTTTTATCCCGAGGGCGGCTGGGTGCATCCGCCGGCGTTGTGTCGCTGGCAAGCCTCAGGACCGGCGATCGATGTGCAACCCCATCATGACGTGCTACACCTGCGCCGTGTCGACGGCCAATGGCAGGCGTGGGACAGCGAACGCTGCCTGGCCAGTGCGCCGGTAGTGATCCTCGCCAGTGCTGCCGAGATCAAACGCTTCGAACCGGCTGCCGACTTGCCGCTCAAGCGCATTCGCGGGCAGATCACCCGTCTGCCGCAAACCCCTGGCAGCCAGAGCCTGGCGACGGTGGTCTGCGCCGAAGGTTATGTGGCGCCGTCGCGGCAGGGCGAACACACCCTGGGTGCCAGTTTCGATTTCAACAGCGACGACCTGACCCCCACCGCCGCCGAGCACGCCGGCAACCTGCGGATGCTCGAAGAAATCTCCCAAGATCTGGTGCAGCGCTTGAACGCCGCTACCTTGGACCCGGAGCACCTCCAAGGCCGCGTGGCGTTTCGTTGCACCAGCCCGGATTACCTGCCGATTGTCGGACCGTTGGCCGACCGCCAGGCCTTTACCGACGCCTATGCGGCCCTGGGCAAAGACGCCCGCCAAGTACCGGACGCCCCCTGCCCGTGGCTCGAGGGCCTGTACATCAACAGCGGCCACGGTTCCCGAGGCCTGATCACCGCGCCCCTGTCGGGCGAACTGATCGCCGCCTGGCTGGACAACGAACCACTGCCACTGCCTCGCAGCGTGGCCGAGGCCTGCCACCCGAACCGGTTTGCGTTGCGGGCCTTGATTCGGGGCAAGGCTTAGCACCGACTTCTTAAGACCTGTCACACCCCCTGTGGGAACGAGCTTGCTCGCGATAGCGTTGGGTCAGTCAACTCAGAGGCCAACTGATCCTCCGCTATCGCGAGCAAGCTCGCTCCCACAAGGATCACGCGACATTCAACCCAACCCCGCCCGCCGGCTTATAACGCATCGATCTAAAACTCACAGCAATCCCTCCGGTCAGTTTCAGGGTACCTGCCCTTTTGGCGCGTACTGCTTGACCCCTCCCCAACGGAAAAACCGGTAAGGACTTATGTGCGGATTAGCTGGAGAGTTACGTTTCGATCAACAACCTGCGGACCTTGCGGCCGTAGAGCGAATCACCCATCACCTGGCCCCTCGCGGCCCTGACGCGTGGGGTTTTCATAGCCAGGGGCCGATTGCCCTGGGCCATCGGCGCCTGAAAATCATGGACCTGTCGGACGGCTCGGCCCAGCCGATGATCGATAATCAATTGGGCCTGTCCCTGGCCTTCAACGGTGCGATCTACAACTACCCGGAACTGCGCACCGAACTTGAAGCCCTGGGCTACACCTTCTACTCCGGCGGCGACACCGAAGTGCTGCTCAAGGGCTACCACGCCTGGGGCGAAGCGCTGCTGCCCAAGCTCAACGGCATGTTCGCGTTCGCCATCTGGGAGCGCGATGCCAAGCGGCTGTTCATCGCCCGCGACCGCCTCGGCGTCAAGCCGCTGTACCTGTCGCGCACCGGCCAGCGTCTACGCTTCGCCTCGGCATTGCCGGCCCTGCTCAAGGGCGGCGACATCAACCCCATGCTCGACCCGGTGGCCCTCAACCATTATCTGAATTTCCACGCGGTGGTCCCGGCGCCACGCACCCTGCTGGCCGGTGTTGAAAAACTGCCGCCCGCGACTTGGATGCGGATCGAAGCCGACGGTACCACTGAGCAGAAAACCTGGTGGACCCTGCCCTACGGCCCTCGGACCGATGAACAGCACCTGAACCTGGAAGACTGGACCGACCGCGTGCTCGACAGCACCCGTGAAGCCGTCGCCATTCGTCAGCGTGCCGCCGTGGATGTCGGCGTGCTGCTGTCCGGGGGCGTCGACTCAAGCATGTTGGTGGGTCTGTTGCGGGAAGTGGGCGTGGAAGACCTGTCCACGTTCTCCATCGGTTTCCAGGATGCCGGCGGCGAACGCGGTGACGAATTCCAATATTCGGACCTGATCGCCAAGCACTACGGCACCCGCCACCACCAACTGCGCATCGACGAAAAAGAGATCATCGAGCAACTGCCCGCGGCGTTCCGCGCCATGAGCGAACCGATGGTCAGCCACGACTGCATTGCCTTCTACCTGCTGTCGCGGGAAGTGGCCAAGCATTGCAAAGTCGTGCAAAGCGGCCAGGGCGCCGACGAGCTGTTCGCCGGTTACCATTGGTACCCGCAGGTCGATGGCGCCAGCGATCCGTACGCCGCCTATCGCGCTGCGTTCTTCGACCGCAGCTACGAAGAATATGCCGCTACCGTGCAGCCCAACTGGCTGACGGCCCATGACGCGGCCGGTGACTTCGTCAAGGAGCATTTCGCCCAACCCGGGGCCGATGCCGCGGTGGACAAGGCCCTGCGCCTGGACAGCACCGTGATGCTGGTGGACGACCCGGTCAAGCGCGTCGACAACATGACGATGGCCTGGGGCCTGGAAGCGCGCACGCCGTTCCTGGACTACCGCTTGGTGGAGCTTTCGGCCCGAGTCCCGGCGAAGTTCAAGCTGCCTGATGGCGGCAAGCAGGTGCTCAAGGAAGCCGCCCGACGGGTGATCCCCAGCGAGGTGATCGACCGCAAGAAAGGTTATTTCCCAGTGCCAGGCCTCAAGCATCTGGAAGGCCAAACCCTGACCTGGGTCCGCGAACTGCTGCTGGATCCAAGCCAGGATCGCGGCCTGTTCAACCCGGCCATGCTCGACCGCCTGCTCACCGACCCCAACGGCCAGCTCACGCCGTTGCGCGGTTCGCGGCTGTGGCAACTGGCGGCGCTGAACCTGTGGCTCAGCGAGCAAGGAATCTGATCGATGAAACCTCACGCAACCGTTCACAACCAACGCCTCTTGCGCGGCCAGGCGCCTTCTTATGAACGCCTGCAGGCACGCTTGGCCGAAGACGGCAGCGAATTGGGCGCCGACCCGATCGCGGTGCATTGCGGCTGGGGCCGACTGCTGATCGGCCACACCTTCCCGGACCCGGCGAGCCTGGCCCGGGAACTGCTCAACGAACAACCCGGTGAACGCGACATTGCCTTGTACGTGGCCGCGCCCCAGCAAGTGCTGGGGCTGGAACCGGCGCAACTGTTCCTCGATCCATCCGACACCTTGCGCCTGTGGTTCAGCGACTATCGCCAGTCCACCCGGGTGTTTCGCGGTTTCCGGATTCGTCGGGCCCAGAGCGAGACCGATTGGCAGGCGATCAACCAGCTCTACCAGGCCCGGGGCATGTTGCCCATCGACCCACACCGTTTGACCCCGCGGCATGAGGGTGGTCCGGTGTACTGGCTGGCCGAAGACGACGACACTGGCGCGGTGATCGGCAGCGTCATGGGCCTGAATCACCAGAAAGCCTTCAACGATCCGGAAAACGGCAGCAGCCTCTGGTGCCTGGCCGTAGACCCGCAATGTTCACGGCCCGGTGTGGGCGAAGTACTGGTGCGCCATCTCATCGAGCATTTCATGAGCCGGGGCTTGAGTTACCTCGACCTGTCGGTACTGCATGACAATCGCCAGGCGAAAAACCTCTACGCCAAGCTTGGTTTTCGCAATCTCTCGACCTTCGCCATCAAACGCAAGAACGGCATCAACCAGCCGTTGTTCCTCGGCCCGGGCCCCGAGGCGCAGTTCAACCCCTATGCTCGAATCATCGTCGAAGAAGCTCACCGTCGCGGCATCGAAGTGCAGGTGGACGATGCCGAGGCCGGCTTGTTCACCCTCATCCACGGGAGCCGCCGGGTGCGCTGCCGAGAATCCCTGAGCGACTTGACCAGCGCCATCAGCATGACCTTGTGCCAGAACAAAAGCCTGACCCACAAGGTGCTGAAAAGCGCCGGCCTGAACCTGCCAGCCCAACAGTTGGCGGGCAATGCCGATGACAACCTGGCGTTCCTCGATGAGCACGAACGGGTGGTGGTCAAGCCGCTGGACGGGGAACAGGGCCAAGGCGTGGCGGTGGATCTGCGCACCATCGAGGAAGTGCAGAGCGCCATCGAGACGGCTCGGCAGTTCGATAGCCAGGTGTTGCTGGAAAGCTTCCACGAAGGCCTGGACCTGCGCATCCTGGTGATCGGCTTTGAAGTGGTGGCGGCGGCGATCCGGCGTCCGGCGGAGGTGATCGGCGACGGCCGGCACACCATCGGCGCGCTGATTGAAGCCCAAAGCCGCCGACGGCAGGCCGCCACGGGCGGCGAAAGCAAGATCCCGATGGATGCCGAGACCCTGCGCACACTCAACGCGGCGGGGTTCGACTACGACAGCGTGCTGCCGGCCGGGGAACACCTGTTCGTCCGGCGTACGGCGAACCTGCACACCGGCGGCGTGCTGGAGGATGTCACCGCCATCCTGCATCCGACCCTCGTCGATGCGGCGGTGCGCGCCGCGCGGGCGTTGGACATTCCCATGGTCGGCCTCGACCTGCTGGTGCCGGCGGCCGATCAACCCGAGTACGTGTTCATCGAAGCCAACGAACGCGCCGGCCTGGCCAACCACGAACCCCAACCCACCGCCGAGCGCTTTGTGGATTTGTTGTTTCCTCATAGCCAGACGGTGGCCTAGCACAAGTGTGGTGCCTGAACAGTCCCCATCGCGAGCAAGCTCGCTCCCACATGGAATTTTTGGTGTTTATACATTCTGTGTTCACTGCAGAAACCCTGTGGGAGCGAGCTTGCTCGCGATAAGGCCAGTGCAGGCACCGTCATCCAACCGTCGGACTCACTCATCGAAACCATCGATGCGCTTAACCCATCAGGAGTTTCCATGATCAGTAAAATTCCCGAACCGGATCTCGAATACCTGCAGAAAGTCCTGCTGGAAATGCTCGCCATTCCCAGCCCCACCGGCTTTACCGACACCATCGTGCGCTACGTCGCCGAGCGGCTCGAGGAGCTGGGTATCGCGTTCGAAATGACCCGTCGCGGCACGATCCGCGCCACGCTCAAGGGCCGCAAGAGCAGCCCCGACCGGGCCGTCTCGGCGCACCTGGATACCATCGGCGCCGCGGTGCGAGCCATCAAGGACAACGGTCGCCTGACCCTGGCCCCGGTAGGTTGCTGGTCCAGCCGGTTCGCCGAAGGCAGCCGGGTCAGCCTGTTCACCGACACCGGCGTGATTCGCGGCAGCGTGCTGCCGTTGATGGCGTCCGGGCACGCGTTCAACACCGCCGTGGACGAAATGCCCATCAGTTGGGACCACATCGAATTACGCCTGGACGCGTATTGCGCCACCCGCGCCGACTGCGAAACCCTGGGGGTGGGCATCGGCGATTACGTGGCCTTCGATCCCCTGCCGGAATTCACCGAAAGCGGCCACATCAGCGCCCGTCACCTGGACGACAAGGCCGGGGTCGCGGCGCTGCTGGCGGCGCTCAAGGCGATTGTCGACAGCGGTGAAGAACTGCTGATCGATTGTCACCCACTGTTCACCATCACCGAGGAAACCGGCAGCGGTGCCGCGGCCGCGTTGCCTTGGGACGTCAGCGAATTCGTCGGCATCGACATCGCCCCCGTCGCTCCCGGCCAGCACTCGAGCGAACATTCGGTCAGCGTGGCGATGCAGGACTCCGGAGGTCCCTACGACTATCACCTGTCGCGGCACTTGCTGAAACTGGCCAAGGAGAACGACATATCGGCACGCCGCGACCTGTTCCGCTACTACTTCAGCGACGCTCATTCGGCCATCACCGCCGGCCACGATATCCGTACCGCCCTGCTCGCCTTCGGCTGCGACGCCACCCATGGCTACGAACGTACCCACATCGACAGCCTGGCCGCCCTCAGCCGCCTGCTCGGCGCCTACATTCTCAGCCCACCGGTGTTCGCCAGCGACGCACAACCGTCCCAAGGCTCGCTGGACCGCTTCAGTCACCAGATCGAGCATGATGCACAGATGGAAAGCGATACTCGGGTGCCGTCGGTGGACAGCCTGGTGGGGCAGCGGTCGGATAGCTGATCCAACATTCACTGTCTGGGCTATTGCCATCGCGAGCAAGCTCGCTCCCACACTTGAAATGCATTCCCCTGTGGGAGCGAGCTTGCTCGCGATGAGGCCAGAACAGGCCCCACAAAACCCAAGGCTAGCCGCAAAAGCCCATTGGCCGTAGCATCGCCTCATTGTCTAGCCGAGGTACCCCATGCTCATCCCCCACGACCAACTCGAAGTCGACACACTCACTCGCCTGATCGAGGACTTCGTGACCCGCGACGGCACCGACAACGGTGACGACACGCCCCTGGAAACGCGGGTTCTACGGGTCCGGCAAGCGCTGACCAAAGGCCAGGCGTTGATCGTCTTCGACCCCGAAAGCGAACAGTGCCAACTGATGCTCAAGCACGATGTGCCCAAGCACCTATTCGACTGAACACGCCTTGCGGGCGGCGTGGGCCTTTTTCCTCTGGATCTTTTCGTAGATTTCGGAGCGATGGACAT
Organism: Pseudomonas sp. NFACC04-2; assembly: GCF_900119265.1. Lineage (NCBI taxonomy): Bacteria > Pseudomonadati > Pseudomonadota > Gammaproteobacteria > Pseudomonadales > Pseudomonadaceae > Pseudomonas > Pseudomonas sp. NFACC04-2. The sequence goes on from NZ_FPJC01000011.1 coordinate 112,001, forward strand.
CGACGTGCCGTGGCGCTTCCACGCCAAAACGCACGGTGGTGCCGCTGACCGACAGCACGCGGACGGAAATATCGTCACCGATGGAAATCAACTCACCCACAGCACGGCTTAATACGAGCATGGTCCTTGTCCTTAAGAATGTCTGGACCCTGACCATGCCCGGCCCGCCTCTCGTTCTCAAGACACCGGCGAGAATTCAGTAAGGCCCTACAAGCAAAGTTCTTGCGACTGAAGGAAACTTCCTGCAAAACCCTCCCAGACCGTAGGTGATTTCAGGACGCCGAGAACCGCGGGCCGAATAGAATCACGCTCGCCCCCAACACGCAGAGCGCCACGCCAATCCAGTCGGAACCCAGTGGCCGGACCCGCTCCACCACGGCCAGCCAGCCAATCGAGGCAATGATGTAGATGCCGCCATAGGCGGCGTAGGCCCGCCCGGCGTACGTCGCTTCGATGCGAGTCAGCAACAGGGCGAAGAAGGTCAGGCTGAGTAGCGCTGGGGCGATCCACCAGGCGCTCTTGCCTTGGCGCAGCCACATCCAGAAGGCGTAGCAACCGGCGATTTCAAACAGCGCGGCGAGAAAAAACCACAAGTAATTGAGCATGCAGATGTCCATCAGGAAGGCCGAATGGCGCCATCCTGAGGACATCGGGCAGCCAGGTCAATTCAGGTTCTGCCGGGCCTTGGCGCGCATCTTGTCGGCCATGACGGTCATTTCGTCGTACAGCAACCTTGGGTTCTTCTGCTTGAGGGCCCACGCCATGCGCCCCTGTTCATGGGGCAGGATCATGAACTGGCCCTGGGCGACTTGCTGATAGATGTAGTCGGCAATGTCGGCGGCGCTGATCGGCGAGCTTTCCAGCAATTTGCCCACCTGGGCCTTCATGGCCGGGGTCGGACCGCGAAAGGAGTCCAGCAGATTGGTCTGGAAGAACGAGGGGCACACTACGTGTACGCCGACCTCCTGCTGCGCCAATTCCACCAACAGGCTTTCCGACAACGCCACCACACCGGCCTTGGCCACGTTGTAGTTGCTCATGGCGGGTCCCTGCATCAAGGCGGCCATGGAAGCAATATTGATGATCTTGCCGCGGCTTTTTTCCAGCAGCGGCAGGAACGCCTTGCAGCCCTTGACCACGCCCATCAGGTTGATCGCGATCTGCCAGTCCCAATCCTCCAGGGAGAGTTCGCTAAAGAACCCGCCCGAGGCGACGCCGGCATTGTTGACGATGATATCGATGCCACCGAGCTTCTCTTCGCAAGCCTGGGCGAACGCAGTCAATTGGCTGTAGTCGCGCACATCGCAGCGCTGGATGAAGCCGTCGCCACCCGCCGCGCGCACAAGTTTGAGGGTTTCCAAAAGGCCTGGTTCGCTGACATCCGATAAGGCCAGGCGCCAGCCTTCGCGGGCCCAGCGCAGCGCGATTTCGCGACCCAGGCCGGAGCCGGCACCAGTGATCATCATGCGATTTTGCATAGCAAACAGCCTTGTTCCGGGAGAGATAGGCCGAGTGTAGCGAAGGCACCTGCCGGACCCACGCTCCATCAGATTGCTGAATGGCGAGGGCAAACCGTCGCCGCTACAAAAACTTTGAATTTTTTACCAGACGTTACGGTCGGACTTATTAAGCCGCCCGGATTTAACACATGCGTGCTGGTAGTTGGAAGTTGCAACACTCCAAAACTGACCAATAAGGAAATCTACAATGGGCACAATACTTATCATCATCCTGATCCTCCTGCTGATCGGTGGTCTTCCGGTCTTCCCGCACTCCAGAAGTTGGGGTTACGGTCCGTCCGGTATCATTGGTGTAGTGTTGGTGGTGCTGTTGGTCCTGCTATTACTGGGCAAAATATAAACCGCTAAGTAAGCGCAAAAAAAAAGAGGCCTTTGCAGGCCTCTTTTTTTATGCTCGCCGTTTATCAGTCCGGCTTGCCGTCAACGACGCCGGCGGTGTTATCCAAGAGGCTCTTGGTCGCCGTTTGCAGGAACGATTCGAGCTTGAGTTTCATCTCCGCCGTGTCCGGTGCGTCGGGGATGATTTGCGCATGAGGGTTGGCACCCAGTTCATAGCGGTACATCTTCGGCGGCATTTCCTTTTCCTTCGGCAGGACCAGGATCTTGTCGTCGCGAATGATCGCCGTCGTCTGTTCACTGCCCGACGGCTTGATCACGCCAAAACCGGTGTCGCCTTCCGGCAGGTTCAACAGGTCACGGCCCCAGCACTGGTTCCGTACCTGCCCACCGAGCCGGCCCATGATGGTCGGCACGATGTCGACCTGGGTACCCACGGTATGGCTACGCTGGCCGAATTTTTCCTGCACGCCCGGGCCGATCAACAGCATCGGCACGTTGAAACGGCCCAGGTCCATTTCGGTGATCTGGCGTTCGTTGCCAAAGCCATGGTCGCCCACCACCACGAACAGGGTTTCCTTGAAGTAAGGCTCCTTGCGGGCTTTCTCGAAGAACTGGCCCAGCGCCCAGTCGGCGTAGCGCATGGCCGTCAAGTGCTCGTTCAGGCTGCCACGGTCGGTGACCGGCTCGACCGGCAACGGCGTCGGCAACGCATAAGGCGTGTGGTTGGACAGGGTTTGCAGCAAGGCATAGAACGGCTTGCCATTTTCCCGCGCCTTGAGCTCGATCAGGCCACGGTCGAACATGTCTTGGTCAGACACACCCCAGGTGGGATCGGAAAACACCGGGTTCACATAGTCGTTACGCCCGATGAAGTTGGTCATGCCCTGGCTGCTGAAGAACCCCGACTGGTTGTCCCAGGCGAAATCGCCGTTGTAGACATACACGTCGTCATAGTTTCGGGCGCTGAGCAGTTGCGGCAAGCCTGACAGCTTGTGGCTGCCCTCCGGCGTCTGCATCAGGTATTCGAAACCCGGCAGGTTCGGGAAGCACGCCATGGTGGCGAACATACCCTGGTGGGTGTGGGTGCCGTTGGAGAAGAAACGGTCGAACAGCAGGCCTTCCTTGGCCAGTTTGTCCATGTAAGGCGTGATGTTGCCCGGCGCGCCCAAGGCGCCCACCGAGTGACCGGCCATGCTTTCCATGAGGATCACGACCACGTTCTTGATCGGCAGGGTCTTGTCCGCCGGCGGCGTGTAGTCGCGGCGCACGGCGGCGGTCTCGGTGTCCACGAGTTTGTCGTCAGGCATCACCAGCATGTCACGCACGGTCTGCTGTGCCAGCGGCTGCTCGAGGGTAGCTTTCCAGATGTTGTCACGGTCTTCGGACATCCGGCTCTTGGCCGCCGCCACCAGCGACAACGTGCCATTGAGTCCCAACTGGTTGGCGAAGTTCGAATCGGTGGTGTAGACATCCCCCCAACGCAGCGGCGGACCTTGGCGCAGGGTGCCGCGCGCGGCGGCCACGGCCACCAGCAGGCAAACCATGAACACCGCGACACGCCCATACCACGGGGCGATCTGCCGGGTGCCGATAGTACCGCCACTGAACGGCCCACGGGGACGGGTGGCGCGGTCGGCGCCCTTGAACGCCAAGGCGAGGATGAGGGTACCGCCGACCCAGGCCAGCAGGTAGCGCACCACCGGAAAACCGTACCAGAGCATGCTCATTACGGTTTTCGGGTCTTCCTTCACATATTGGAAGACCAGGCCGTTGAGGCGCTGGTGGAACTCACGGTAGAAGTCCATCTCCATCAAGCCGAGGAACAGCGCGATGCTGGAGGTGACGGTCAGCCAGAAACGAAAAAAACCACGGGCAGCCATGGCCCTTGCGCTGAACAACGCCAGCAGCAACGGGATGCAGAGGTAGACCACCAGGCGCAAATCGAAGCGCAGGCCGTTGGCGAACGCTTCAACGAAGGTCGAGGCTGGGGTGTCGAGAATCATCTCGCGGTTATAGACCAGCAGCGCCACGCGCAGCAGGCTTAACATGACCATCATCACCAGGGCGCAAAGCAACGTGTAGGCCAGGTGCGATTTGACGGTCGGTTGCAGCAGGCGATGCGTGGTGCGCTGCTGACTCAGGGCGTCCGGGATTGCCATGTCGTTTAAGGACCCTATTGGAATTGGAGTGACAAAAGAGAAACAACGGCGCGCCCTCTGTTGGCCAAAGTCTGGCCCCGGGGCTTGCGCGAGTGCGCAAATGTTGCACGAACGGCTATGGCATTGCCATTAAATAACCGACGGCGATATGAGCGCGGGGGATTGTCCGCAAGATTTAGTGAAAATTTCGTTCAAAGAATATCCAGAAACACAAAAATCCCGGCCTGCTGATGAAGTTGAGCCGAACGCTATTGTGGCGAGGGAGCTTGCTCCCGCTCGGCTGCGAAGCAGTCGTAAAACCCGAATAACGAAATATGCCTGACGGACCGCGGTGGCTGGATTGGGGCTGCTTCGCAGCCCAGCGGGAGCAAGCTCCCTCACCACAGGGTTGCCGATCACATCCAGTCCAGTGTGAAAACGATCATCGTCAATGAAACTGGCGCCCAAGGCCCGCCGGCACGCCTTCGATGGTGGTGTCCTCCCACGGACCATTCGGGCTGACGGAACGGCTCCAACCGTTGTTCCAGCGGTAATAGGTACGCTGGCGATAGAACGTATTGGTCTGGTTGTCCAGCACATACACTCCCAGCTTGGCGTCCCAATGGCTGTTGCCACCCGGTGGCGGGGCGAAGCTGGCGGAAGTGCGCGGCAGCGGCTTGGCCGGTTTGTTCGGGATGGTCGGCTTGCCTGGAGGCGTGGATGGGGCCGGTTTGGTGGTTGGGGTCGACGGTGGAATCGGTGGCAGCGGCGCCGAGGGCTCCGACGGACGCTGGACCGCACAAGCGCTCAGGCCCATGACGAGCGTGAGCAGGGTGATACGAGCGATGGCGGTCATGGTGCGAATTCCTGTTATTTGTCCGGGCTGTCGATGGTCAATTGTTGTTGCGCCGTGGTGCTGCTTGCCAGGGGCTGGCTGCGGCCGATCCACTCACCGGCGGTCGGCTGACCGGCCCGGGAGATGCGCGCCATCAGTTGGACTTCGGGGAAGTTCGACAGTTTCAACTGCGGCATCATGGCGTCCGCGTCGCCCAGTTCCACCGTGACCGGCAGATCGGCCACCGTCAGGCGTTTGGCGGCCAGCGGCGCCGGTGGGCCGGAAACGGCACGGGCGAAGATGAACACGCTGTCGCCCGGCTGCACCTTGGCCTTGAGTGCCGGCGCCAGATCGACACGGACCTTGAGCAATGCCCCGGTCTTGGCCACCGGGGCCTGGACGACTTTGCCACCGGCGGCTTGCAGCTTCTCGGTGGCACGGGTGATGCCGCCCTGCAACGCCTCGCGAGATTTGTCGCCTTCCGGCAGTTGCGCGAGCAGACGCCCCCAGTAGTCGATCGCATCCTGATAACGCTCGCCTTCAAACGCGGCGATGCCCAATAGGCCGAGGCTGGTGACCTCCTTCGGATCGAGCTTGAGCGCTTCGTCGGTCAAGGCCTGGATTTTATCCGACCATTTCTTGCCATCGGCGAAATACTGCGCCTGGGCCCACTGGCCCAACAGTTCCGGTTGACGACCGGCGACGGCCACGGTGCGCTCGAAGATCTTCGCCGCGTCCGCCGGCCGATCCTGAGCCATGTAGGTACGCCCGAGAAAGTACAGCCCCTCGGCATTATCCGGCTGCGCCGCCACCGCGCGCTCCAGGCGCTGGGTCATCTCTTCCATCGACTGCGGCGCCTGGGCGAATTCACGGGTCAGCTCGACCTTGTCACTGGCACCGAAATGCAGGTACAGCGCCAGACCCAACACCGGCACCAGCACGGCAGCGAGCAGTGGCAGCGGCTTGCCCAACCGGGATTCACGCGGGGCATCGGCGCCCTCGGTGTCGGCGAGCAGTTCACGGGCGGCTTCGGCGCGACCGGTGTCCAGTTGCGCGGCGTTGAGCACGCCCTCCTCCCGCTCGGCCTGCAATTCGGCCACGCGCTCCTGGTACAGCGCCACGTTGAGCGCAGTCCGGTCCTCTTCGCGTTGAGCGCGACGACCACGTAGGACAGGGATCAACAGAAAACTCAGGGCAATCAGAAGAAGCAGACCTGCGGCGAGCCAGAAATCAATCATGCTTGGTTTTATCCAACAGTTGGTCGAGGCGCTGGCGCTCTTCGACAGAAAGCGTGTCCGGGGCGGCCGAACGCTGGACCCGGCGCCGGCGCACGATCACCGCGATGATCACGAAACCACCGAGCAACAGCCCGGCGGGGCCGAACCAGAGCAGCGCGGTCTTGGAGGACAGGGCGGGGTTGTAGCGCACGAACTCACCGTAGCGATCGACCATGAAGTCGATGATCTGCTGGTTGTCCTTGCCCTCGCCGAGCATGCGAAAGATTTCCTTGCGCAGGTCGGCGGCAATCGGGGCGTTGGAGTCGGCGATGTCCTGGTTCTGGCACTTGGGGCAGCGCAGTTCCTTGGTCAGTTCGCGAAACCGCTCGCGCTCGCCATCGTTGGCGAATTCGTAGGTGTCGATGGCAGCATGAGCCACACCGACCAGGCTCAAACCGAGGATGGCGGCGGCTAACCAGCGCTTCATGGCTTGGCCTCGTCCACCAGGGCCTGATACTTGGCGGCCAGTTTCTCGCGCCAGACCTGTTCGTCGATCACACCGACGAACTTGTCGCGGATCACGCCCTTGGCATCGATGAAGAAGGTTTCCGGTGCGCCATAGACGCCCAGGTTCAGGCCCAGGGAGCCGTCTTCATCACGAATGTCCAATTGATACGGGTTGTGGAATTCGGCCAGCCACTTCAAGGCGTCGGCATTGACGTCCTTGTAATTGACGCCGTAGATCACCACGCCGTTCTGGGCCAGCTTGTTCAGCACCGGGTGTTCGACCCGGCAGGAAATGCACCAGGTGCCCCACACGTTGACCAGCGCCGGCTTGCCCAGCAGGTCGGCACGGGTCAGGGTCTTGTCACCTTGCACCGAAGGCAGGGAAAACTCCGGGAACGGCTTGCCAATCATCGCCGAGGGCAATTCGCTCGGGTTCAGGTACAACCCCCGATACAAAAACACCGCCATCAACAGGAACAGCGCCAGCGGCAACACCATCAACCAACGTTTCATGCAGTGGCTCCCGTCACGCCCAGGGCTTCACGCACCCGGGTTTTCACCTTGACCCGATAACGACGATCCAGCGCCGCCAGTACCCCACCCAGGCCAGTGAGCAAGCCACCGAACCAGATCCAGCGCACGAACGGCTTGACGTGGACCCGCACCGCCCATGCGCCTTCGCCCAGGGATTCGCCCAAGGCCACGTAGAGGTCGCGGGTGAAACCGGCATCGATCCCAGCCTCGGTCATGACCGAGTTCTGCACGGTGTAGAGGCGTTTTTCCGGATGCAGCACGGTGATTTCCTGACCGTTGCGAATGACCCGCACAGTGCCTTTGTCGGACGTGAAGTTCGGCCCCTCGAAATGCTTGGCGCCCTCGAACACGAACTGATAACCGCCCAGGTCCATGGACTCGCCCGGCGCCAGGCGCAAGTCGCGCTCGGCGCTGTTCTGGCTGGAAAGCACCACGCCCAGGGCACAGACGGCGATGCCCAGGTGGGCGATCTGCATGCCCCAGTAACTGCGGGTCAGGGTCGGCAGGCCTTTGATCAGGCCTTTGTGGCGGGTCTTGTCGAAGATATCCCGGACACCGGCCAGCAACACCCAGGCCGCCAGCACGAATGTCGCCAGCACCGCCCAGTTGAAGTCGCCATAGGCCACGCCGGCCACCACGGCCAGGGCGGCCGTGCCCAGCAGCACCGGCGTCAACATGCCCAGCAGCCACTTGACCGGGGTGTCTTTCCAGCGCACCAGCATACCGATAGCCATCACCACCATCAGGATCGCCATCAGCGGGATGAACAACGCATTGAAATACGGCGGGCCTACCGACAGCTTGGCGCCAGACAGCGCATCGAGCACCAGCGGGTACAACGTCCCCAGCAGGATCATCGACGCGGCCACCACCAGCACCAGGTTGTTGCCCAGCAACAGGGTTTCCCGTGACCAGAGGTTGAAGCCAACCTGGCTCTTGACCACCGGGGCACGCAGGGCGAACAACGTCAGCGAACCGCCGACGACGAACAGCAGGAACATCAGGATGAACACGCCACGCTCAGGGTCCGAGGCGAAGGCATGTACCGACGTCAGCACCCCGGAACGCACCAGGAACGTTCCCAGCAGGCTCAGGGAGAACGCTGCGATGGCCAGCAGCACGGTCCAGCTCTTGAACACACCGCGCTTTTCCGTGACAGCCAGGGAGTGAATCAGCGCCGTGCCCACCAACCAGGGCATGAACGAAGCGTTTTCCACCGGGTCCCAGAACCACCAGCCGCCCCAACCGAGTTCGTAATAGGCCCACCACGAACCGAGGGTGATGCCGATGCCCAGGAAGGCCCAGGCGACGATGGTCCATGGCCGCGACCAACGTGCCCACGCGGCATCGAGGCGACCACCGAGCAACGCGGCGATAGCAAAGGAGAAGGCCACGGAGAAGCCGACGTAGCCCATGTAGAGCATCGGTGGGTGAACGATCAGGCCGATGTCCTGCAGCAACGGATTGAGGTCGCGTCCGTCCACCGGCATCTGGGGCAGGATGCGCTTGAACGGGTTGGACGTGACGATCAGGAACAACAGGAAACCGGTGCTGATCATGCCCATCACTGCCAGCACCCGAGCCAGCATCACCTGGGGCAACTGCCGGGAAAACACCGAGACCGCGAAGGTCCAGCCGGCGAGAATCAACGCCCAAAGCAACAGCGAACCTTCGTGGGCGCCCCACACGGCGCTGAACTTGTAGTACCAGGGCAAGGCGCTGTTGGAGTTACTGGCGACGTACTCTACGGAAAAATCATCGGCCATGAAGGCGTAGGTCAGGCAACCAAAGGCAAACAGCATAAAAGCGAACTGCCCCCACGCCGCGGGCTGGGCCAGGCTCATCCACAGACGGTCGCCGCGCCAGGCGCCGAGCAAGGGCACTATGGCCTGTACCAGGGAAAAACACAGGGCCAGGATCATCGCCAGGTGGCCCAACTCGGGAACAAAGATGCCAGCAGTCATCGATCAGCCCTCCTTCACGGGAGCGGGCGCCGACTGGCCGCTGTCTTTCAGGGCCTTGGTCACTTCCGGCGGCATGTATTTTTCGTCGTGCTTGGCCAGCACTTCGTCGGCCACCACCACGCCATCGGCGTTGAGCTTGCCCAGGGCGACGATGCCCTGCCCTTCGCGGAACAGGTCCGGGAGGATGCCGCGATAGGTGATGGTCACGGTCTTGTTGAAGTCGGTGACATTGAATTTCACGTCCAAGGAATCTCCAGAGCGCACCAGCGAGCCTTTCTCCACCATGCCGCCAGCACGGATGCGGGTGTCCTTGGGCGCTTCGCCACTGGCGATCTGGGTCGGGGTATAAAACAGGTTGATGTTCTGCTGCAGGGCACTCAGGGCCAGGCCGACCGCGGCACCGACACCCACCAGGATCGCCAGAATGATGACAAGACGTTTTTTGCGCAGCGGATTCACTGACCGTTCTCCCGGCGCAGACGACGCGCCTCTTGTTGCAGATACCGCTTGCGGGCCAGAATCGGCACCGCCACGTTGAGGGCCAGCACCACCAGGCAAATGCCATAGGCCGACCAGACATACAGGCCATGATGACCCATGGCGAGGAAATCGCCGAATGAAGCGAAACTCATCGAGCGGCCTCCAGGCTGTTCTGTACTTCGGCCTTCACCCAACTGGCCCGGGATTCGCGCTTGAGCACTTCCAGGCGCATGCGCAGCAACAGCACCGCGCCGAAGAAACAGTAGAAGCCCAGCACCGTCAGCAACAGCGGCAGCCACATTTCCACGGGCATCGCCGGCTTTTCGGTGAGGGTGAACGTCGCGCCCTGGTGCAGGGTGTTCCACCACTCCACCGAATACTTGATGATCGGGATGTTGATCACGCCGACAATCGCCAGCACCGCGCAGGCTTTGGCGGCACTGTCACGATTGCTGATGGCGTTGCCCAGCGCAATAAGACCGAAGTACAGGAACAGCAGGATCAGCATCGACGTCAGTCGCGCATCCCAGACCCACCAGGAACCCCAGGTCGGCTTGCCCCAGATGGCCCCGGTGACCAGCGCCACGGCGGTCATCCAGGCGCCGATGGGCGCGGCGCATTGCAGGGCTACGTCGGCCAGTTTCATTTTCCACACCAGCCCGACCACGCCACACACCGCCAGCATCACGTAGATGGACTGGGCCAGCATCGCGGTGGGAACGTGGATGTAGATGATCCGGAAGCTATTGCCCTGCTGGTAATCCGGTGGGGCGAAGGCCAGGCCCCAGACCACGCCGACGCCAATCAGCAGCAGTGCGAAGAGGCTCAACCAGGGCAACAGTCTGCCACTGATGCCGTAGAACCACTTGGGTGAGCCAAGCTTATGAAACCAGGTCCAGTTCATTGCAGTTTCCATCACGGTTGCGGCTCGTCATCACGAGCAGCCAGGTCTGCCTTAACTTCCGCAGAAGTGGTCAATTCTTGACCAGGCCTCATTATTATTCGCCGACGCTGATCTTCAGGCCAGCGGCTATTGCAAAGGGTGTCAGGGTTATCGCCAGGGCGGTCAGGCTCCCAAGCCACAACAGATAACCGGTCGCGGGCATGCCTTGCAACGCCGCTTGCAAGGCACCACTGCCCAGGATCAGCACCGGGATATACAAGGGCAGGATCAGCAACGCCAGCAACAGGCCACCGCGCTTCAACCCCACCGTCAACGCCGCGCCCACCGCACCGAGCAGGCTCAACACCGGCGTGCCCAGCAGCAGCGACACCAGCAGCACCGGCATGCACGCGGCGGGCAAACCCAGCATCATCGCCAACAGCGGCGAGAGCAGCACCAGCGCCAACCCGGAAAAAACCCAGTGTGCCAGTACCTTGGCCAAAACCAGAAGGGCCAGGGGGTGCGACGAAAGGACCCACTGTTCCAGGGAACCGTCTTCGAAATCACTGCGGAAAAGCCCGTCCAGCGAGAGCAGGACCGATAAAAGCGCGGCCACCCAGACCAGTCCCGGAGACAAGGTTTGCAACAATTGAGTCTCCGGACCGACCGCCAGCGGGAACAGTGCGATGACGATCGCGAAGAACACCAACGGATTGGCCAATTCGGCCGGACGACGAAAGAGCAGGCGCGCCTCGCGGGCCAGTAACAGGCCAAACACACTCATACGGCCCAGCTCCCCAGATCGATGTTGCGATAGCCGGACGGCATCCGCGCCAGCGTATGGTGGGTGGTCAACAGCACCATGCCGCCGTTTTCGCAATGCTGGGCCAGGTGTTCCTCAAGCTGCGCGACGCCCTGCTTGTCCAGGGCGGTGAACGGCTCGTCGAGAATCCACAGCGGTGGACCGTCCAGGTACAACCGGGCCAGGGCCACCCGGCGCTGCTGGCCGGCGGACAGGGTGTGGCTCGGCACATCCTCGAAGCCGCGCAGCCCGACCGCCGCCAATGCCTGCCAGATCGCCTCGCGGCCGGCCGGCGTATGCAGAGCGCAGAGCCAGCTGAGGTTTTCTTCGGGGGTCAGCAAGTCCTTGATGCCGGCGGCATGGCCAATCCAGAGCAGGTTACGGGCCAGCTCGCTGCGCTGGCTGTGCAAGGGCTGGCCATTGAGCAACACTTGGCCCGCGGTGGGCTGCATCAATCCGGCGAGCAGGCGCAACAGGCTGGTCTTGCCGCTACCGTTGGGGCCACTGATCTGCACCATATCGCCCGGCGAGAGTCTCAATTCCAGGTTTTCGAAAAGCAGCCGCAAGTCTCGCTCACAGGCGAGGCCAACGGTTTGCAGGAGAGGACTGGTCAAGGGATCGCGGGCCTTATACGGTTCAAGTCGGCGGTGCAGCGGCCGTTAAAGAGGTGCAGCATAGATGCTTTGACGGCCTGTTCCACAGAGCTGCGTCAAACAATTGCAAGGTTTTCGCCACTCCCTGAAAGACGGGCGGCATTATACATGTGATGCCCTACTCTCAAGAGGGCTTATTTTCCCAGGGTAAGACCGCAGATGACAGGCGACATCAACATCCTGCCGCTGCCCCAGGCCACGGCAACGACGCGTATGCCAGCGGTGACGGGCGAGCTGCTCAAATTGCTGGCACCGGCCGAAGGGCTGATCGGCCCCGGCCAGACCGCCCAGGCCGAAGTGCTGTCGCTCAAGCAGGCCGACCAGACTTTTCAGCTGTTGCTCAAGGTCACCTTGGAGAACGGCCGCCAGACCACCGTGCAAGCCACCAGCACCCAGCCGCTACCCCAGGGCACCAGCCTGGCCGTGACCCAACCGTCCCCCAGCAACCTGACGATTGCCGTGCAGCAGGCCGTTGCCTCCAGCGTCGCCACCTTGACGCGCATCGACACGGCGCAGATGCCGGTCGGCACGCTGCTGCAAGGCAAGGTGCTGACCAGCCAGGCATTGCCGTCCTTGCCCGGGCAGCCGGCGGTCTATCGGTCATTGGTGAGCCTGCTCAATACCGCCCAGGCCGGCAGTACCCTGGACATCGACAGCCCCCGACCGCTGCGCATCGGCACGCTCTTGAGCGCCCAGGTGCAAGATGCCCAGACGCTGAAATTCGTTCCCCTGAGCAACCGCCAGGAGCAACTGGCTGTGAGCCAGCAACTGCTCACCCAAGTGAGCCGCCAGGGTTCGCTGGACAGCCTGATCACTGCCCTGCAAAACCTGCCGGTCACCGACGACACCGGCACCGAACTGCGCGCCGCGGTGACTCGCTTGCTGGCTGGACTGCCGGATGTCCAGCAACTGAGCACGCCCAAGGGCTTGGCCCAGGCCATGGTCGCCAGCGGGGTGTTCCTGGAAAGCAAACTGCTCGCGGGCCAGCCACCGAGCCTGGCGCCGGACATGAAAGGCGACCTGCTGAAACTGATAGCCCAACTGACACCGGCCCTGCCCGCCTCCACCAACCTGAGCGCCATCATTGCCGCCAATACGCTGGCCCAGGTCCTGCCGAGTTTCGTGCGCAGCGCCCTGGGGATGCTCGGCCAGGTCAGCGCCAAGCCGCAACCCACCAGTTTTCCCCTGCCCTCGCGCCAGTTGAAAGACCAGGACGAAGGCGGCGATCTGGAGCACCTGCTGCGTCTGGCCGCCGCTGCCGTGTCACGCCTGCAAAGCCATCAGTTGTCGAGTCTGGAACAAACCGGTCTGACCGACGACGGTCGCTTGATGAGCACCTGGCAGTTGGAAATCCCGATGCGCAACCTGCAGGACATCGTGCCGTTGCAGGTCAAGTTCCAGCGCGAGGAAACCCCGCCCCGGGAACAACCAGACGAACGCCGTGAAGAACGCGAGCCGAAACAGCAGCTCTGGCGGGTCGAACTGGCGTTCGACATGGAACCGCTCGGTCCGCTGCAGATTCAAGCCCAGTTGCTCAGCGGCAGCCTGTCCAGCCAATTGTGGGCAGAACGGCCGTACACCGCGAGCCTGATCGAAAGCAACCTGACAGTGCTGCGTGAGCGCCTGGTGACCTGTGGCCTGACCGTCGGCGACCTGGACTGCCACCTCGGCACCCCGCCCCAAGGCCCCAAGACTCGCCTGGAACAACGCTGGGTGGACGAAACCGCATGACAACCCACACCGAACCTCGCCAGGCCATCGCCCTCAAATACGACGGCCACCACGCCCCCACCCTCACCGCCAAGGGCGACGAAGCCCTGGCCGAGGAAATCCTGCGCATCGCCCGGGAAAGTGAGGTACCGATCTACGAGAATGCCGAGCTGGTGAAGCTGCTGGCACGGATGGAATTGGGGGACAGTATCCCGGAAGAGCTGTACCGCACGATTGCCGAGATCATCGCGTTCGCCTGGAACCTCAAGGGCAAGTTCCCCCAAGGCCATGACCCGAATGCGCCGAGTGTCGAAAAGGACGTGACCGACCGCGGCGACGATTACTGATCACAGCCACGAGAGCGCCAGAAGAAACTGTGGGAGCCGAGCTTGCTCGCGATCATGGGCTCACATTCAACATCGCTGTTGACGGTCACACCGCTATCGCGAGCAAGCTCGCTCCCACATGAATGCTGCGAAGAAAGCGATCAGCCGCCTCGGTGCAGCTTGCTCATCAACTCCGCCTCGGCCTGGGTCAGGCCGCAGGCTTGGGTCAGTTCGTCGACGCTGGCGCCCATGCCCACCAGGCGGGCGGCCTGGGCGAAGGACAGGCTGGAGGGGTCACGCTGCTCCAACTGGGCGAGTTTGTCCGGCAACGGCGCAACCACGGCACGCAGCTCATGGAGCGCTTCGCCCATGCGCACGGTGCCGTTCTGGTAATCGTCGACGCGCTTGGCCAGGTCCTTGATGCGCTGGTCGCGCAGCGCATCGCCCTGGGCCTGCTGAGCGGCAATCTGCCGCTGGCCACGTATGTATGCCAAGAACATCGCCAGCGTACCTGCCCAGAAAAGGAACAGGACAATGACTGCTACCTCAAGAATCAATCAGATACTCTCCAGTTCCGACCACTCTTCTTCGCTCATCATCTTGTCCAGTTCAACCAGAATCAGCAACTCGTTATTCTTGTTGCACACGCCTTGAATGAACTTGGCGGATTCTTCGTTACCCACGTTCGGCGCCGTCTCGATTTCCGACTGACGCAAGTAAACCACTTCGGCGACGCTGTCGACCATGATGCCAACCACTTGCTTGTCGGCTTCGATGATGACGATCCGGGTGTTGTCGCTGATCTCGGCGTTCATCAGGCCGAAACGCTGACGGGTATCGATCACGGTGACGACGTTGCCACGCAGGTTGATGATGCCCAGCACGTAGCTGGGTGCACCCGGTACCGGGGCGATCTCGGTATAGCGCAGCACTTCCTGAACGCGCATCACGTTGATGCCGTAGGTTTCGTTATCGAGCTTGAAGGTCACCCATTGCAGAATCGGATCTTCAGAACCCTTTTGAGACGACGCCTTATCATTCATACCTTGACCCCTCGAAAAACCGCCTGTGGCGGCGTGTATTCTGTCCGGCGACGCTGTGCGGCACCGGTTGTCTTATTTCGGTTTCTGGACCGGCTTCTTGCTGCCGCCCAGGTGTTTTGCCCCGCCGCTGGCGATCAACTCCGCCAGCTCGGAAACGTCCAGCAAGGCGCACATGTGTTCGATCACCGTACCGGCCAGCCATGGCCGTTGCCCTCGATGGCTGCGCCACTTGATCTCGTTCGGATCCAGGCGCAGCGAACGGCTGACCTGATGCACCGCCAATCCCCACTCATAACCTTGCACCGAAATCACGTATTGCAGGCCCTGGCGAAAATCATCGCGATAACGGTCCGGCATCACCCAGCGTGCCGTATCCAGTACCTTCAGGTTGCCCGCCTGGCTCGGCAGGATCCCGAGGAACCATTCCGGCTGACCGAACAGCGGCGTCAGCTCCTGCCCGGCCAGGGAATAAATCGATCCCAGGCAGACCAGCGGCACCGCCAGGGTCAACCCGGCCACATCAAACAACAAACACTCGAACGGCTCGGCGGCCCAGGCCGGACGGTCGTCACCCGGCACCGGTGGCGGTGGGTTGCTCGGCGGCAAGTGGACTTCCACCACCGGCGTCACCAACCCCTGCAGCAACGGCGCAACGGTCGAGACCGGCGCCAGGATCGGAGCAGGTGCCTCCATTACCGCCAGTTGTGGCTTGATGAACGGCGCTTCGACCGCCGCGGCCACCACTGACTTCTGTGCGTCACGGGCCTGCTCTTCGAGCACGGCCGCTTGAAATTCATCCAGCACACCCTCGGCTTCGACGTGTTCGGGCAACGCCTCGATCACGCCTGGCGGCGGTGGCAGTTCTTCGGTCGCTTCCTGCAAAAGGCCATCCAGATAGGACTGCAGGGCCATTTGCGGACGCGAGGTTGTCTTTACTGGGCGGCTCATAGGAACAGTGCGCCACTTGAAGAGGTTATCGGCATGAATGCGGCAGGACTTGAGCGTTCGCAAGCGAACACACTGCCAGTGGAAAGCCTCGTCACCTTAAGCCACCTGCTGCGAAACAAGCTGTTGGGCCAGCAGATGCTTGAGCAGCGCTCGGTAAGCCAGCACGCCACGGCTCTTGCCATCGAATTGCGAAGGGGTCACACCGGCGCGGCTGGCATCCCGCAGGCGGGTGTCGACGGGGATATAGCCCTGCCAGATGTCATCCGGGTACTTGTCCCGCAACACCCGCAGGGTCCCCAGGGACGCCTGGGTGCGACGGTCGAACAGCGTAGGCACGATGTTGAAGGCCAGCGTCTGTTTGCGCGAGCGGTTGACCATCGCCAGTGTATTGACCATGCGTTCCAACCCCTTGACGGCCAAATGTTCGGTCTGCACGGGGATCACCAATTGCTGACTGGCGGCCAGAGCATTGACCATCAGCAACCCCAGCAACGGCGGGCTGTCGATGATCGCGTAATCGAAATCCTGCCACAGCTGCGCCAGACTCTTGGCGATCACCAGGCCCAGGCCACTCTGCCCGGGCGATTGTCGCTCCAGGGTGGCCAGGGCGGTGCTCGACGGCAACAGGGAAATCCGTTCGTCGCTGGTGGACAACAACAATTGCCCCGGCAAACCCTCGGGCACCACGCCCTTGTGCAGGAACAGGTCGAAGTTGCTGTGCTCCAAGCTGTCGGGATCGTAGCCGAAGTAGCTGGTCATCGAGCCATGGGGGTCCAGATCGACGATGACCACGCGCTTGCCCGCCTCGGCCAGCAACCCGGCTAAAGCGATGGAAGATGTGGTCTTGCCCACACCACCTTTTTGATTGGCGACTGCCCAGACTCTCATTCGGATCGTTCCTCCCGGCCGAAACAGGCTCGACCGAGAAATAGCTCGGTTATAAAGCGGGTGACGGAGAATTGACGGCACTCTGTCTTCCCGGCGACTTGACCGGAGCCGGTGCAGTTTGTGTGCCAGCCCGCTTCAATGCCGCATCCGGGGTTGCATTGGCCGTACCGGTACCGGTCAGGCTACGACGTACATCGAGGTTACGCGACACCACCAGCACCACCCGCCGGTTGCGCGCACGCCCCTCGGCCGTCGCGTTGTTGGCCACCGGCTGGAACTCACCGTAGCCCACCGAGGCCAGGCGACCGGGGTTCACGCCCTGCATCGCCAGCATGCGCACGATGCTCGCCGAACGGGCCGAGGACAGTTCCCAGTTGGTCGGGTATTGCGCGGTACGGATCGGCTGGTCGTCCGTGAAGCCTTCGACATGGATCGGGTTGTCGAAGGGCTTGAGGATCGCCGCGACCTTATCGATGATGTTGAACGCCATGTCGCTGGGCATGGCGTCGCCACTGCCGAACAACAGGCTGGAATTGAGTTCGATCTCGACCCACAGCTCGTTGCCGCGCACGGTCATCTGGTTGGAGCTGATCAGGTCACCGAACGCCGCGCTGATGTCGTCGGCGATGCTTTTCAACGGATCGCTACTGCCGGCGATACCGGCATCGACCTGCTCGCTGTCCTTGACCAAGGGTTTGGCCGGGGTGGTGGTCTTGGGCCGCTCCTCGCCGATAGGGATGGGCTTGAGGGCTCGGTCGGAATCGGTGAAGACCCCGATCAACGCCTCGGAAATCACTTTGTACTTGCCTTCGTTGACCGACGAAATCGAATACATGACCACGAAAAAAGCGAACAGCAGCGTGATGAAGTCGGCGTAGGAAACGAGCCAGCGTTCATGGTTGACGTGTTCTTCACGATGCCTGCGACGTGCCATGCGCCATATCCCCCATTAATCCATGAAGCCCTGGAGCTTCAACTCAATGGAGCGCGGGTTTTCACCTTCGGCGATCGACAGGATCCCTTCCAGCAGCATTTCGCGATAGCGCGACTGGCGCAACGCAATGGCCTTGAGCTTGGCCGCGATGGGCAGCAGCACCAGGTTGGCACTCGCCACGCCGTAGATCGTGGCGACGAACGCCACGGCGATACCACTGCCCAGCTGCGATGGATCGGCCAGGTTGCCCATCACGTGGATAAGGCCCATCACCGCACCGATGATGCCGATGGTCGGCGCATAGCCGCCCATGCTTTCAAATACTTTGGCCGCCTCGATGTCGCGGCTTTCCTGGGTGTAGAAATCCACTTCCAGGATGCTACGGATGGCTTCCGGCTCGGCGCCGTCCACCAGCAATTGCAGGCCTTTGCGCGAGTAGCTGTCGGGTTCGGCGTCGGCCACCCCTTCCAGGCCCAGCAGGCCTTCCTTGCGAGCGGTCAGGCTCCAATTCACCACGCGGTCGATGCCACCGGCCAGGTCGACACGGGGCGGGAACAGAATCCAGATCAGCACCTGCATGGCGCGCTTGAAAGCGCTCATGGGCGACTGCAACAGCGCCGCACCAATGGTGCCACCCAGCACGATCAACGCCGCCGGACCGTTGGCCAACGCGCCCAGATGACCACCTTCCAGGTAATTGCCGCCAATGATGGCGACGAACGCCATGATGATGCCAATCAGGCTGAGCACATCCATTACAGGCAGGCCTCGACCAGGTGTCTACCGATGTCGTCCAACCCGTACACCGCATCGGCAAGATCGGCTTTGACGATGGCCATCGGCATGCCGTAGATCACGCAACTGGCTTCGTCCTGGGCCCAGATCGCACTGCCGCCCTGCTTGAGCAGCCGTGCGCCTTCGCGACCGTCGGCGCCCATGCCGGTGAGCACCACCGCCAGAACTTTGTCACCGTAGGACTTGGCCGCGGAACCGAAGGTAATGTCCACGCAAGGCTTGTAGTTCAGGCGCTCATCGCCCGGCAGGATTTTCACCGCGCCACGGCCGTCGATCATCATCTGTTTACCACCCGGCGCCAACAAGGCCAGCCCCGGACGCAGGATGTCACCATCCTCGGCTTCCTTGACACTGATGTTGCACAGCTTGTCCAGACGCTCGGCAAACGCCTTGGTGAACGCCGCGGGCATGTGCTGGATCAGCACGATGGGAGCCGGGAAGTTGGCCGGCAACTGGGTCAAGACCCGTTGCAGCGCCACCGGACCGCCTGTGGACGTACCGATCGCCACCAGCTTGTAGGCTTTGCGCTTGGGTGCCGGCGACGTTGCACTGGCAGGTGCCGAACGCGTCGGCGCAGGTGCCGGGGCGCTGCGTACCGGGGCCGGATTGAAGCTGCTCGATGCCGTCGGCGCTGGCACAGGGCTTGGCGCCGCAACCGGGGCTGGCGCCGGAGTGCTGTAGGCACCGACACGACGATTGCTGCGGGAAATGCTGTGGACCTTTTCGCACAGCAACTGCCGGACCTTGTCGGGGTTGCGCGAAATGTCTTCGAAATTCTTCGGCAGGAAGTCCACCGCCCCGGCGTCCAGCGCATCGAGGGTTACCCGGGCGCCTTCGTGAGTCAGGGACGAAAACATCAACACCGGGGTCGGGCAGCGCTGCATGATATGCCGCACGGCCGTGATGCCGTCCATCATCGGCATCTCGTAGTCCATGGTAATCACGTCCGGCTTGAGTGCCAGGGCCTGATCGATCGCTTCTTTGCCATTAGTCGCGGTACCGACGACCTGAATACTCGTGTCCGCCGAAAGAATTTCCGAGACGCGGCGACGGAAAAAACCCGAATCGTCCACCACCAGGACTTTAACTACCATAAACACTCCGTTAGACGAGACGCGGCCCTGGGCCGCCCCCCTCCAGAATCAAATACGCCGGGCGGCGTAACGCTTGAGCATGCTTGGCACATCGAGAATCAACGCGATGCGACCGTCGCCGGTGATGGTGGCGCCGGACATGCCCGGGGTGCCCTGGAGCATCTTGCCCAACGGCTTGATGACCACTTCTTCCTGGCCCACCAACTGGTCGACGACGAAGCCGATCCGCTGAGTGCCCACCGAAAGGATCACCACATGGCCCTCGCCCTGCTCCACATGAGCCGCGGAGCTGACCAGCCAGCGCTTGAGGTAGAACAACGGCAATGCCTTGTCCCGTACGATCACCACTTCCTGGCCGTCCACCACGTTGGTGCGCGACAGGTCGAGGTGGAAGATCTCGTTGACGTTGACCAGCGGGAAGGCGAAGGCCTGGTTGCCCAGCATCACCATCAGGGTCGGCATGATCGCCAAGGTCAACGGGACCTTGATGACGATCTTCGAGCCCTGGCCCTTGGTCGAGTAGATGTTGATCGAACCGTTGAGCTGGGAAATCTTGGTTTTCACCACGTCCATGCCCACGCCACGGCCCGACACGTCGGAAATCTCGGTCTTGGTCGAGAAACCCGGGGCGAAGATCAGGTTGTAGCACTCGGTGTCGCTCAGGCGGTCGGCGGCATCCTTGTCCATTACACCGCGTTTCACCGCGATGGAACGCAGCACGTTCGGGTCCATGCCTTTGCCGTCGTCGGAGATCGACAACAGGATGTGGTCACCTTCCTGCTCGGCGGCCAGGATCACCTTGCCGCTGCGGACCTTGCCCGAGGCTTCGCGTTCTTCCGGCGACTCGATGCCGTGGTCGACCGCGTTGCGCACCAAGTGGACCAGCGGGTCGGCCAGGGCCTCGACAAGGTTCTTGTCGAGGTCGGTCTCTTCACCCACCAGTTCCAGGTTGATTTCTTTCTTGAGCTGGCGAGCCAGGTCGCGAACCAGGCGCGGGAAGCGCCCGAAGACTTTCTTGATCGGCTGCATCCGCGTCTTCATGACCGCGGTCTGCAAATCGGCCGTGACCACGTCGAGGTTCGACACGGCCTTGGACATGGCTTCGTCCTGGCTGTTGAGACCCAAGCGCACCAGACGGTTACGCACCAGCACCAGTTCGCCGACCATGTTCATGATCTCGTCCAGGCGTGCGGTGTCGACCCGAACGGTGGTCTCGGCTTCGCTGGCCGGTTTTTCCGCTGGCGCAGCCGCCGGAGCCCGGGCTGGCGCCGGGGCGGCAGCGGCAGGCTTGGCGGGCTCGGCCTTGGGCTCCGGTGCCTTGGCAGCGGGTTTGGGCGCAGCGGCCTTGGCCGCCGGTGCCGCCGCGGTGGCGGCAGGCGCGGCAGACGCCGTACCGACTTCGCTGAACTTGCCCTTGCCATGCAGCTCATCGAGCAGCGATTCGAATTCGTGGTCGCTGATCAGATCGCTGCCAGCGGCAGCGGCGGCAGGCTTGGCCGGCGTCGGTGCCGAAGCGATGGCCGAATCCAGCGCGTCAACGGCAAAGGTGCCCTTGCCGTGCAACTGGTCGAGCAACGCTTCGAATTCGTCGTCGGTGATGTCGGAGCTGTCGCCAGCCGCTTTCGGGGCGGCCGGGGCCGTCGGCGGAACGACCGCATCCGGCGCGAACTGGCCCTTGCCGTGAAGCTGGTCGAGCAGCGACTCGAACTCGGCATCGGTGATTTCATCGCTGCCAGCCCCGGCGCCCTGCGCAGCAGGTGCGACCTGAGCGGCCGGCGCCTCGGCCTGGGCCTTGACGGTATTCAGGGAGTCCAGCAGCTGTTCGAATTCATTATCGGTGATGTCACCCGATTCTGCGGCGACCGGCTCTTCAACCACCGCTTCGGCAACCGGCGCCGCTTCGTCAGCCGATTGCGGCTCGGCCAGGCGTGCCAGCGCGGCGAGCAACTCAGGGGTGGCAGGGGTAATCGGCGAGCGCTCGCGCACTTCGCTGAACATGCTGTTGACCGCATCCAGCGCTTCGAGCACCACGTCCATCAACTCCGAGTCAACGCGACGCTCACCCTTGCGCAGGATGTCGAACACGTTCTCGGCAATGTGACAGCACTCCACCAGCTCGTTGAGCTGGAGGAAGCCGGCGCCTCCTTTTACAGTGTGGAAACCGCGAAAAATTGCATTGAGCAGATCCGCATCATCAGGTCGGCTTTCCAGCTCGACCAGTTGTTCGGATAGTTGCTCTAGAATCTCGCCGGCCTCAACCAGGAAATCCTGAAGGATCTCTTCATCGGCGCCGAAGCTCATTAATGGCTGCTCCTAAAACAGGGCTAAAACTCAGAATCCAAGGCTGGACAGCAAATCGTCCACATCGTCCTGACCGGACATAACGTCTTCTCTTTTATCGGCATGAATTTGCGGACCTTCACCCTGAGAGAGATGTTTTTGTGGATCTTTTTCAGCGAGCATCGCTTCACGGTCGTGTTCGATACCTGCAAAGCGGTCGACCTGGCTGGCCATCAACACCAGTTTGAGCAGATTACTTTCAACTTCGGTGACCAACTGGGTCACGCGCTTGATCACCTGACCGGTCAGGTCCTGATAGTCCTGGGCCAGCAGAATGTCGTTGAGGTTGCTTGCCACGGCGCGGTTCTCGGTGCTGCTGCGCGTCAGGAAACCGTCGACCCGACGGGCCAGCTCCCGAAACTCTTCAGCACCGACTTCACGACGCATGAACCGGCCCCAGTCGGTACTCAAGGCCTGGGCGTCTTCGCTCAGGCCATTGACCAGCGGCGTTGCGCTTTCCACCAGGTCCATGGTGCGGTTGGCCGCGGCTTCGGTCAGCTTGACCACATACCCCAGGCGCTCGGTGGCGTCGGTGATCTGCGAGACTTCCTCGGCCTGCGGCATGTGCGGGTCGATCTGGAAATTGACAATCGCGCTGTGCAGTTCACGCGTGAGCTTGCCCACTTCCTGATACAGACCGCGGTCACGGGTCTGGTTGAGCTCATGGATCATTTGAACCGCATCGCCAAAGCGGCCTTTTTCAAGGCTGTCGACCAGTTCGCGGGCATGTTTTTTCAGGGTCGATTCGAAATCGCCCATTGAAGATTCGTTGTCCATAGCTCCCCCGTGGCGCCGTTAACCGATGCGTTCGAAGATTTTTTCGATCTTCTCTTTCAACGCCTGGGCCGTGAAGGGTTTGACCACATAGCCGTTCACACCGGCCTGGGCCGCTTCGATGATCTGCTCGCGCTTGGCTTCGGCAGTGACCATCAGCACCGGAAGATGCTTGAGTTTTTCGTCGGCACGCACTTGGCGCAGCAGGTCGATACCGGTCATGCCCGGCATGTTCCAGTCGGTGACCAGAAAATCGAAGTTGCCACTGTGCAACATCGGGAGCGCAGTGGTCCCGTCATCTGCTTCGGCCGTGTTGGTGAACCCAAGGTCACGCAACAGGTTTTTAATGATCCGCCGCATCGTTGAGAAGTCATCAACGATGAGGATTTTCATGTTCTTGTCCAATTCGACCTCCAAGCAGTCTTAAACGCGCCCAGCACCTGGACGCGCCATTTCAATCAATCCGGCACAACACTCGACAACAGTCTGGAGCACAACGGATGGAGACTGGCGCAGCACCTGCCAGGCCAGCCTCGTCGCAGTGTCCCCACACTGCCTGTCAACGCGCTCGCCACTCCCCCAAACGCCCCCGCAAACGGGCCGCGCACTGGCTGTGTAACTGGCTGACCCGCGATTCGCTGACCCCCAGGACCTCACCGATTTCCTTGAGGTTCAGCTCTTCGTCGTAGTACAGCGCCAAGACCAGCCGCTCACGCTCCGGCAAATTGGCAATCGCATCCGCCAGCGCACTCTGGAAACGTTCATCTTCCAGGTCACGCGACGGCTCCATGTGAGCACTCGCGTTATCCTCGTGCAGCCCTTCGTGTTCGCCGTCCTGCAACAGGTCGTCGAAACTGAACAGGCGACTGCCCAAGGTATCGTTCAAAATCCCGTAATAATCGTCGAGACTCAACTGGAGTTCGGCCGCAACTTCATGATCTTTAGCGTCACGCCCGGTTTTCGCTTCAATTGCCCGAATCGCGTCACTGACCATGCGGGTATTGCGGTGCACCGAACGCGGCGCCCAATCGCCCTTGCGGACTTCATCGAGCATCGCCCCGCGAATGCGGATACCGGCATAAGTCTCGAAACTGGCACCTTTGCTGGCGTCGTATTTATTCGACACTTCAAGCAGGCCGATCATGCCGGCCTGGATCAAGTCCTCCACCTGGACACTGGCCGGCAACCGCGCCAGCAAGTGGTAAGCAATACGCTTGACCAGTGGCGCATAACGCTCGATCAATTCGTATTGGGCGTCCCGTGCCGATTTTTTGTAGAGATGGTTGTAACCGCTGGCTGTCATAGCACGGGCCCTGCTGTTTGTTGCACAAGACGCTCGACGAAAAATTCCAGATGCCCGCGGGGGTTGGCCGGCAGTGGCCAGGTATCGACCTTCTGGGCGATCGCCTTGAACGCCAGCGCGCATTTGGAACGTGGAAAAGCTTCATAAACGGCACGTTGCTTCTGGACAGCCTTGCGTACGCTTTCGTCATACGGCACGGCGCCGACGTATTGTAGGGCGACGTCCAGGAAACGATCGGTGACCTTGGTCAACTTGGCGAACAGGTTGCGCCCTTCCTGCGGGCTCTGGGCCATATTGGCCAGGACGCGGAAGCGGTTCATGCCATAGTCGCGGTTCAGCAGTTTGATCAGGGCGTAGGCGTCGGTGATGGACGTCGGTTCGTCGCAGACCACCAGCAGCACTTCCTGGGCGGCGCGGACGAAACTGACGACCGAGTCGCCGATGCCGGCCGCAGTGTCGATCACCAGCACATCGAGGTTGTCGCCGATATCGCTGAAGGCCTGGATCAGACCCGCATGCTGGGCCGGGGTCAGGTGAACCATGCTCTGGGTACCGGAGGCAGCCGGCACGATGCGAATCCCGCCCGGCCCCTGCAATAACACGTCGCGCAGTTCGCAACGGCCCTCGATCACGTCCGCCAGGGTGCGTTTGGGGGTAAGCCCCAGCAGCACGTCGACGTTCGCCAGGCCCAGGTCGGCGTCCAGCAGCATGACCCGTCGGCCAAGCTCTGCCAGAGCCAGGGACAAGTTCACTGACACGTTAGTCTTCCCGACGCCACCTTTGCCGCCGGTCACCGCGATCACCTGTACGGGATGCATGCTGCCCATGTTCGTTCTTTACCTTGTCTTCTTAGACGGAGGCCACATTACTGGCTGCGCGTTCGCATAAGGAACAATGCATGGCAGACCATCGATGTAGGTACAAAAAATATTCATGATTACCTCAGCCGACCTGTTTGGTCGGGCTGTGGTAGATGTCAGCGAACATGTCAGCCATGGCTTCTTCGCTGGGTTCTTCCTGCATTTGCACACTCACGGCACGGCTGACCAGTTGATGACGGCGCGGCAGATGCAAATCATCCGGGATCCGCGGCCCATCGGTCAGGTAGGCCACCGGCAGTTCATGACCGATCGCCAGGCTCAACACCTCGCCCAGGCTTGCCGTTTCGTCCAGCTTAGTCAGGATGCAGCCAGCCAGTCCGCAGCGCTTGTAGCTGTGGTATGCGGCGGTTAGAACCTGTTTCTGGCTGGTGGTTGCCAACACGAGATAATTTTTTGACTTGATACCGCGTCCGGCCAGGCTTTCGAGCTGCATGCGCAGGGCCGGATCGCTGGCTTGCAGGCCTGCGGTATCGATCAGCACGACGCGCTTGCGCAGCAGCGGCTCGAGCGCCTGGGCCAGGGATTGGCCCGGATCCACATGGGTCACCGACACATTGAGGATCCGGCCCAGGGTCTTGAGTTGTTCCTGGGCACCGATGCGGAAACTGTCCATGCTCACCAGCGCGATGCTCTGGGCGCCGTACTTGAGTACATAACGGGCGGCGAGCTTGGCCAGGGTGGTGGTCTTGCCCATGCCGGCAGGACCGACCATGGCAATCACCCCGCCCTCCTCCAGCGGCTCGACTTCCGGCGTGGCGATCATCCGCGCCAGGTGCGCCAGCAACATGCGCCAGGCCTGGCGAGGCTCTTCGATACCATTGATCAGCGCCAGCAGGTCCCGGGACAACGGGCCGGACAAGCCGATGCGTTGCAGGCGACGCCACAGGTTGGCCTGGGCCGGACGGCTGCCTTGCAGCTGATTCCAGGCCAGGGAGCCGAGTTGGACTTCCATCAGTTCGCGCAGGCTGTTGAGTTCGAAGCGCATCGAGTCCAGGGCGCGCGGGTCGAGCCCGCGGGCAGGCGCGGCGGGTGCCGGCTCAGGACGACGCGGTTCGGCCTGGGCCTGCTCGATCAGCGGCTCGGCAGCGGTCAACGGCAGGCCCGCGGTCAGCGGCTGGCCGGCGAACAATTGACGATTGGTGCCCGCGGCACCCTCGCCTTCGCTGCTGCGCAGGCTCAGTTCGGCCTGGGCGCTGGCGATGCGCGATTGGGTCTTGCGCAGCTCGTCTTCGAGTTCCATGTTCGGAACCCGCGGGGCCAGCGCAGACAGTTTGTAATCCAGGGCCGCCGTCAGCTCGACACCGCCGGCGATACGACGGTTGCCAATGATGGCTGCTTCAGCGCCCAGCTCGTCACGAACCAGTTTCATGGCCTGACGCATGTCGGCGGCGAAAAAACGCTTCACTTGCATAAACCACTACCTCAGCCGTTGGGCCCTACTGTCGCAACGATGGTCACTTGCTTGTTGTCCGGTATTTCCTGGTACGCCAGCACATGCAGCCCCGGGACCGCGAGGCGACCGAATCGCGAGAGCATCGCGCGAATCGGACCGGCCACCAGCAGGATCACCGGTTGGCCTTGCATCTCCTGCCGCTGGGCTGCTTCGATCAACGAACGCTGCAGCTTCTCGGCCATGCTTGGCTCCAGCAGAACACCCTCTTCCGAGCCTTGTCCTGCCTTCTGCAGACTATTGAGCAATATCTGTTCCAACCTTGGCTCCAAGGTGATCACAGGCAGCTCAGACTCAGTGCCTACAATGCTTTGGACGATTGCGCGGGACACGCCGACCCGAACCGCAGCCACCAAGGCGGCGGTATCTTGACTCTTGGAGGCGTTGTTGGCGATGGCCTCGGCGATACTGCGTATGTCGCGCACGGGCACTTGTTCGGCCAGTAGCGCCTGCAGCACCTTGAGCAACTGCGACAACGAAACCACGCCCGGCACCAGCTCTTCAGCCAGTTTCGGCGAGCCTTTGGCCAGCACTTGCAGGAGTTGCTGGACTTCTTCGTGGCCGATCAGCTCGCTGGAGTGCTTGTACAGGATCTGGTTCAAATGAGTCGCCACCACGGTACTGGCATCCACCACGGTATAACCGAGGGACTGGGCCTGGGCCCGCTGGC
Organism: Pseudomonas sp. NFACC04-2; assembly: GCF_900119265.1. Classification (NCBI taxonomy): domain Bacteria; kingdom Pseudomonadati; phylum Pseudomonadota; class Gammaproteobacteria; order Pseudomonadales; family Pseudomonadaceae; genus Pseudomonas; species Pseudomonas sp. NFACC04-2. Next base: position 139,029 of record NZ_FPJC01000011.1, read on the forward strand.
TGATTTCGATCCACACCGCTTCCAGGCCGAAAGCCGGATCCTTGGCGGTGATGCCGTTGAGGCTGCCATAGACCTGGCCCGGGTTGATTGCCAATTCACGGTCGGGGTAGATCTCGGCTTCGGCCAGGATCACCCCCATCAAGGTCAGGCGATAGGCGCTCGGCGCCAGGTCGAGGTTATCGCGAATATGCACAGTAGGCATCAGGAAGCCCAGGTCCTGGGAGAGCTTCTTGCGCACGCCCTTGATCCGCGCCAGCAACTGACCACCCTGGTTACGGTCGACCAAGGGAATCAAGCGATAGCCAACCTCCAGGCCAATCATGTCGATCGGGGTCACGTCATCCCAGCCCAGCTCCTTGGTTTCCATGGCGCGGGCCGGCGACGGCAGCAGTTCCTGCTGGCGCTTGACCTCTTGCAGGGCCTGGACTTTCTGCACGTTCTGCTTCTTCCAGAACAGGTAGGCACCACCCGCGGCGGCGGCGGCCATAGTCAGGAAGGAAATGTGCGGCATCCCCGGCACCAGGCCCATCACCGCCATCAGACCGGCCGCGACGGCCAGGGCCTTGGGCGAAGCGAACATCTGCCGGCCGATCTGCTTGCCCATGTCTTCGGAGCCCGAAGCACGGGTCACCATGATCGCGGCCGCTGTGGATAATAACAGTGATGGCAATTGCGCCACCAAACCGTCACCAATGGTCAACAACGCGTAAACCCTGCCGGCGTCGCCAAACGACATGTTGTGCTGGAAAATGCCGACAGCCATGCCGCCGATCAGGTTGATGAACAGAATCAACAGGCCGGCAATGGCGTCACCGCGCACGAATTTGCTGGCACCGTCCATGGAACCGTAGAACTCGGCTTCCTGGGCCACTTCCAGGCGACGCAGCTTGGCCTGGCTCTGGTCGATCAGGCCGGCGTTGAGGTCGGCGTCGATCGCCATCTGCTTGCCGGGCATCGCGTCGAGGGTGAAGCGCGCGCTCACCTCGGAAATCCGCCCGGCGCCCTTGGTCACCACGACGAAGTTGATGATCATCAAGATGGCGAAAACCACGATACCGACCACATAGTTACCGCCAATCACCACCTCACCGAAGGCCTGGATCACCTTACCGGCGGCGGCGTGCCCGTCCTGGCCGTGGAGCATCACCACGCGGGTGGACGCCACGTTCAGCGCCAGGCGCAACAGCGTGGCCACCAGCAGGATGGTCGGGAAGACGGCGAAATCCAGCGGCCGCAGGGCGTAGACGCACACCAGCAGCACCACGATCGACAGCGCGATGTTGAACGTGAAGAACACGTCCAGCAGGAACGGCGGCACCGGCAGCATCATCATGGCGAGCATGACCAGCAGCAACAGCGGCACGCCCAGATTACCCCGGCTGAGGTCTACGACATTGCTGCGCGCGGTGCTGAGTAACTGTGAGCGATCCACCGATTTTCCCCGTTCCTGTGAAGCAAACTTTTGACGCCCGGAGGGGGCGCAGGCGGGGTATTGCAAGAAGCCTTCCAACTTGCTGCCAACATTCGCAACAGCATGCATTCAGCTGGTTTCAACGCACCGGTCGGTCACTGAGCTGTCAGTATCTGCTGCGGTGCGATCGGGCCGAAATCCAGTTCCCAGCCCCTGACGTAACGCGTCCCCCTGTACATTTGCTGCCCATCGACTTCAACCAGGTCTTCGCTGGCGTACATGAACACCACCATCGAAGTCGGCGCCTTGATGTCCGCCCCAGGCTGTCCAGGAACGTTCACATCGTGGCCCTCCATCACATTCAGCGCCCATTGGAACTGAATGATAGGAAGATCCGCGATCGTGATGAGCCGCTTGGGGTCTTCCCAGCGAAAATCCGTACGCGCGGCCAGCCTCAATTTACCGTCAAGGATCTGGAAAATCGGTTTGTGATAACGCCGCTCCATGACACCACTCGACCACCCGTCAAAATAGCTGTCAGGACCGGTGAAGACATGGAACAGCGCCGCGTTATTTACGATCTTGCCCGCCTGATCGGCGAAGTAATCGTAGGAGAGGTGGTAGGCCAGCCCGTCCAGTTCGGGTCGAATGGCATTGATCTCATTTTCCAGGTAATTCGGCACATACTTGTTTGCCGCTTCCTTGAAGCGCGCAAAATCGAGCGCCAGGTCAAAGGTGAACGCACAAGCGATGGCCCGGTCGCCAGGATTGGCCTCGGCCACCCCTAGCACGAAGTTCAGCTCCATGCCTCCAAGATTCTTGTATTCGCGCGTTGTCATGTCATACCCCTGGGTTGAGTGAGCCACAGGCGCATTACATGGGCAGAGAGAATGGCTGTCTACTGTCAGGACTGACAGGTACAGGAGTACCGGGCGCTGTCAGGAATCGCGACGCAAATCCGGCGGGATCGGCAGGTCCTTGAGCGGCTCTGGGCGCTTGCCCTTGCCCGCGCGGTGCTGGCGGATCTGATAGACGTAGGCCAATACCTGGGCCACGGCCAGGTACAGGCCTCCAGGGATTTCCTGATCGAGTTCGGTGGAGTAGTAGATCGATCGCGCCAGCGCCGGGGACTCGAGCAGCATCACCTCATTGGCCACGGCGATCTCACGGATCTTCAGCGCCAGGAAGTCGCTGCCCTTGGCCAGCAACACGGGAGCGTTGCCTTTTTCGGGGTCGTACTTGAGGGCGACGGCGTAGTGAGTCGGGTTGGTGATGACCACATCGGCATCGGGGATGGCCGCCATCATCCGCCGCTGGGAGACCTCGCGCTGCAATTGGCGGATGCGCTGCTTGACCTCCGGCTTGCCCTCCGCATCCTTGTGCTCGTCGCGCACCTCCTGCTTGGTCATCATCAGCTTCTGCTTGCTCTGATACAGCTGGATCGGCACGTCGATGGCGGCGATGAGGATCAGGCCGCAAGCCATCCACAACGTGCTCCAGCCCACCAACTGCACGCTGTGGATAATCGCCTGCTCCAGCGGCTCGTGGGCAATGCGCAGCAGATCGTCGATGTCGGCCTGCAACACCGTCAGCGCGACGAACAGGACCAGCAGGAATTTCCCAAACGCCTTGAGCAACTCCATCAGCGCCGTGGTGGAAAACATGCGCTTGAGACCGGCGGCCGGATTCATCCGGCTGAACTTGGGAGCCAGGCTCCCGGCGGCGAACAACCAGCCGCCCAGGGAAATCGGGCCGATGAAAGCGGCCAGCAGCAAGCAGATCAAGACTGGCTGCACCGCCAGGATCGCGATCTTGCCCGAGTGCAGCAGATACTGGGACATGGCCCCCGGAGACAGCAGCACCTCGCGGGGCAGGGAGAAATTCAGGCGCATGATTTCCAGCAGGTCCAGGGCCAACCCGCCGCCATAAATCAGCAACCCGCCCGCCCCGGCCAGCATGATCGCCAGCGTGTTGAGCTCCTTGGAGCGAGCGGTCTCGCCTTTTTCCCGGGACTCGCGCAGGCGTTTTTCCGTGGGGTCTTCTGTCTTGTCCTGACCACTCTCGCTCTCGGCCATGGTTCAACGTGCCTGTGCCATGTCGCGTAAAAGCTGCAAGGCCTGGGTGGCCAGCGGCTGATACTGATTGAGGATATCCCCCAGGCTGACCCAGAAAATCACCATGCCCAGCACGAGGGTGAGCGGGAAGCCAATGGAGAAAATATTCAATTGCGGCGCCGCGCGGGTCATCACGCCAAACGCGATGTTGACCACCAGCAGCGCGGTGATCGCCGGCAACACCAGCACCATCGCTGCACCCAGGACCCAGCCGAGCTTGCCGGCGATTTCCCAGAAGTGATTGACCAGGAGCGCACTGCCCACCGGCATGGTGGTAAAGCTCTCGGTCAACACCTCAAACACCACCAGATGCCCATTCATGGCGAGGAACAACAGGGTCACCAGCATCGTCAGGAACTGACCGATCACCGCCGTCGTCACGCCATTGGTGGGGTCGACCATAGACGCGAAGGCCATGCCCATCTGGATCGAGATGATTTGCCCGGCCACCACGAATGCCTGGAAGAACAGCTGCAACGAGAATCCCATCAAGGCGCCGATGAGAATTTGCTCGGCCACCAGCATCAGTGCGCTGAGGTCCAGGGCATTGACCGGCGGCATCGGTGGTAGCCCGGGCGCGATGACCACCGTGATCGCCAGGGCGAAATACAAGCGTACGCGACGGGGCACCAGGGTCGTGCCGAAGACCGGCATGCTCATCAGCACCGCAGTGACGCGAAACAGTGGCAGGACGAACGATGCCACCCAGGAACTGATCTGGGTGTCCGTCAGCTCGAGCATCGACATGGGGTCAGCCGATCAACTGCGGAATACTGCCGTACAGCTGCAGGATGTATTCCATGAAGGTTTGTACCATCCAGGGGCCGGCGACGATCAACGTCACCAGCATCACCAGCAGGCGCGGCAGGAAGCTCAAGGTCTGTTCGTTGATCTGGGTCGCGGCCTGGAACATCGCCACCAGCAACCCCACCAACAGGCTGGGGATCACCAGGATGGCAACCATCATGGTCGTCAGCCAGAGCGCTTCACGGAACAGGTCTACCGCTACTTCAGGCGTCATATCGTCCTACCCGCACAAAAGGCCTAAACACCGCCGAAACTGCCCGCCAGCGTACCGATGATCAACGCCCAGCCGTCCACCAGCACAAACAGCATGATCTTGAACGGCAGGGAAATGATCAGCGGCGAGAGCATCATCATACCCATGGCCATCAGCACGCTGGCGACCACCAGGTCAATGATCAGGAACGGGATGAAAATCATGAAACCGATCTGGAACGCGGTTTTCAGCTCGGATGTCACGAACGCCGGCACCAGGATGGTCAGCGGTGCCTGGTCGGCACTGGGGATGTCGGTGCGCTTGGACAGACGCATGAACAGCTCCAGGTCACTGCTGCGGGTCTGGGCCAGCATGAAATCCTTGATCGGCACCTGGGCCTTGGCCACGGCATCTTGAGCCGTGATTTTTTCTGCCAGGTAGGGTTGCAGCGCATCCTGATTCACCCGATCGAACACGGGCGCCATGATGAACAGGGTCAGGAACAGCGCCATGCCGGTGAGGATCTGGTTCGAGGGAGTCTGTTGCAGGCCCAGGGCCTGGCGCAGGATCGAAAAGACAATGATGATCCGGGTGAAACTGGTCATCAGCATGACGAACGCCGGAATGAAACTCAGCGCCGTCATGATCAGCAGGATCTGCAGGCTGACCGAATACTCCTGGGCCCCTTCGGCGTTGGTCCCCAGGGTGATCGCCGGGATCGACAGCGGATCGGCGGCGAACGCCAACGGTGCGGCCAGCATCAGGGCCAATGCCAACAGAATGCGCAACGGCATTACTTTTTATCCTTCTGGTCTTTCCCCAGCAGCTCCATGAGGCGCTGGGCAAATTCGGGGCTTGCCGGCTCGGTGGAGGGTACCTGCACCGGCTCCTTGAGGACGTGCAAGGCGGTGATAGTGCCCGGGCTCAGGCCCAGCAGGATCTGCTCGTTGCCGACCTGCACCAGCACCAGCCGGTCGCGTGGCCCGAGCGCGCGCGAACCGACGATGTCGATGACCTGGCCCTTGCCGGTCGGTCCCGCTTGTTGCACGCGGCGCAACAACCAGGCGAGAAAGAAGATCAAGCCCAGCACCAACAGCAAGCCGAGCACCAGTTGCGCCAGTTGCCCGGCGACCCCGCTGCCTGCCGCCGGCGCAACGGCCGCCGTGGCAACCGGTTCGGCCGCCAGCACGCTCAATGGCAGCATCGACGCTGCAGCGAAGAAACCTTTCACTCAGCGCAGCTTCTTGATGCGTTCGCTCGGACTGATCACGTCCGTCAGGCGAATGCCGAACTTCTCGTTGACCACCACCACTTCGCCATGGGCGATCAAAGTGCCGTTGACCAACACATCGAGCGGCTCGCCGGCCAGACGGTCCAGCTCGATCACCGAGCCCTGGTTGAGCTGCAGCAGGTTGCGGATGTTGATATCGGTGCTGCCCACTTCCATGGAGATCGACACCGGGATGTCGAGGATCACATCCAGGTTCGGCCCATCCAGCGTGACCGGCTCGTTGCTCTTGGGCACGCTGCCAAACTCTTCCATCGGCAGGCGGTTGGACCCGTGATTACCGCTATCGGCGGCCAGCAAGGCATCGATGTCAGCTTGCCCGGCGTCGCCGGTTTCTTCCAGGGCCGCGGCCCATTCGTCGGCCAGCGCCTGGTCATCCTGGGTGTTCATATCGTTAGCCATCATTTGTCCTCGGCGGGCAAAAATCAGTAAAAAACGTAAAATCCGTTACAAGCTTAAGAAGCTGACAGCGCTCAGCGGCGTTCGATCGGCTCGATCACCTGCAACGCCAGGTTGCCTTTGTGAGAGCCCATCTTGACCTTGAAGGCCGGCACGCCATTGGCGCGCATGATCATATCTTCCGGCATCTCGACGGGGATGATGTCCCCCGGCTGCATGTGCAGGATGTCCCGCAGACGCAGTTGGCGCCGGGCGACCGTCGCGCCGATCGGTACATCGACGTCGAGCACGTCCTGGCGCAAGGCGTTGATCCAGCGTTCGTCCTGGTCGTCGAGGTCCGACTGGAAACCGGCGTCGAGCATTTCGCGCACCGGCTCGATCATCGAATACGGCATGGTCACGTGCAGGTCGCCGCCACCACCATCGAGTTCGATGTGGAAGGTCGAGACCACGATGGCCTCGCTCGGCCCGACGATGTTGGCCATGGCCGGGTTCACTTCCGAGTTGATGTACTCGAAGTTCACTTCCATGATCGCCTGCCAGGCTTCCTTCAAATCGATGAAGGCCTGTTCCAGCACCATGCGCACCACCCGCAGCTCGGTGGGGGTGAATTCACGCCCCTCGATCTTGGCGTGACGACCGTCGCCACCAAAGAAGTTGTCCACCAGCTTGAACACCAGCTTGGCGTCGAGGATGAACAACGCGGTGCCGCGCAACGGCTTGATCTTCACCAGGTTGAGGCTGGTGGGCACGTACAGCGAATGCACGTACTCGCCGAACTTCATCACCTGCACGCCACCGACAGCCACGTCGGCCGAGCGGCGCAGCATGTTGAACATGCTGATGCGGGTGTAACGGGCGAAACGCTCGTTGATCATTTCCAGGGTCGGCATGCGTCCGCGAACGATGCGATCCTGGCTGGTCAGGTCATAGCTTTTGACGCTGCCCGGTTCAGCAGCGTTCTCGGTCTGTACCAGACCGTCGTCGACACCATGCAACAGCGCATCGATTTCGTCCTGGGACAGCAGGTCCTGCACGGCCATGTCGTGTTCCTACTGCAATACGAAGTTAGTGAAGAGCAACTGTTCGATCACCACTTTGCCAAGCTCTTTCTGAGCCACTTCCTGCACGCTGGCCGTGGCTTTCTGACGCAGCATTTCCTGGCCAACGGGCGTGGCCAGGGTGTCGAAATTCTGTCCGGAAAAAAGCATCACCAGGTTATTGCGGATCAGCGGCATGTGTACCCGCAGCGCTTCCAGGTCCGCCTGGTTGCGACCTTGCAAAGTAATGCTGACCTGCATGTAGCGTTGACGACCGTTCACGGTGTAGTTGGCCACGAAGGCGGGCGCCATCGGTTCGAAAATCGCCGGCTGCTTGCCCACCGGCGCAGCCTCGACCGCCACTGCCGGCTTGCTCTGAGCGCTGTGCATGAAATACCAGGTCGCCCCTACGGACACGCCGATCGCCAGGAGCAAACCCACCACGATCATGATGATCAGCTTGAGTTTGCCTTTGGTTGCAGGGTCTTTTACAGCTGCTGCTTCACTCTTCGCCATGCCAATAATCCGTCACTAATCGGGGTTTTCACTGTTGCACGGCAAGGCAGGAGCAAGTGTTATGCCAGAAGTGTCAGTACCCGGGATGACAGGCAGATAGGATCTTCAGTCCCCATAAAAACCAATGTGGGAGCGAGCTTGCTCGCGATAGCGATGAACCAGTCCCTGCAAAAGTGACTGACAATCCGCTATCGCGAGCAAGCTCGCTCCCACAGGGGAGAGCATCGTTGGATCAGGCGTAGTAGTCGACCGCGCTGGTGCCAATGACACTGGTCGTGCTGGCGGCCACTTCAGCGATGCCGGCGGGGCCAACTTCATCCGCTGAATCCACCCGCCCGCCAGATGACGTCGTGCGCCCGGCCCGAGCCTGCTGCTGGGCTTGCTGCTCCTGGTTCTGCGAACCCCGGGATTGATCCGACACGCTGACGTCGACCTGGCCCATGCCCTGCTGGCTAAAACTGTCCCGCAAGCGATGCAACTGGCCTTCGAGGGCTTCACGAACGCCGGAGTGGGCGCTCATGAACGTGACCTGGGTCTGCTGGTCCGGGACCATGTTCACCCGGATATCCAGGCGTCCGAGCTCAGCGGGCTGCAATTGGATGTCGGCCGCCTTGAGATTGACGCTGGACAGGTACATCACCCGGTTGACCACCTCTTCGGTCCAACCGCTCTGATTCATCGCGATAGGTTGGTTGACCGGCACCGCGTTGGCGGTTTTGGGCGTAGCGGCCTGGGTCAGTGCGGCCAGGCGGTTGGCGAAATCATCCACGCGGGTGTCGCTGGACGCGGCGCCCAAGTCCTTGAGACCCTCGCTGATCAAACCGCCGAAGGCCTTGTCGCCCCCCTGGCTACCGGACTCGGTACTGTTCTGATCGGCTTGCACGCTGAGCATGCTGTCCATACCGGCGGCAAAGGTCTGCGCCGACGTCGGCTCACCGTCGAGCGACACTGGGGCAGCGCTCTTGGGCTGCGCCTGGCTGGTAGCGGAAACATGACCGCCCTGCTCCATCGCCAAGCGCAAGGCGGGCAATGCGTCGAGAGGGTCGGCTTGTGGGTCGAAGGTTGGATCGACGACCGGGACCGCAGGCTGGGCCGGGGCGGCCAATGGAACAACGGGCGCCGCGACTGCGGTGGCGACCTGGGCCTCAGTCGTGACCGCCACGGGGGCAGGTTCCACCGGGGCTGTCGCGACCGGCACCGTCATCTCCGGCAGCACACCAGGGTCAAGGCTTGGATCGACCGGTGCCGCATCCGCCACGGGCGTTTCAGCCGAGTCGGCGCTGGTATCGCTGGCAGCCTTGTCGTCGGTGCTGGCTGGTTTGTCCGCGGGCAAGGGTTTGCCGCTATCGGCAACCGCCGGCTCCGGGGCGGCAGGACTTTCGTTGCCGGTGTCTTTTTTGACGGTGTCATCGGTGGCCTTGTCGCGCGCCGATTTCACCACCGGCTCCGGGGCCGCCGCGGCTTTGGCAGGGGCCTGCTTGGCGAAGACTTGAGCGAAGCTGGAGGCTCTATCCCCGAGGTCCGGGGCCGCTGCCGGTGAATTGACGGCGACCTTGGGCTTGGCCTGGACAGAGGCCTGAAGCAGTGAATTGGGGGTAACGGGCATAAAAAGGTCTCCGCTGCACTGGAATCATTTGCACAGTCGAGACTAGGCAATGCAAGGCACGGGCCAACGTTTGCCCGGCCGTCAAATCTCAGCAGTGGAAGCCTTCACGCTCTTCCCGGCAAAGCTTGCGGACATGGGCGAACTCGCTGTCGATTTCGTTGACCAGGTTCTCGATACCGCCCAATGACGGCTGCTTGGCACGCTGTTCCAACTCGCCGCACAACTGGGCGAGGCGAATGGCGCCCATGTTGCTGCTGCTGCCTTTGAAGCTGTGGGCGGTGGCGCTCAATTTTTCAGCGTCCCGTGCTTCATGCAGCACGCGCAGGCGAGCCTCGGAATCATTGAGAAACGTATCCAGCAACTCCAGATACCCCTCCTCCATGACTTCTTTCAACGTGCTGAGCACGTCACGGTCCAGATGAATCTCGTTCACTTGTTCGCTCCCTGATCAAGAATGGCGCCAATTATGCCAGAGCCTCCCAGAAAAACTCCACGCGCGCACTACGACCATCGTCTGCCCAACTGGCCTGATGGCTCAACTGGCGTACCAGGCTCACGCCGCGTCCCGACAACCGATCACTGTCCACGGGCCGTGCCAGCACTTGGGCGACATCGAAACCCTCGCCGCTGTCTTCGACCTCGATGGCCAGGCGACCACCCTCGCCGTTTGGCGAAACGTGCAAGTGCACCCGCACGTAACCGTCGCTCAGTTCATCCAGGCGCGTATTGCGCTCGCTGTAGTAGCGAGCAAAACCCGCCGCATCGCGCTTGAGGCTCGAGTCGAGCCCCAGCACCCCGTGATCCAGGGCATTGGAGTAGAGCTCAGACATCACGCTATAAAGGGCACCACTCTGCGCCCTGAGCCCATGGACCTCAAGCAGCAACTGCAACAGGTAGGGCATCGGGTTGAAGCGCTTGAGCGTCTGCGCCCGGAATTCGAAGCTCACCGACCAGTCCAGTGGGCTGGACTGCCCGCTATCGGAATAGACCGGTGGTGGCGGATTGAGTTGCGTCGGTGCGACCAGTCGCACCTCGACCATGCTGAAGTCGTCACGGGCCTCACCGCGAAAATCCCGCAGGGCCTGCTGAATGTCCTCAAAAAGACGGTCAGGTTCACGGCTGGCCGAAAATACCTGCTGCAACCGCTCCACGCCAAACGGCCGGTCATCGCGGTCACTGGTCTCGATTACGCCATCGGACAGCAGGAACACCCGATCCCCCAGCGACATCGAATGCACCTCGGTGCGGTCATCGAACAGGTGCGGCGCGAGCACGCCCAACGGCAAGTGCCGCGCCGGCAAAGGCGTACGCTCGCCACTGAGGCTGTCATGCAGGTAACCATCGGGCATGCCACCGTTCCAGATCTCCACCGTGCAACGCTGGAAACTGAGGCACAACAGCGTTGCGCAACAGAACATGTCCACTGGCAGGATGCGCTTGAGCTTGGCATTCATCTCCCGCAGGATCTGCGCCAGGCCGTAGCCCTTGGCCGTCATCCCGTAGAACACTTCCGCCAGCGGCATCGCACCGACCGCCGCCGGCAAACCGTGCCCGGTGAAGTCCCCCAGCAGGATGTGCATGTCGCCGGCCGGGTTGAACGCCGCCAGCAGCAAGTCGCCATTGAACAAGGCATAGGGCGATTGCAGGTAGCGGATGTTGGGTGCACTCAGGCAGCCGGAGTGGGCGATCTTGTCGAAGACGGCCTTGGCGACCCGTTGTTCGTTGAGTAGATAGTCATGGTGCCGGGCGATCTGGTCGCGCTGCTCCACTACCGTGGCCTGCAAGCGGCGCAAGCGGTCCATGGCCTTGATCTTGGCCGCCAGGATTACTTGGTTGTAGGGCTTGGCCAGGAAGTCATCGCCGCCCGCTTCCAGGCAACGGGCCAGGGCTTCGCTCTCCGTCAGCGAAGTGAGGAAAATGATCGGGACCAATTGGTCCCCAGCCAGTTGCTTGATTCTCTGTGCGGCTTCGAAGCCGTCCATCACTGGCATCATCGCGTCCATCAGGACCAAGTGCGGACGCTGTTCCAGGTAGGCGTCGACCGCTTCGGCGCCATTGGCCGCGGTGAGCACGTGGTGACCCTGGCGGCGGACAATGGTCGACAACAGCAGTCGATCAGCGGCACTGTCTTCGGCAATCAAGACCGTCAGTGGCTCCGACGACGATTGCATGGCGATCAACTGATGTCGAACAGCTTGTCGAAATTGGAGATCGCGAGGATTTTCTTGACGTCGGAGCTGCTGTTGACGACCCGGATATCCGACTCGTCGCCGCCGGCATGATCGCGCAACAGCAGGAGCATGCCCAAGGCGGAACTGTCGAGATAAGTGGCTTCTTTCAAATCCACCACGATGGACTCGGGTTTCGTATCGAGCCGCTCATAGGACTCGCGAAACTCCTGATGCCGCCCGAAATCGAATCGACCTTTGATCGAAATCGTCAGCTTATGCCCATCGGGGGATACTTCGGTAACGACTGACATGATCGGCTTCCTTGTCATGGACATACGTGTACAAGGTGTAGCATCTGGTACAGCTCTGAGCAAGGTTTTGCCTCGTTCATCCGACAAAATCCTCATTTCGCATCAGTAGGGGTTCTGCCGCGGCAGACGCTGGGACAATTCATCGAGCAGTTTCTGTTCGCGTTTGTCTTCCAACTGTCGCGCCTCATCGATATAACGCTGCACCAGTTTGCGCAACCCTTCGACTCGGGCAAACGCCTCTTGCCAGCTCTGGCGAGCCTTCTCCAGGTTGTTCTGGTGCCAGACCAGGCTCTGGCGCTGCTGATCGATGGCGGTGCCCAGCTGCGCCAGGAACCCCTGGTAACCCAGCAACCATTGCCCGGAGACCCCGTGGCTGCCTCGGGCAATCCACTGCTCTTGGTATTCGAGTCGAAAGTTCTCCAAGTCTGCCAGTTTGCTCTCGGCGACGGCCACTTGCCCCTGGAAATACGCCAGTCGCTGGACGGCGGTCTTCTCGGCCTTTTCCGCCATGTCCACTACGGGTGCCAGGCGCGCCGCACGACTCGTGGCCATGGCCGGTTACGTGCCTGAGACCGGCGCGAAAATAGTCTGCAAGTGCGCCTCGCTGGCGCCCATGCCGATGTTGTCGTTCAAGCTTTGGCGCAGGTAGACGGCCATGGCCGGGTAAAGACTGATGGCGGTGTCGGTCTCGCGGTCACCGCCGGGCACATAGGCACCGACGCTGATCAGGTCACGGCTCTGCTGGTAGCGCGACCAGTACTGCTTGAACTGCTGGGCCCGTTTCATGTGTTCGGCACTGATCACCGACGGCATGACCCGGCTGATGGACGCCTCGATGTCGATGGCCGGGTAGTGACCTTCTTCGGCCAGGCGCCTGGACAGCACGATGTGACCGTCGAGCACACCCCGGGCCGAGTCGGCGATAGGGTCTTGCTGGTCGTCACCTTCGGACAGCACGGTATAGAACGCGGTGATCGAACCGCCGCCCTTCTCCGCATTGCCGGCGCGCTCCACCAGTTTCGGCAACTTGGCGAACACCGAAGGCGGATAGCCCTTGGTAGCCGGCGGTTCGCCGATGGCCAGGGCGATTTCCCGCTGGGCCTGGGCGAAACGGGTCAGCGAATCCATCAGCAACAGGACGTTCTTGCCCTTGTCGCGGAAATACTCGGCGATGCGTGTGCAATACATGGCAGCCCGCAGCCGCATCAACGGCGCATCGTCCGCAGGCGAAGCCACCACCACCGAGCGCTTGAGCCCTTCCTCGCCGAGGATGTGCTCGATGAATTCCTTGACCTCACGGCCCCGTTCACCGATCAGCCCCACCACGATGATGTCGGCTTCGGTGAAGCGGGTCATCATGCCCAACAGCACACTCTTGCCCACCCCGGTACCGGCAAACAGGCCCAGGCGTTGGCCGCGGCCGACCGTCAATAAACCGTTGATGCAACGAATACCCACGTCCAGCGGCACGCTGATGGGGTCACGCTTGAGGGGGTTGATCGTCGGGCCGTCCATCGGCACCCAATCCTCGGCCTTCATGCCGCCCTTGCCGTCCAGGGCGCGCCCGGCCCCGTCCAGCACGCGCCCGAGCATGCTCATGCCCATGGGCAGGCGACCATTGTCGGCCAGGGGCACGACGCGCGCGCCGGGTGCGATGCCGGCGACGCTGCCCACCGGCATCAAGAAGACCTTGCTGCCGGAGAAGCCCATGACTTCGGCTTCGACCTGTACCGGGTGGTAGCTGTCGTCGTTGATCACCATGCAGCGACTACCCATGGCGGCACGCAGGCCCTCGGCTTCAAGGGTCAGGCCGACCATGCGCAGCAGGCGACCTTCCAGGATCGGTTGGCCGGCCAGCTCACTGGCCTCGGCGTAGCTGCCCAGGCGCTTGCCGAAGCTGGTTCGCTCAAGGCGCATCGCGGCTGTCCAATACAGAAGCGTCCAATTCAGGCATCTCCAGCTCCACATCGACCGGCGCGGCATCGGCACTGATCAGGGGATCGTCCGGCAACTCCAGGCTCAGGTCGGCTGCGGCCGGGTGCAGGGCCTGTTCGTGCAGTTGGTCGAACAACTTGGCCATGATCTGGCTGATACGGGTTTCAACGGTGGCATCGATGCGGCTGTGTTCGGTTTCCACCCGACAACCGCCCGGCAGCAACGCCGCGTCCTCGACGATACGCCAGGTTTCTTCATGGCGCTCGCGCAGGGCCTTGACCAGTTCGAAGTCCTGGGGATTGATGTACAGCCGCACGTTACCCACGCCCAACGGCAACAACTTGAGCGCTTCACGCATGACGTGTTCGATCTGGCTCGAATCGATGGCCAGTTCGCGCTGGATCACTTGTTTGGCGATATGTTGCACCAGGCCCACCAGGGATTTCTCGATCTGGGTGTCCTGCTCGGCGATGGGGTCGAACAGGTTGAGCATCAGCGATTCCAACGCACGGAGCTTGGCCGTCAGCGCCACATCGGCTTCCTGGCGGACCTTGAGCGTGGTGCTGTGAAAGCCCTCCTTTTCACCCACCGCAAAGCCTTCGTTATAGGCTTCCTGGCGGATGCTCTCGACTTCCTCGAGGGTCAGTGGCTGGACTTCTTCCAGCGGCACCTCCTCCATTTCCGGCAGCTCTTCCACCGGCGCCGGCTCAGGCTCGGGCACGTGGGGGTCGAAGCTGGGCAGCGACCAGACGTCGAAACCACCGACGTCCCGGGCGCGGATCAGGTCGCTGGGGGCTTCATCACTCTTGGCAGACATAACGACCTTAGATCATCTCTTCGCCGCCCTTGCCACCGAGAACGATCTCCCCGGCTTCGGCCATGCGGCGGGCGATGGTGAGGATTTCCTTCTGCGCGGTTTCCACATCGCTGACGCGCACCGGGCCCTTGGCCTCGAGATCGTCGCGCAACAGTTCGGCCGCCCGTTTGGACATATTCTTGAAGATTTTTTCCTTGACGCCTTCGTCCGAGCCCTTGAGGGCCAGTACCAGCACGTCGGACGAGACTTCGCGCAACAGAGCCTGGATGCCACGATCGTCGACATCGGACAGGTTGTTGAACACGAACATGAGGTCTTCGATCTGACCGGACAGGTCTTCGTCGAATTCGCGGATCGAGTCCATCAACTGACCTTCGATCGAACTGTCGAGGAAGTTCATGATGTCCGCCGCACGCTTGATACCACCCAGGGTGGTGCGCGAGGCATTGGAGTTGCCCGAGAACTGCTTCTCGAGAATCTGGTTCAATTCTTTCAGGGCCGCCGGCTGCACGGTATTGAGCGAAGACACGCGCAGGATGATGTCCAGGCGCACCTTGTGGTCGAAATTGCCCAGCACTTCGCCGGCCTGGTCCGGGTCGAGGTAAGCCACCACGATCGCCTGGATCTGCGGGTGCTCGTAACGGATCACGTCGGCAACCGCCCGCGGCTCCATCCACTTGAGGCTGTCCAGGCCGCTGGTATTGCCACCCAGCAGGATCCGGTCGATGAGACCGTTGGCCTTGTCCTCGCCCAGCGCCTGGGTGAGCATCTTGCGCACGTAGTCGTCGGAACCCACGCCCAGGCTGGTTTGATCGCCGACGATGTCGACGAACTCGCTCATCACCTGCTCGACCTGCTCACGGTGCACGTTGCCCATCTGCGCCATGGCCACGCCCACGCGCTGGACCTCCTTGGGCCCCATGTGGCGCAGCACTTGGGCGGCGTCGGTCGAGCCCAGGGACAGCAGCAGGATCGCGGCTTTGTCGACCCGGGACAATTTGGCAACAGCGGCTCGATTATCACTCATCTGCGTTAATCCACTCTTTCACGACCTGGGCCACACGACCCGGGTCTTCTGCCACCAGACTCTTGATAGCGTTCAACTGAGCGTCATAGCCTTCGCTCGGGCTTGGCAGCAGAATGCTCTGCGGCCCGCCGAGGCTGACGCGATCATTGGCCAATTCGCCATCCAGGCCGCCCATGCCGCCCAGTTCCACATCACCCAAGCCGGCCAACTGCTTGTTCCTGCCGCCATTGGTGATGTTATTGAGCACCGGACGCAGTACGCCGAACACCAGTATCAGGATGAACAGCACACCCAGTACTTGCTTGACCACATCCCAGAACCAGGGTTGCGAATAAAATGGAATATCGGCGATCACTTCACCGCGCTCCAGGGAGAACGGCACGTTGATCACGCTGACGCTGTCGCCTCGGCTGGCGTCGAAACCAACGGCGTCCTGTACCAGGCGAGTAAAGCGTGCCAATTCGTCGGCGCTCCATGGCGCACGGCTGGTTTCGCCGTTGGCCGGGTTGACCTTGACCTGATCGTCCACCACCACCGCGACCGACAAGCGATTCAAACGGCCCTGCTGTTGCTTGGTGTGGCTGATGGAACGGTCGAGCTCGAAGTTCTTGGTCGACTGCTGACGCTTGTCGGCCGGGTACGGCGCCAGCATCGGCTGGCCGGTGGCCGGGTCCATGATCTGCTGGCCATTGGCATCGATCAGCGGCTGGCCCGGCTGCACCATACCAGCGGCCGCCGTGGCGCCACCGGTGGTTTGCGGCGCGCTGGCCGGCGACGGCGGCTGGTTGCTCAAGGCACCCGGGACGCCTTGCGGGCCATTGCTGGCGGTGCGTTGTTCATTTACCGACTGCTCGCTGCGCAACGCCGGCTGGTCCGGGTTGAACTGCTCGGAAGTGGACTCGACGGCGCTGAAGTCGACATCGGCCGACACTTCGGCTTTATAGCGATCGTTACCCAGGATCGGTTGCAGAATGTTGTGCACCCGCTGGGTCAGCATGCCTTCCATGCGACGGCTGTAATCGAATTGCTTGCCGGCCATGGTCAATTCGGAGTTTTCCGCCTGGTCTGACAGCAGGTTGCCCTTCTGGTCGACCACGGTGATTTGCGATTTGCTCAGTTCGGGTACGCTGGTCGCCACCAGATTGACGATGGCCACCACCTGCCCTGGCTCCAGGGAACGGCCCGAATACAGCTCGACCAATACCGAGGCGCTGGGCTTGCGCTCGTCGCGCACGAACACCGAGCTTTTCGGAATCGCCAGGTGCACACGGGCCCCCTTGACGTTGTTCAGGCTGGAGATGGTGCGTGCCAGCTCGCCTTCCAGGCCGCGGCGATAACGGGTCGCTTCCATGAACTGGCTGGTGCCCAGGCCCTGGTCCTTGTCGAGGATCTCGAAACCGATGTTGCCATCGGTCGGGGTCACGCCGGCCGCGGCGAGCTTGAGGCGCGCACGAGCGACATCATCGGCCTTGACCAGCAAGGCGCCGGAATTGGGTTCGACGGTATAAGGAATGTCGGCGGAAGCCAGGGTCTCCATGACTTGCTTGGCGTCCATGCCGGCCAGACTGCCATACAGCGGACGGTAGTCCGGTTGCTGGGACCACAGCACCACGGCAAAACCAATCGCCACGCTGGCAGCCAGGCCGACCAACAGGCCAACCTGACGCAGCATGGTCATCTCGGAGAGATTTTCCAGGAAGGACAGGCCGAACAACGGCGGTTTGCCGTCTACCGGAGTGGCCTTGGCTGGAACGTTATCAACGGCTGCTTCTGCCATGACTCAATAATTTCCTTAAACCGGCATCTGCATGATGTCTTGGTAGGCTTGAACCAGTTTGTTGCGAACCTGGGTCAGCGCCTGAAACGAGACACTGGCTTTCTGCGAGGAGATCATTACGTCCGTCAGGTCGACGCCACTTTTGCCAATCTCGAAAGCACTGGCCAACTGGTTCGACGCCTGCTGGGTATCGTTCACTTTATTGACGGCCTGACCGAGCATGTCGGAAAAGCTGCTGCCACCCACCTGGGGGACCGCGACCGATTTAGGCTGGGCCATGGCGTCCATTTGCATGGCCCGCATGTCCAACATCAACCGATTAAATTCAATACCTTGGCTCATGGTCTACTCTCTCTGGCGGCCCGCATTTTTTTGACACTTACTCAGCGGGTATTCAGGTATTAGCAACAAGGGTGCCAGCTCCATGGCGATAGAAAACAAATGCGCGCGCAATCCCATTGTGGGAGCGAGCTTGCTCGCGATAACCCACTACCTCCTACCTCACCTTGACTGACCCACCGCTATCGCGAGCAAGCTCGCTCCCACAGGGGTTTCGGTGCTTGTTCAACTGGCGAACAGATAAGCCTCGACATCCATGCCAGCGTCACGCATTTGCGCCAGTTTGTAGCGCAGCGTGCGCGGACTGATCCCCAGGCGTTCGGCGGCCTCCTTGCGACGTCCGCGTTCGGCGCGCAGGGTGTCGATGATCATCTGGAACTCGCGACGCCGCAGGTCATCGCCCAAGGCGCCGACCGAATCGCCTTCGACATCCATCGGTGGCATAGGGGTTGCGGTCGGTGCCGGTGCTAATGCGGGCAATGGCGCGCAGGCCACCGGACCGGCCAGACAGAAATCCTCCGGCTGGATCAAACCGCCCTGTTGCAGGATCAAGGCCCGCTGAATGGCGTTATCCAGCTCTCGGACATTGCCCGGCCACGGATAGGCAACCAGACAGGCCCGGGCCTCGGCTGAAAGCCGGGCCGCCGCGTGCTTCATTTTATTGACGTGTTTGTTCAGCAGGCGCTCGGCCAGCGGCAGGATATCGGCGGTACGCTCACGCAACGGACGCCAGGCCAGCGGGAATACCGACAAACGGTAATAGAGGTCTTCACGGAAACGCCCCGCCGCCACTTCGCCGGCCAGGTCGCGGTTGGTCGTCGCCACCACGCGAATGTCCAGGTTGATGGGCTTGCGCGCCCCCACCCGCTCCACTTCCCGCTCCTGCAATACCCGCAGCAGCTTGGCTTGCAGGCCCAACGGCATTTCGGAAATTTCATCGAGCAGGATCGTGCCACCGTCGGCCTGCTCGAACTTGCCGGCCTGGGCCGCGATGGCGCCGGTGAAGGAACCCTTTTCGTGGCCGAACAGTGTCGCCTCGAGCATGTTGTCGGGAATCGCCGCGCAATTAATGGCAATGAACGGCTCCCCGGCACGCCGGGATTGTTGATGGATGTAGCGGGCCAGCACTTCCTTGCCCGTACCGGACTCGCCGGAAATCAATACGGTTGAATCACTGCGAGCGACCCGTGCGGCCAATTCCAGCA
Organism: Pseudomonas sp. NFACC04-2; assembly: GCF_900119265.1. Classification (NCBI taxonomy): domain Bacteria; kingdom Pseudomonadati; phylum Pseudomonadota; class Gammaproteobacteria; order Pseudomonadales; family Pseudomonadaceae; genus Pseudomonas; species Pseudomonas sp. NFACC04-2. The sequence continues at coordinate 157,985 of NZ_FPJC01000011.1, forward strand.
GTTGCGCACTGGCCGGCTCGATGGCCACCGGGCCTTCGCCCTCGACCGCGAGACTGCCCAAGGCATGGCGCGCGACCAGGTCCAGCAGCGCTTTTGGTTCGAACGGCTTGACCAGGTAATCCGCCGCGCCCTGGCGCATGGCGTCCACCGCTCGCTCGACGGCACCGTGAGCGGTCATCAGCAAGACGGGCAGTTGCGGCTGACGGGCACGTAACAGGCCGAGCAATTGATGGCCGTCCATGCCCGGCATGTTGACGTCACTGACCACCAGGCTGAACGCTTCCCGGTCCACCGCCAGCAGCGCTTCCTCCGCCGAACCGACGGCGGCGTAATCGTGCCCGGCCAGCGCCAGGGTATCGGCCAGCGCCTCGCGCAGGGCCCGGTCATCCTCAACCAGCAACACCTTGATCGCCATTGCTTTCACTCCACCCCTGGCGCATTGGAAAACAGCGGCAAGCACACCGTCGCACAGGTGCCACGGCCCAGCCGCGAGCGCAACTGCAATTCTCCCTGATGAGCACGGGCCACGGCCTTGACCACGGTCAGCCCCAGGCCCGTGCCGGTGGTCTTGGTGGTAAAGAACGGCTCGCCCAGGCGCGCCAGCACGGCCGGCTCGATACCGCTACCGTTGTCGCTGACAGACAAGCGCAAGGTGTTGTCGCGTGTGTACAAGTGCACTTTCAGCCGGACGTCGCCGCCGCTGGCCTGGATCGCATTTTCGATGAGGTTCAACACCGCGCCCACCAGTGTGTCGCGGTTGCACAACACTTCACCGACATGGCTATCGCACTGCCAGCGGATCGGCAGCTCTTGCACATGGGGCGACGCCGCGGCCTGCAGCGATTGCAACAAGGCCTTGGGGGTGACGCGGTCGGTCAACGGCAGCTCGCCGCGCGCGAACACCAGCATGTCGCGCACTTGGTGCTCCAGTTCGTGCAGGCGCTCTTTCAAGCGTCCGGCGAAGCGTTGCTGGGTTTCCATCGGCAATTGCTGCTCGGTCAGGTGACTGGCATAGAGCAGCGCGGCGGACAGCGGCGTACGAATCTGGTGGGCCAGCGAGGCCACCATCCGCCCCAGGGAAGACAGGCGCTCGTGGCGAGCCAACTGATCTTGCAGATGACGGGTTTCAGTCAAGTCATTGAGCAACACCAACTGCCCAGGCTCGGCGTCCAGCGAGCGCGTCGAGATGGACAGGCGCCGACCGTCCTTGAGGGACACTTCATGGCCGTCGTCGTCCCGGGGCGCAAAGCAACGGGCGATGACGTGCCGCCAAAGCTCGCCTTCCAAGGGTAGGCCGAGCAACTCACAGGCCGCCGGGTTGGCTTCTCGCACACGGCCGTGGGCGTCGATGACGATCACGCCACCGGGCAACAGGTCGAGGAGATTTTGCAGACGATTGGCCAGGCGTTCCTTTTCCGCCAGCTCCTGCATGCGCTGGGCGCTGACCACGGCCAACTCGCCCTTGAGCTCGGTGACCCGTGCTTCGAGCAGGCTGTAGGAATCCGTCAGTTGGCTGGACATCTGGCTGAACAGCGAAAATGCCTGCTCAAGTCCAAGCCGGCTTGCCTGTTCGGCGGACGGCATGTGTCCCGGTTCAAGGACAGGAGACATCTGGGCGGCTTGGGTCATCGTGCTCTCTCGCTTGGCTGACCGTCAGTTAAACGGAACGTTGCGAGGGCTATAGCAATACCCGTGCCGAAAAAAAACCGCCTGAAAATCAGGCGGTTGGAAAACAGGCGTCAATCATCCGCCTGTTCATCTCCTTCGCGACGGCTCATGCCGTACTTGCGCATCTTCTCCACCAGGGTGGTACGACGGATGCGCAGGCGTTCTGCCGCGCGGGCCACGATGCCGTTGGCATCGTCCAGCGCCTGCTGGATCAGCCCTTGTTCAAGGCCTCCCAGGTAATCCTTGAGATCCAGGCCTTCGGGCGGCAACAAGGCATTGGCGGTAAAGTCCGGCGTGTGACCGTTGATCGCCACCCGCTCCTCCAAGTCGCTGCGCAGGCTGTCGACCATTTGCTCGTCTTCGTCGTCGACGTAGCGGAATTTCTTTGGCAACTCATTCACGCCGATCACCCCGTACGGGTGCATGATCGCCATGCGCTCCACCAGGTTGGCCAGTTCGCGGACGTTGCCCGGCCAACCATGGCGACACAGGGACATGATCGCCGCCGAGTTGAATCGGATCGAACCGCGCTTTTCGTGCTCCATGCGCGAGATCAGTTCGTTCATCAGCAACGGAATGTCTTCGACGCGTTCACGCAGCGGTGCCATTTCGATCGGGAAAACATTGAGGCGGTAATAGAGGTCTTCGCGGAAACTGCCGACCTCGATCATGCTCTCGAGATTCTTGTGCGTAGCGGCAATGATCCGCACATCGACGCTCTGGGTCTTGTTGCTGCCCACGCGCTCGAAGGTGCGCTCCTGCAGGACCCGCAAGAGCTTGACCTGCATCGGCAGCGGCATGTCGCCGATCTCGTCGAGAAACAGCGTACCGCCGTTGGCCAGTTCGAAACGCCCGGCGCGGCTGGTGATCGCGCCGGTGAAGGCGCCTTTCTCATGGCCAAACAGTTCGCTTTCCAGCAACTCGGCCGGGATCGCGCCACAGTTGACCGGCACGAACGGCGCTTCGCGGCGCTTGGAGTGGTAATGCAGGTTGCGCGCGACCACTTCCTTGCCGGTGCCCGACTCGCCCAGGATCAGCACGCTGGCGTCGGTATCGGCGACCTGCTGCATCATCTGGCGCACGTGCTGGATCGCCCGGCTGGTGCCGACGAGGCTGCGGAACAGGTTGGGTTCGCGATGCCTGCCGCGCTCGCGAGCCTGATCGTACATCTCGCGATAAACCTGAGCGCGGTGCAGCGAATCGAGCAGCTTGCTGTAGCTGGGCGGCATTTCGAGCGTGGAAAGTACCCGGCGACGCTGGTCTTCAGGCAAGTCAAGGGAAGAATTTTCGCCCATTAACAAAACCGGAAGGAACTCATCCCAGGTTGAGAGTGTCTTTAGCAAGCCCAAAAGCGTTGCGGGAGCATTTACGGTCCCGATAAGGACACAGATGACTTCACGACTGGACGACAATGAGCCGACAGCCTGCTGCCAATCATGGCTTCCGCAGGGTAAATTTTCTTCGCCAAGAAAATTCAGGATCACCGCCAGGTCGCGGCGGCGGACGCTATCGTCATCGATCAGGAGAATTTTGGTTTCACGCCACATGCAATAGCAACTTCCCTAGTCAACCCAATGCCCGAAATTAGGGGGCAAGCTAGACGCTTGCAGACTTGTCATGCCTGTAGACGCCTTAAATCTGTAAACAGATACTAGTTAAGTCAAAAAACCGTGCACAGTCAAATTTATGGCGCAACGGGCTCGGATTAACTGAGCATTAACCGAACAGATGGTAAACCTTTGCGGCGTTCTGTGCTTGATGGATCTGTTGCATCTCGTCGACGATCGCCTGACGCTCTCCTGTGGCCGCCTCCAGCAATTGCCGGTACACCCCCAGTAACTCCTCAAGATTATTACGCAACGCCGCCTCATCCACCTCGGACTCGCTCAGGACGTCTTCCATGCAGGAACGGCAGGCCAGGTCCAATTGTCCGATGGCCTCCCAATTGCGCTCAGCCAAGGCATCGACCAGGGCATCACGGGTGTGTTCGATTCGCTGCAGGACAAGACTCATGAGAGCACTCCTTAAAATTGCGGACCAGGTGCGGCAATGGCGTCCCAGCCTTCCTTGACCGTGCGAAGCAGATCGGCGACTTCGTCGAGGATCTTCGGATCGGCCTTGATGTTGGCTTCGGCCAGACGTTTCATCATGTAAGCGTAGAGAGCATCCAATTCGGCGACCGACTCGGCCTGGTTTTCCAGGTCCAGGCCTTCACGCAAACCACCGACAATGCCGATGGCCTTGCTGATCAGGATGCCTCTGTTTGCAATATCCTTGCGCTCCATCGCGCCCTTGGCCTGGGCGATACGATCCAGCCCGCCTTCCATGAGCATTTGCACAAGACGATGGGGACTTGCTTCGGAGGTTTGCGCCTGGGCGCCAATCTTCTGGTATTGGCGAAGGGCTAACATCGGATTCATGTTCTACCTCATCAAAAAAACTTCGGTTCGTATAAACAGCGTATCGACGCTGCGTCAAAAAACTTTAGGTCGAAAAGCCGAAAGCCCGGAACGTTGTCAAAACGTTGCCGGGCTTTTTGTATCCGTCGAAAATCAGCTGTTTTTCTGTTGCGCCGCCATTGCTTCAAACATCGAGGTGATATTGTTAGCAGTAGCCTTCAACTTGCCGACCAAGGCGTCCATGTCGTTGTACTTTTTGGTCAGCGTGGCGGTCAGGGTCACGACCCGGCGATCCAGGGCCTCCTGATCGTTCTTCAGGCGGGTCTGTGTCCTGGTCAGCGTCGTGCTCCGTTGATCGAGGATACCACCCGTCTGGCTGTAGGGTTCGATCGCCTTGCCCATGCGTTCCAGCAGGCCATTGGTGCCCGTAAACAACGTCTGGACTTCACCGCTGAGCTTCTTGTCGTTCATCGCCGCGTTGAACTTGGTGGTATCGAAGTTCAACGCACCTGTCTTCTGATCGGTGGTAATACCCAATTGGGCCAGCGACGTCAGCTTGTCGCCAGCGCCGGTTTCAGACAAAGGCGTTCGAATCGATGCCAGCAGCGCGCGAGGCAACGCGTCACCGGTCAACTTTGCCGACACCGTCAACTTCCCATCATCGTCGAGCGACGGCTTGGTCAGTGCGGTGACGCTATTGGCGATCGCGTTATAGGCATCGACGAATTTCTGGATCGAAGCTTTCAGGCCGTCGTTGTTCGGCGCCACGGTGACGGTTGAACTGGCGGTCGGTCCGCCACTGAGCAAATTCAAGGTCAACCCGGAAATCGCCGTGCTTACCGTATTGCTCTTGCTGGTCAGCGCCATGCCGTCGACGGAGAACTTGGCATCCTGGGCCAGGGCACCGATGGCGCCCGCCGAAGTGGCCGTCAGCGCAGCCCCACCAGCACCCACGACGTTCGTTCCATCGATCTCCAGCCCCGCAATACCGCTCACCGAGATGTCGGAACCGGCGCCGGTCGTGCTTGAACCCAGCACCAGGCGCGAACCGAAAGAGTCGGTGATGATGTTGGCACTGAAACCCGCAGCCTTGAGCGAAGTGTCGGCATTGATTGCGTCACGAACCGATTGCAGGGTCGCACCGGACGCCACGTTGAGGTTGTAGTCGACACCGTTCTGCTTGATGGTCAACGTGCCGCTCGGGATGGCACTGCTAGTGCCACCGGCGAAGGCCGCCGAGGTGACCTTGGAAGCCGTTGCGATGTTGTCGACCTTGATTGCATAGGTACCGCCCACCGCTGAGTTACTGGCGGTTGCCGTCAGAACAGCGGGGGTCGAGGATGTTGCAGCAAAACCCGAGAATTGCGGGGTCGTGGTGCTGGACAAGTCCTTCATGGCGGTCTTGAACGCCGCCAGCAACGACTTCAGGGTTCCGACCCCGGAGATACTGTCGTTAGTCTTCGTCGTCGCTCGGGTGATCTGACCTTGCTTGGCGGCCTTGTCGGAATCGACCAGTACCTTGACGATCGCAGTAGTATCAAGGCCAGAGCCTAGACCCAAGCCAGGTAGAATTGGACTTGCCATGTGGGACTCCCTTCAGTGTGTCGCCGGCCTTTTGACCTTTACAACGCCCAAAAGAACATAACAACAAAATTCGTGCTGGCTGTCAGGCTTCGGCGCTGAACAACAAGCTGTTTGCATCATTCAAACTATTGGCCAGCTTCAGAACTTCTTCGTTCGGGATCTGGCGAATCACTTCACCGGAACCACTGGCAATCACTTTGACCACTACTTTGCCTGAAGGCTCGTCAATAGAAAACTCCAGGTTGCGCTTGACCGACTGGACGAACTTCTCGATTTCCTGAACGGCCTTCTTGAGTTTGTCCTGCTCGGCGGCAGCATCCTTGGGAGTTTCCTTGACCGGGGTCAAGGTAGCAACGTCGGCTTGAGGCTTCTCCACGGGCTTGTCGGCCACTGTAGGTGCCGGCTTCGCCGCTGGATAAGACAAGTTCAGCTTCACGCTCATATCCATGTCCATCACCTCTTGAACGGAAAAAGCGAGAGAGCACGCAAGCGCACTCCCCCGCTAAAACTCATCCAGCTATTACTGAAGCAGCTTCAGTACAGCGGATGGCAGTTGGTTGGCCTGGGCCAGAACCGAGGTAGACGCTTGCTGCAGAGTCTGCTGCTTGGTCAGTTGTGCAGTTTCAGCAGCGAAGTCGGTATCTTGTACGCGACCCAGTGCAGCACTGGCGTTTTCGTTGATGTTCTGCAGGTTGGAGATGGTGCTGTTCAGACGGTTCTGGGCAGCACCGAGGTCGGCACGAGCACTGTTGATGGTGTCGATCGCGCTGGTGATTGCATCCATGGCGGCCGAGAAGTTGGTTTCCGAAGCAGCGCTGTCGGAACCAACGATGGTGATTGCCGAGTCAACACCCAGGGTTGCGGCGTCGAAGCTGGCGCTCAGAGTCAGGGTGATCTGGTTGTCAGAACCGTTTTCAGCACCGACCTGGAAGGTCATGGTGCTCGCGGTGCCGTCCATCAGGTTCTTGCCGTTCAGGTTGGTGCTGTTGGCGATACGGGTCAGTTCGTCGCTCATCTGCGAGAACTCTTTGTTCAGAGCAATACGGTCATCTGCGCTGTTGCTGTCGTTACGAGACTGGATGGCCAGTTCACGCATACGTTGCAGAATGTTGGTCTGCTCCTGCATCGCGCCTTCAGCGGTCTGCGCCATGGAGATACCGTCGTTGGCGTTTTTGATCGCCATGTTCTGACCGCGGATTTGCGAGGTCATACGGGTAGCGATCTGCAGGCCGGCGGCGTCATCTTTGGCGCTGTTGATTTTCAGGCCGGAAGACAGGCGGGTCATCGAAGTGGACAGAGCATCGGAAGCCTTGTTCAGGTTCTTCTGAACGTTCAACGATGTGACGTTAGTGTTTACTGTTAAAGCCATGACGAATTCCTCGTTGGTTGGGTACTGCGGCTTCCGGCCCTGGCAACCGCCGGGTGTGGCCTAGAGAACCTTCGTAATAGTTATCGTCGGATTGGGAACTTGCTTGAGGGCTTTTTTCAAAAAATTTGCTAGCAGACTGCCACCCCTTGTGAAACAAGGGCTTAGCCATGGGGGAAGGCCCGAAAAATGGCGTCAATAAACCGCAGAACAATGTCGCGGGCAAAAAAAAGCGCCGCAGGTCAACCTGAAGCGCTATTGGAAGAACGTGGTTCGATCAATCGCGATACAGAATCGCCGAGCCCCACGACAGGCCCACACCGAAACCGCTGATCGCCACGCGCTTCCAGTCAGCATCCAGAACATGCTTTTCCAGCAGCAGCGGAATGCTCGAGGACACGGTATTGCCGGTCTCGACCATGTCCTTGATGAATTTCTCAGGCTCCCCCTCGAAACGCCTTGCCACGGCATCGACAATCGCCGCACTGCCCTGGTGGATACAGAATGCGTCGATGTCGCTGGCTTGCAATGAGGATTCGTCCAGCAGTTCGTGCAAATGAGCCGGTACTTTCAGCAAGGCAAAATTGAACACCTGGCGACCGTTCATGAAAAACACCCCGTCGCTGACCTTCAGGTGTGGCGCGCCGGAACCATCGGTGCCGAACTTGGCCTTGCCCAATTGCCAGTTGGCGCCCTCGGCCATCCAGGTAGCCGTGGCGGCATCGCCGAACAGCATGGTGGTGTTGCGGTCTTCAGGGTCGACGATTTTCGAATACGGGTCGGCGGTTACCAGCAACCCGTTCTTCAACCCTGCGGCCTCCATGAAGCCTTTCAGGGCATAAATGCCGTATACATAACCCGAGCAGCCCAGCGATATATCGAATGCCGCCACATGGGTCGGCAACCCGAGCTTGTCCTGCACGATGGCGGCCGTGTGCGGCAACCCTTCTTCATCACCGTTCTGGGTGACAACGATCAACGCGTCGATGGATTCGCGCGAAAGCTGCGGGTTGTTGGCGAACAATGCATTCACTGCTTCGACACACAGGTCCGAGGTTTCCTGGTCAGCGTCTTTGCGCGGCAGGAACGCCGAACCGATCTTGCCAAGGATGAACTCTTCATCCTTCTCGAATTTGGCACCCTGAGCGTAGTTATCCACACCAGCGGTCGGCACATAACTCGCTATGCTTTTTATGCCAATCATCATGGCTTCCCGATCATGAACTGCGACTAGGTTCACCCCCGAAAGCTCAGGGGCGCTTCAAAAATGGTTGATTTCCAAGGGCGGATGCCTTATCAGGCGAACGAACAGGCCTCCACTCCGGGGAATACAATACAGTGAAGATGCACTTTATGACCTATACGTCACGCTGTTTTGTCCTGAAGGGGCATTTTTTCATGACAAACCAAGCTGTGTCATTTCCCGCGACGGTATTGGGTACTAGACAGAAATCTTGAGGATGGCGGTGCAATGGGGCGAGAGCGCCGGCAGGTTTTACCTGCCAGCGTCGATGGTTCGCCTCGGAAGGCGGGGTTATGCCAGCAAGTCGGTCCAGGGTACGTTGCGCACCGGCCCCAGGGCGAAACCAGCGCCTTGCAGCGCCAGGTTAGCGTTATAGAACCGATCCTGAGCGAACACCCCGGACCACTTCTCACGCAGCGCCGCACGCGTCTGTGGCGTACTCGCCAGCACGCCGGACTGGATAACCTGCACATGCGGCGTCCAGACCGTCAGGTAACCGGCCTGGCCGACCCTGAGGCACAGGTCCACATCACCCAAGGCATCGTCGAACAAACCGCTGTCTATGCCGTCAGCCGCTTCGAACAGTTGCTTGGAAATCATCAGACAAGCAAACGACACCGCCGAACAGTTCTGCTCGACAACCAACCTGTTCATGTAGCCTCTGGCAGTCTTCGGCTCGCCCACGAACGCCGAGCCGACTTCGTCGTTCAAGCCCAGAATCAGGCCCGCCTGGGTGATACGTCCGTCGCGCTCGACCAGCTTGGCGCCGACCACGCCGACTTCCGGACGCAAGGCCTGGTTGAGCAACGATTCGATCCAGTTGACGTTGAGCACTTCACCGTCTGCCGCCAGCGTCACCAGATAGTCGCCCTTGGCCTCCTGGCTGGCAGTATTGATCAATGAGCCCGTCGCCATGCCTGGTTCGATATCCAACAAGCGAACACGACTTGCCTGGTGCCCCTGCCCCTGGAGCCAGGTACGCAAGACAGCATTGTCTGCCGCGGCGGCGCAGAACAATACCTCGTAGCGCTGATATCGCGTGCGCTGCAGGACGCTGAGCAGGCAGCGTTGTCGGGTCGTCAGGTCGCAGGCACCGTGGACAATGATCGACACCATGGGGCGCTCGGCAAAGCGGTAGTCGATTTTATGCGTGCCCGGCACGACAGCGCTCACATCGGCCTGATAGCCACGAACCGCCAGATGACGCAGCAATGTCTTGCGTTCATCGGCGTTGTCTTCCACTGGAGGTGCCTGGCAAATCAGCAGCGGCTCATCCAGATGGGCAAGCCCCTCCAGGCCTTCCTGCTCGATAAGACGCAGCAGCAGGTCGAACTCCATAGCGTTCTTGAATTCGCGCGAATAACCGCCGAGTTTCACCAATGTCTCCCGGCGTACCAGCCAATGACGGGCCATCAACGCCGGAGCGCTTTGCAGCAAGTCAAGGTTGAACCCTGGCCGGAAGACATCGGCCAGGGTCCCGTCAGGCTGGCGCTGGACCTCGTCCATTGCCACGGCCTGGCATTGCGGCGCGGCCAGCAATTCCACACCCGCGCGGAACAGCCCGCCGGGCGTCAATTCATCGCCTGCCTCGGCCATGACGATCCAATCGCAATCGCTCTGGCTGACAACCTGATTGATTTTGTCGATGTAATTGCTTTCGTTGACTTTGACGAAGTGCAGGACGTTCTGCGGTGTAGTCTCGCTCGGCAGCTCACCGGTAGTGAACACGACAATTTTGAACGCCCGGCAATAGCCATTGATCACGCTGTCGAAGGTTGCCTGCATCTTGAAGATGTCGGCGTCCAGGTCCAGGATCAAAATGCCAAACGTCGGGCCACCGTTGCGAGCGGCCAGGTATTTGGACACTTTCCGGGCCTCACTGGCGTTCGGTTCACGCGCCTCGAGCCAGCGCAGCAATTGACCGGAGCGCGTGAGGTCGAACAACCTCGCGGTATTTTCAAACGCCGCCGCCTTGAGCCGTTGGTCCCAGGCCTGGAGCATTTGCACGTAGCGCTTGTCACCTTTGGCCTGCATGACCTCCAGCAGTTGCTTCACCAGATCCTGGTTGAACGCATAGCTCAGGAAAGCCCTCGCCAGCTGTTCATCAAGCGGCTCGGCGCTGGTGTTGCGCTGGGGGCGAGACAGTTCCTTCTGCTTGAGCATGACGGCTTCCAGCTCTTTCAACTGCACCTGCCCGCTTGGCGCCGCATGAAGCAGGAATTCCAGCGAAGTGAGCACGTCGAAAAAAGCCTGGTTATAAAAGGGCAACTCAACGTATTGCGTCGGCTCGAAACGCCGAACCGGTTCGCCGCGCCGCGAATCCCAGGTCGACTCGAACAGTTTCCCTGTCTGCGGCACCGAACGTTCGGCCAGCTTCTTGAGTATGGCCCGGGCATGTTCCCGCGCCGAAGCATCCGTGCCAAAGGCGCCGCCCAGCATCGTGCCCATGCGGTCCTGTTCAGCGACTGCTCGCAAGTCCTCGGCATCACGCGCCATGCCAACCGGGACCCGAGGCTTCGCCACGCGCCTGCGCTCGTGTACACCATAAGGAATGTCCAGCAGGCGGACCTTTGCATCTGTCACCAACCCAAAGCAATGGCCAGCCTCCTGCAACCATGAATCAAAGCCGGCGGGCAACGAAGCGTAGCTACGCCGCAGGCTTTCAGTGCGTGTGAGGGCGCTCACCAGCGATGGGCAATCCTCGGCATAAACGGCCAGCCGGGCTTCGGCCGATGCGCTGAAATAATCTTCACAACCCTTGCGATCGAGCAGGTAATAGTCGACACGGTCGGCATGGGCCTCGAACGCCAGGCTGTAGCCTTGACAGGCACTGTATTCAGCGTGCGCTTCCAGGAAACTCAACGCTTGTTCAAGCGCCCGGGGCAACAGAAAACTCTCGGCATCGGCCATCGCCAGGTAAGGCGTGGCGACGCGCTCGACAGCCTGGCGAACCTTATCGCCGAAACCAGTGGCCGCGGGTGCGTGCAGGTATTGCACATCGGGGAATGCGGCCATGATATCAGCGTCGATCAGGCTCGATGAGTCGATCACCAGCACCGCGAACGAACTATCGCGATAATGGCGCAACGCCCGCCGCAGGGCAGTCGACTGGTCATGAGCGAGCAGCACCAGGGTAAACCGTTCATTCAACGGCGCAGTCGATTCTGTTGGGGCATTGCTTTGCATATTCATTCCTTAACAAGTGGGTTGCCACATCAGCGACACTGGGATGTTCGGGATTCAACCCCGTCAATCCGGTAGCCAACCATTGGCCCAGTACTGCAGGTTATCGCCGCGCAAGATAAAGTCGCGCAGCACCACTTCACGTAATTCATCGCCCATCCGGTAACTGGCAATCGGATCCGCCAGGTGCATACGGATGGCCTCCAGCCATTCCTCGGTGCTGTTGGTGAGGACCCGGGTACAAGGCAGGTGCCCCCGGTAAGCCTCGGTATCCGAACAAATGACCGGATAGCCGCACGCACCGTATTCCAACAGGCGAAGGTTGCTCTTGCAGTCGTTGAAAATATGGAACTCCAACGGCGCCAAGGCCAGGTCGAGGTTCAAGCTGGCCAGCTTCGCCGGATAAGCCGCCAGGCTCACGCCCGGATGAAACTCATGGATATAAGGCTTGAGCAAATCGGGGCACATGCCAAAGAACACCCATTCGACTTCGTCGGCCAATTCCCGAACGACATCGGCGATCAGCTCCAGGTCGCCACGGTGGCTGGTGCCGCCGCCCCAGCCAATACGCGGCTTGCTGGAGGTAGCACGCTGGCTTCTGAGCTGGTTCCACAGGCCGGCAGCCAGCATGTTCGGTACCACGCGGATATCGTGGTGCATGCTCGACAAGGCATCCGCCAACGGATGAGTGGACACTACCACCCGATCACACAGGCCGATCCCTTGGCGTAGCAAGTCCTCGAGATTGTCCGGCATATTGCGGCGGTGTTCGTTTTTTTCCGGGACCCTGGCGATGTAGTCATCCAATTCGTAGATGCGCATGGCGTTGGAGTAAGTCTTGACTTGAGTGATGTCCTTGAACTTACCCACGTTGTAGCGACCCTGAAGGATGATCACATCCGGTGACTGGCGCTCGATGTCGATGATCGAGGGCGTATCGTAGGCAACACGTCCCACGACTCGCCCAGCCGCTTCCAGTTCGAATAACGGTTGGCTGACGCGGTAATGCCCCACCGCCGAGGTATTGACCGCCAGCCCCAGGATCGAAGGGACGTTGCGGGTGATCAATGGATTCCAGCCGGTGCGTGGTCCGGGCTCGAGGCAGAAGCTTTTGCCGATCAGGGTCAGGTTACGGTTGTAGGCAGGATCGTTGGCGATCCTGGGCAACCAGCGCTGATAGAACGCCTCTTGTTCGAGCTCCAGCCGCTGCTTCCACGAAGGATCGCGACTGGCTTCCACGCCGGACACCAGCACGACATCACTGTAAGGCGTGGTGACGATCAGGTAACCGTTTTTTCCGACCTGCTGGCATAATTCCAGAGCGTTGATACGCTGTGTCGTGATCGACTCATCGAACCCACCGACCTCCTCCAGAACCTGCTTGCGCACCAACAAACAGTGATCGCTGACGGCGCTCCAGTTCTGTACCGTCTGCAAGCGTTGCATGTAGCCGCCAGACGTAACCGATTCGTTGACGAAGGCCCTGCCCGCCAACCCACCCAGCCCCATGATCATGCCGGCGTCGATGACCCGGCCTTGCTGGTTGAGTGTGCGAGGCCCCACGATACCGACCTCGGGACGTTGTCCATGATTGAGCAACTCATCCAGCCAGGCGGCTTCCAGCAAGATGCAATTGGGGTTGAGCAACAACAGGTATTCGCCGCGGGCATGCTGCGCGGCGAAGTTGCGGATCACCGCTTCGCTGCTGCTTTCCGGGTGCAGGAATATTCTCAACTTTTCACTGCCCAGCTCGGCCATGGCCCGCAGCCAATGCTGCAGCTCGGCGTTTTCACTGGCGTTATCGACAATGATGATTTCGTAATGCGGGTATGCGGTCGTGCTGATCAGGCTGTTGACGCAACGCTCCAGCGCGCCCAGGTCATCCTTGACGCTGATGACGATCGACACCAGGGGGCGCTCGGCGAACAGGTATTCGATGCGCGGGACCAACGCCAGGAGCGGTCCTTGGTGAAGCCGGTGAGGCACGCCGATACGCTGTAGATGAGCGCCGATCAACTGGGCGTTTTGCTCGATGACTTCAGGCAACGATAGCCATCGGGCAAACGAAAACGTCGATTCGACTTGGATTTCCGGAATATGCCCAATGACCTGCGGCCCATCCGTTTCCACCAGTCGCCAGATCAAATCATGGGGCGCCAGCTCGCCCAGGCTCGGATCGAATCCACCGGAGGCCAGGAATCGGGCACGCTCGAAAGCCAATGTCCGACCGACATAGGGATAACCGCGCATCAGGTCGAGATTGAAGTCGGGTTTGAAGATCGGCTCCACCGACTTGTCATCCAACAGCGCACCTTCATCGCTGTAGAGACAGGCAGCAGCCGGCGAGCTGACAATCCGATCGGCCATGATCAACAGCGCAGACTCCGTCAAGCGATCGCCGGCACGCAGCAGGTAGAACCAGTCGGCGCCGTCCAGTTGAGGCAACAACCCATTGAGCTGCTGCGCCCAGTCCGCTTGCAGGCCAAGGCGCAGGACATGGTTATCCACGGCCTGGCGCCCATTGGACAACAACAGCACCGATTCGCAGGCGTAGGCTTGGGCAGCGATACTCTGCAGGGTAATACCCAGCGCATAAGGATCATCCTGCTCATCGATGATGACGGGAACGATCATCGGCCGATAGGTCCAGCGGGCAATCTGCCGGGACAGGACTTGCTTGCGCAATGGACTGAAACGTCGACATGTCAGCCACTGCGCATAGAGGTCTGCGTAGCTTTCGATGTCCGTGCCGACTTGCGAACCGATGACGCCCTGGCGAGTCGCGATGACCGAATAGACGTTGATTTCTTCCCACTCGGGCGCCCCTGGTTCCTTGGGCTGCCCCAGCGACTGGTAACGCACCCAGCCACTGGCTGGCGCCGGCTCGCCACTGCGTTGGGCCAGCATTTCCTTGAGCCAGGTCAGCTCTACCGTGGCCGCCTCAACCATCTTGTGCTGACGTTCGAGACGCTCGGGGTGCAACCGCTGGCCGCTTCCCTCGGCATAAAGCTGGACCAGATGGCCCCGGCGCAACAGGCAGATGAACAAGGCAAAATCGAGGACAGCCTCGAAGCCTTCGCCGGGCCGCGCCAACGCTGGCAGCAAGGCGTCGACATCTGTGCGACGCATCAATGCGCCACTCAAGCCACCGAGAATATTACGGGTGGTCTTCTCAAAATACGCCAGCATGTCGTTGCCGTTGAACAATGCATCGAACTGTGTGATGCCCGTATTTTCAACGCGGACCGGCAAGGCATAGTTGTCGGCATCGATTAAATGATGCTTGTTGATCACCAGCGATACTTGCGCATGCTCCTGCAAGATGGCCGCCTGTTGACTGACGCAGAACGCCAGCAACTGGTCGTCATCGCACAGGAACTTGATGAACTCGCCCCGGGACTCTTCAAGGCAGCGCAACAGATTCTGCTGGAACCCCAGCCGGGTCGGGTTGCGCAGGTAACGCACCGGAACAGTGGAGCCCATTCCAACTTCCTGGACAATCTGCTCGATTCCATCGGTGCGGCAGTCGTCGCAGATGACAATCTCCAGGTTCTCGTAGGTCTGCTCGAGCGCGCTTTGCAAGGCGAGGCGGAAAAAGCGTGGGTGGTACGCGGGGAT
Source organism: Pseudomonas sp. NFACC04-2 (assembly GCF_900119265.1). Lineage (NCBI taxonomy): Bacteria > Pseudomonadati > Pseudomonadota > Gammaproteobacteria > Pseudomonadales > Pseudomonadaceae > Pseudomonas > Pseudomonas sp. NFACC04-2. The sequence goes on from NZ_FPJC01000011.1 coordinate 173,046, forward strand.
GGCAATGCTGACAAGAGGAGCTGATTTCACACGCATGGCTCTCAACCGTTGGGCGTCAACTCAGGCGAGAGCAGGACGTCCTGAATCGTATAGAGGAACGGGTCAGGGACCGCTTATAGCGTCACGGTCCCTGTCCTGAATCACATTTTGTTGAACAATCCCAATTGCGCGATCTTGCTGAACGCCAACTGCGACGCCTGCAGCATCGTCTGCTGCAAGGTCAAGCGCGTCATCACCTCGGCCGGGTCGGAATCACGAATCGCCGACTGGGTCTGCGAGTTGGCGAGGACAAAGCTCTGATTGGTATCGCTCTGGGTATCAAGCGACTGGCCACGACCACCGACCGAACTCAACGCACTGGTCAGCTGGTCGGTGCCGCTGGCCAGGTTACCGATAGCCGAAGCCAGTGACGCGTTCAGTTTCTGGATGGCGATGTTGTCGCCATCGGCCGGCGTGCTCAAAGCAGTCCGCAACTGGTTCACGGTGTCCAGGATGTTCTGCGTCTCGTGGGTATTGACCGCGATGCTGAACTGATCGTTGGCGGCGGGGGCACCATTGAGGGTAAAACTCACGCCGGAAGCGGTGGCGACGTTGCCCGCCAGGGTACCGCTGGACACCGGTTTGCTGTCAGCGGTCAGTGGCGCGGCGTACAGGTCGAAATCCGTGGCGCTGGTGAACTTCAGCACCGCCGCTCCCGTCGGGAAACTGGCGTGGTAGGCCGTCGGATCGGTGATTGCGCTACCGGTGATCTGGGTCGCCGTGGCGTTGCCCGGACTGCGGGCCGGGGTAAACGAATCGGGTTTGGCAGCCAGGGTGAAGGTATGGCCAGGCAAGACCGTACCTGCAACATCGCCCGCTTGAAGGTTGACGTTCAAGGTCAAGTCGACACCGCGAAAGCTCACCGTCTGCCCGATCTGGTTACTAGGCTCGATGACCCCGCCCTTGCTGGCTTCGGCGGTCACATCGTTACCACCCGAGTCGGTGATTTTCAATTGGGTGCCGCTGACGAATTCCACTGTGTACGGCTCGCCACTGCGGAACTGGCTGTTGTAGGTCACGCTGGACGACACTTGGCCGTTGGTCAGTACCACTCGACCATCATCCACCGCCGGCGCAGTCATGGTGACTTGGGTGCGACTGGTGTTGACAGCCTGTTGGAACACTTCCCAGCCGGTGCTGTTGGTGGCCATCGACATGGTGTCGCCAATCGGCAGATCCAGGGTCACCTGGTCGCCGTTGTAGCTGTAGGTGCCATCGCCGTTGCGGGTGAACGGTACGACATCGCCCTTGGAACCGGAGAAGATGTATTTGCCGTTTTCATCCTTGGTGTTCATCAGGCTCAGCAACTGATCTTCGATCGACCCCAATTCCGAGGCAACCGCTTTACGGTCCGCGTCGGTGTAGGCGGCGTTACCGGCACTGACGGCCAATTCCTTGGCGCGCTGCAGCACGTTGCCGATGCTGGTCATGACCGCTTCGGTCGTGCCCAGGGTCGCCTTGATGGTGGTGACGTTGGTTTCGTATTGGGAAAGCATCGAAGCCTGGTTGCCCAGTTGCAGCAAGCGCGAGGCGCCCACCGGATCATCTGCGGCGGTGTTCACGCGCACCAGGCTGCTGGCTTCCTCGCTGGTCTTGACCACCTTGGCGAAGTTTTTCTGGTAGTTCGCAGCCGTGCTTTCGTAAAACTGAGAGGTAGAAATGCGCATGGGCTACGGCTCCTTAAAGGCTGTTGATCAATGTGCTGAAGATTTGCTGCGCCGCCTTGATGATCTGCGAAGACGCGGTGTAGTACTGCTGGAACTTGACCAGGTTGCCAGTTTCTTCATCCAGGTCCACACCCGACAGCGAATCGCGGGCGGTCTTGGCATTGTCCAGGATCGCCCCAGTGGCGGCGCTGTCGAGCTTGCCCTGGGCGGCCTTGGCGCCGACGCCTTCCACCAGCTTGCCGTAGGCATCGTTCAGGGAAATACCCTTGCTGGCCGAACCGGTGTCTACGGTCTTGGCCGTCTGCAAACCGGCCAGGACAGTACCGTTACGGTTGTCCAGGCTGCCGGCCTGGCTGAGGCTGACATTGATCGAGGCGCCGTTGGATGGAGCACCGGCAATGGACATGTCAAACGTGACGGTGCGTTGTACCGGCGGCACGGACGAATCCATGATCGGGTTGCCACTGGCGTCCTTGAGCGGAACACTCAGGCTCAAGGTGTTGCTTTCGCCGGGCTTGATCGTGCCATTGCTGATCTGGACACCTTTGGCATCGAGCAATTGATAAGCCTGGCTGGTGCCATCGGCGGACGTCGCGCCGAACACCACCTTGACCGGCATGGAGTTCTTGATGCCGTTCTGGATGATGGTCGTGGTGGCTGCGTCGTAGATATCCAGCTTGGTGGTCATGCTCGGCTGACCGCTGGCCGGGATGGTCAGCGTGCCGCTGCCCCCTGGCACGATGGCGGCGCCCAACGGCGCGGCAATCGCCAGCCGCTTGGAGTCAGTCATCTCGGTCTTGATGTTGGCCGCCGCGTTGCGGGTAGGCGTGAGCTTGAACGAGTCGCCGGCGGCGGCGGTGCCGTTGGCGAACGTCATCGAAAAACCGTCGATCACCGGCGGGGGCGTGGTCGCGGTGTTGAACGCGCCCATCGAGGTGCCGTCTGGCAGGCGCTGGACGGTGTAGTCCGTGCCGCTGGTGAACGTCACCTTGTAGTCGTTGGTGGTCAGCTTGCCGGAGTCTTTGATGGCGATGTTGAAGTTGCCGGAGCCGGCGCTGTTGTTCAACGACGCAACGCTGCGCTGGCTGATCTGCGTGGCGCTGTTGATGTTAGTGAACAAGTTGGAGCCGAAGGCCCCGTTCATGTCGATGCCCGAGGCCTGGACGCTGTTCATCTGATCGGCGACCACCAGGGCTACGCGCCCCAGCTCGTTCATGGCCGGGTCGAGCACGGTACTGCGGTAGCGCATCAAGCCACCGATCTCGCCGCCAGTGAGCACCGACGTCAGGTCCATGGAGCTGGAACCGCTGTTGAGCTGGATGCCCATGCGCCCCGGATCGTTCTTGTCCGGCACCGCTTCCAGGGTATTGACGATGTTGCCCATGACCAACGGTTGGCCGGAGCCCAGGTAGATGTCCAGGCTGCTGCCGTTCTCGACAACCTGTGTGCCGGTGAAGGTCGACAGTTGGCGAATGGTTTCGCTGCGAGCATCGAGCAGGTCGTTGGGGGCGCCGCCGGCGTTGGAGACTTCGGCGATTTTCTTGTTCAACTGCGCAACGGTGACCGCCAGGTTATTGACCTGGTCGACCATGTTCGACAGGTTGCCATTGATATTCTGGCTCTGCTCCGTCAACTGGTTGGAAATCGAATTGAAACGGTTGCTCAAGGCCTGGGCATCGCTGAGCAGCAACTGCCGGGACGCATCGTCACCCGGCTTGGCGTTGACGTTCTGCACCGAAGCGAAAAACTTGGTCAGCGCGCCGTTGAGGCCAGTGCCGCTGTCCGACAGCAGGGAGTCAAGCGGGGTGATCTGCCCCTGGTAGGCCGCCGCATCGCTGTTGAGCGAGGTGGTGGTTTTCAGTTGCGCTTCAAGATACGAGTTATACACCCGGCGCACATCAGCCAGGGTCGTGCCGGAACCAATGAACACGTTGCCGTACTGGTTCGACGCCTTGGTGGTCTGCACGGTCTGCTGACGCGAATACCCAGCGGTATCGACGTTGGCGATGTTGTTACCCGTGGTCACCAGTGCGGTCTGGCTTGCGGACAGACCCGACATCCCGATATTGAGCAAACTCATGGTTCAGACCTTATAAAGTCGTGGTGGCACCAGCCGACGCGTAGTTTTGGTAACTCGTCATCTGCCGGGCTATGTTCGAAATCTTATTGGCGTAGTTCGGGTCGGTGGCGTAACCGGCCTTCTGCAACTCGCGTACAAACTGTTCGGGGTTATCGGCCGACTTCAGCACATCTTGATAGCGACTGTTGCTTTGCAGCAGGTTGACCAAGTCATGGAAACTGTCGCGGTACGAGGCGTAGGAGCGGAACTCGGCCGTCTCCTTGACCATCGCGCCATTGCGGAATTCGCTGGTGATCGCCCGTGCCGAATCGCCCTTCCAGTTGGCGCTGGCCTTGATGCCGAACAGGTTATGACTGCTGCTGCCATCGGGCTGGCGCATCACCGACTTGCCCCAGCCGGTTTCCAAGGCGGCCTGGGCCACCAGGTAGCGTGGATCGACACCGATGCGGTCGGCGGCTTCCTTGGCCATTGGCAGCATGGCGTTGACGAATTCATCGGCATCGCGGAAGGCCTTGCGCGCCGGTGCCAACGGTGGCTGGGCCACGGCACGACCATAGACCTGCATGTCCCCTTTCGGCTCGGCAGCCTTGAGCGCGGCCAGCCAGTCACCGTTAGCCAGTTCGCCGGTGGCCGGCTTGACGGCGGCGATGGCGCGATCCGGCAGCAGGTTCTGCGCAGGGACATCGGCATTGGCCGAGGCCGAAGGCACCAGCCCGGCGAGCAGGCGGTCGGCCAGTTTCGGCGGCAGGGCCAGGCGACGCTGGTTGAGCAGCTCCATGTCGTTGCGGTGCACGCCCTCGGCCCCTTGCGGCGCGCTCACGGCCCGCGAAGCCCAGAGCGGACGCTGGCCGTTGCTGCGCGATAAAGGTCCGTCGGGCAGTGTCCCGGCGGCCACTGGCGTGGGTACCGGTGCCTTGGCGACCTTTCCCAGCGCCTCCTGCTGCTTGGCGGCCGACAACGTGGCGGCCTCGCCGGAAGCCAGCGGTTTGTTCTTGGACATCTGGCGCAACAGCACATCGGCCAGACCAATACCACCGCCTTCGCGGGACATGGAAACGGCCAACTGCTGGTCGTACATTTCCTGATATTGCTTGGCTTCCGGCGTGTTCATCGGGTTGTCCTTGCCCAAGGCCTCGGTGGCCGAACGCATGGACTTGAGCATTTCACCGAGGAACAGCGATTCGAATTCCTGCGCCACTTTACGCAGGTTGCCGTCGCTGTTCTTGTCGCCGACCTTGAGCTGGTTCAGGCGATTCAAGTCCGAGTAGGAACCTGAATCGCCGCTGATCAAGGCGCCTTTGCGCATATCCACCATGGCCGCGTTCCTTAAATCACGATCAGGTCGGCTTGCAACGCGCCGGCCTGCTTCAAGGCTTCAAGAATGGCCATCAAGTCGCCCGGCGCCGCGCCGACCTGGTTCACTGCCCGGACGATTTCATCCAGGGTCGTGCCCGGGCCGAACTTGAACATCGGCTTGGCTTCCTGCTCGGCATTGACCCGCGAACGCGGGACCACGGCGGTCTGACCGTTGGACAATGGCCCCGGCTGGCTGACGATCGGGTCTTCGGTGATGGTCACGGTCAGGCTGCCGTGGGTCACGGCGGCCGGGGAAACCTTGACGTTCTGGCCGATGACGATGGTGCCGGTGCGCGAATTGATGATGACTTTCGCCACCGCCTGGCCCGGATCGACCTCGAGGTTCTCCAGGATCGACAGGTAGTCGACCCGCTGGCTCGGATCCAGCGGCGCGGTGACACGGATCGAGCCGCCGTCGATGGCCTGGGCCACCCCTGGGCCGAGCATGTCGTTGATCTTGTCGACGATGCGCTTGGCGGTGGTGAAGTCGGAACGGTTGAGGTTCAGCGTCAGGCTGTTGCCTTGGTTGAAACCGCTCGGCACCGCACGTTCCACCGACGCACCACCGGGGATGCGACCGGCCGACGGAACGTTGACGGTGATCTTCGAACCGTCGCGTCCCTCGGCATCGAAACCGCCCACCACCAGGTTGCCCTGGGCGATGGCGTAGACGTTGCCGTCGATACCCTTGAGCGGCGTCAGCAACAAGGTGCCGCCACGCAGGCTCTTGGAGTTGCCGATGGACGAAACGGTGATATCCACTTGTTGACCGGGCTTGGCGAACGCCGGCAGATCGGCACTGACCGACACCGCCGCAACGTTCTTCAACTGCACATTGCCAGAGCCGGCCGGCACCTTGATGCCGAACTGCGACAGCATGTTGTTGAAGGTCTGCAGGGTGAACGGGGTCTGGGTGGTCTGGTCACCGGTGCCGTTCAGGCCCACGACCAGGCCGTAGCCAATCAACTGGTTGGAACGCACACCGGAAATGCTGGCGATGTCCTTCAAACGCTCGGCCTGAGCGGTAAAGGCGGCGGACATCACCAGGGCACCGATCAACAGCTGCTTAAGATTCAACTGGGCCACCTAGAAAGGGAACTTCGGGCTGAGGAAGAAACGGTCGAACCAGCCTGGCTGACTCGCATCGGCAAAGGCACCAGTGCCCGAATAGGTGATGCGCGCATCGGCCACACGGGTGGACGAAACGGTGTTGTCAGTGGCGATGTCGTCGGCGCGAACCATGCCGGCGATGCGCACCAGCTCGTCACCGGTGTTGAGGGTCAGCCACTTCTCGCCCCGTACGACGATGATGCCGTTGGGCAATACATCGGCGACGGTCACGGTGATCGAACCGGTCAGGCTGTTGCTCTGGCCGGACTTGCTGTCGCCCTTGGTGGCACGGTCAGCGTTGTACCCGGCGTTGAGGCTCAGATCGCCACCACCGATCGGGTTGTTGGTGGTCAGACTGGAGCCGAACAACGAGGTCAGGCCGACGCTGGTCTCGCTGGTCTTGTCGATCTGCGAGTTGGCGTTCTTGCTGGCCTGGGTCCGCTCGTTCAGGGTGATGGTGATGATGTCACCGACCCGGAAGGCCTTGCGGTCGCTGTAGAGGTTCTGCTCGAAGCCGGCCTGGTAGATCGAGCCATTGTTGGCGGCAGCCGGCAACGGCGTGCGTGGCAACACCGGAGCGTAATACGGGTCATTGGGCCTGGGTGTCGGCGCGACACAGCCCGCGAGTGCGGTGATGCCACTCAGTGCCAGAACAGATACGAAGCGTTTCATGACCCTACCTCTTGGTGTTGCAGGCGACCCTGGAGCCGCCCTGTCTACGTAATGACGGGCGTTGTGACGATTACAGATTCTGCGTAACGAACGAGAGCATCTGGTCGGCGGTGGAGATCACCTTGGAGTTCATCTCGTAGGCACGCTGGGTGGTGATCATGTTGACCATCTCCTCGACGGTGCTCACGTTGGAGGTTTCCAGGGTGTTCTGCAGCGTGGTACCGAAACCGTTCAGGCCCGGGGTGCCGACTTGCGGCGCGCCGCTGGCGGCGGTCTCCATGAACAGGTTGTTGCCCACCGCTTGCAGGCCGGCCGGGTTGATGAAGTCAGCGGTCTGCAGGTTGCCGATCACCTGTGAGGCAGGGTTGCCCGCAATGGTGATGGACACGGTGCCGTCGCGGCCCACGGTGAAGGTCTGGGCATCGTTCGGAATGATGATCGCCGGTTCCAGGGCGAAACCGCTGGCGTTGACGATCTGGCCATTGGAGTCGAGGTGGAACGTACCGTCACGGGTGTAGGACGTGGTGCCGTCCGGCTGCAGGATCTGGAAGAAACCGCGACCGTCGATGGCCATGTCCAGCGGCTGCTCGGTGGTCTGCAGGCTGCCGGCGTTGAAGTTTTTCTGGGTGCCGACAATGCGTACACCGGTACCCACTTGCAGGCCCGACGGCAGTTCGCTGTCCTGGGTCGACTGGGCGCCAGGCTGGCGTTTTACCTGATAGAGCAGGTCCTGGAACTCGGCGCGATCCCGTTTGAAACCCGTGGTCGAGACGTTCGCCAGGTTGTTGGAAATAGTAGAAAGGTTGGTGTCCTGGGCGGACAGACCTGTTTTGGCAACCCAAAGAGCCGGAAGCATTCGATTCTCCTCGTACGCCTGTTTTTCGGCGCAGCGCTGTAATTAATGATTAGATCTGCAAGACCCGAGCCATGGCTTCATCGCCTTCTTTGGCGGTGTTCATCATCTTGACGTGGAGTTCGAACTGCTTGGCCAGGGCCAGCACCGAAGTCATTTCATCCACGGCGTTGACGTTGCTCGCCTCCTGGAAACCCGACACCAACTGCACGTTGGCATCGATGGGCGCCGGCTGGCCGTCCTTGGTACGGATCGAACCGTCCAGGCCCTTGGTCATGTTCTTGAGGTCCGGGTTGACCAGCTTGATGCGGTCGACTTCAGCCATCACCCGCGGGCCCTCACCCATGGCGCGAATGCTGATGGTGCCGTCCTGGCCGATCTCGATTTTCTGCTCCGGCGGCACGGCGATCGGACCACCGTTGCCCATCACCGGCATGCCGTTGCCGGCTCGCAGCACGCCCAAGGCGTCGACATTGAGGCTGCCGGTGCGCACGTAGCTTTCACCGCCGTCGGGGTTCTGCACAGCCATCCAGCCCGGCCCGCTCACCGCGACGTCGAGGTCACGACCGGTTTCCACCAGTGCGCCCGGAGTGAAGTCAGTAGCGGGACGCTCCGACAGGGCAAAGGCCCGCGCCGGAAAGCTGTCGCCGAACACCGGCATCGAGCGCGCCTGCTCCAGGTCTTTCTGAAAGCCATTGGTGGAGATGTTCGCCAGGTTGTTGGCATGGGCCCGCTGCGCCAGTGCGTTCTGGCTGGCGCCGGTCATTGCCACATAAAGGTACTTGTCCACTGTCGTTCCTCTGCATGCCGGACGTTTGCCGCCCACTGCTGTGTTGCACAGCCTTAAGCAATTTGCAGACCAACTTCCCCCTGATGCCACATAGGCCTGTAAACAAAGGGCTTGAGAGGGTTGGCGGGCTTGTGGAAATGTATCGAAGACGAAAAACCGGCGCAGTTATGCCGGTAAGTGGCAAGTGTCAGCCCTTGATCCCCCCGGGGGCGGCTGGGTGCACTCCCCTGCCGCCTCTGGGTCTGCGTCAGTCAGGCATCCACCCCTTGATCCATTGTGCCGTATAGGCATCGTCGAAGACCCAGTTGTCCAGCACTTGCTCGCGCAGTCGCGCGGCTTGGCGCCGTGAGGCTTGTCGATCAGCCAGGTGATCACGAATAGCCTCCAGCCAATGTTCCCGGCTGTTAGCCACGCGCGTGATGGCGAGATCACCCGGGTAATCGACGATATCGCTGCCGATCACGCTGTAGCCGCAAGCGCCATACTGCAGATGCTCCAGCGAACTTGCGCCTTCGCCTGCCTGGCCGAAGCCCCGAGGTGCGAGGGCAATATCCAGATTGAGGCTTGCCATGACATCGGGGTTGTCGTGAACGTCATCATGAACCTCGCTGGCGAGCGGTCGCAGATACGCCGGCACATCACCCCACAGCACCCACTCCACCTGACCGGCCAGCGCTTGCATCAGCTCGATGAGCAACGGCTGAACGAAGGGCTGTGCCGGGTCGATATCGCAGCCTATGCGAGGCATGTCAAACGTCTGGCGCACATTGGGGAGGTTGCGCCATCTGCTATCCAGACGCGTTTCAAGGACGCGAATATCGCGGTGCAGTCCGGCACAGGCTTGAGCCATCGCAGGGGTCGCCACAATGATGCGGTCGACCAGGCTTGCCACCTGCTGCAGTGAAGTCGTCCACCCAGGGATCGCTGCCGTCAGCGCATCCAACTCAAGGACCTTGAAGGCTTTTGAGAGGGTTTTGATGCGCTGCATCTGCTCCAGACGCTGCGGGTCGACCTGATGCTGGAAGACAATGATATCGGGGTTGTAGCGCGCAAGCGTCGTTGCCGGTAACAGGCTATTGCTGATGCAGCCTTCGATTTTGCCGCAGTCACGCAAAGCAGTGAACGGCTCGACAACTCGCAGATTGGCGGCTTTTGCCGACTTCGCAGGATGCACCAGCACCACCGGAAGCGGTCGCCAGGAAAGCGGGCGCCAGGTCAACTCGTTGATAGCTTCCAGTTCAAAGCCGGCACCGCGCAACGACAGGTTGCTGTTGTAGGCGGGATCATTGGCCAAGACGCTCAGCCATTTGCTCAAGGCCTGCTCTTGCTCCATGGCGAAGCGTTGCTGGTTGAGTGGGTCCTTGCCGACGCTTGACCAGGTCGCTTCCCCTTCATGCAAGAGCATGGCATGGGGGGTCCAGACATTCAGGTAGCCAAGGTTCGCCACCTTCAGGCACAGGTCCAGATCGTTGCAGGTGATTTGGAACTGCGCGTCATCCATACCACCGGCTTCCAGATAGATCGCTGTGCGGATCATCAGACAGGCCGCACTGACCGCACTGGCGTTCTGGTCGACCAACAGGCGCTGCATGTAGCCGCCACCGTTGGCAGCCTGATCGATGAATGGGCTGCCAGCGGGGCCGCGCAGCCCAGTGATCAGACCTGCATGCTGGACGGTGCCTGCCGGCGTAACCAGCTTGGCACCGACAACCCCCACTTCCGGGCGCAAGGCGTGGTTGAGCAACTCGTCCAGCCAATCTTCGCGAATGACTGCCGTATCGTTGTTCAACAACACCAGATACTCGCCGCGCGCCTGGCTGGCCGCCAGATTGTTCATGGCGCTGAAGTTGAACAGATGGGGGAAGCGGATGACACGGACCTTGTCACCCCCGATCGACTCCATCTCGCTCAGCCATGTGAGCGCCTCTTCGGTCTCGCTGCCATTGTCGATCAGAATGATCTCGAAATAGGGGTAGCGGGTCTTCGACAACAGGCTTTCCACGCAGCGCTGCAACAGTGGCAACTGGTCCCGGGTAGGAATCAGGATCGACACCAAGGGCTGCTGATCATGACCGTACTTGATGTGGTAATGCCGGGCCGGTTCCTGCAGGACCCTGGCGTTCGCGTAGCCGCGATTATCCAGGTGCCGTTGCAGGGCAAGGCGCTCGTCCGGGCTATCGACAAGGTAGGGTGTGTCGCTTGCCACCAGCGGTTCGCTCAGGTGGGCAATGCCGTTCATGCTACCGCTTTCGATCAGTCGCAGGATCAAGTCCAATTCAAGCGCTGCGGGCACTTGCGGGTCGTAACCGCCAACCTCCAGCGCCAGCCCACGACGGATCAGCCAATGGCTGGCCATGGCCAATGGCAGGCTCAAGAGGTAGTCGAGGTTGATATCAGGTCGGCAAACCGCTTGAGGACCAGTCTCCGAGCGATACATGCCATCGCAATAGATCATTCGGCAGCCATCGGCACCCGGCAGCTCCAGATCGAGCATCAACGTGCCGGCGGGCAGGACCTCGTCTCCAGCCGTCAGCAGCATGATCCAGTCGCTGTCGTCTGCCTGCAGAATCTCGTTCAGTTCGAAGGCCCCCGGGTTGACGCATGTCAGCCAGTGCAGGCTGTCGGGCAGATTGGCAGGCGATGGCGAGGTGCTCAGGACCACCAGGCGCAAGCTGATCGATGAGCGTGATCGCCACAACGCAAGACTTTCCAGGGTATCGCTCAAGGCATTGAAATCGCCCAGGGGATCGCGCACCAACAGCGTCAGGCTGGTTTGTCCGCTGAGCTGTTGACGACGCCCGTCGACGAGCTGCTGCTGAATCGGCGTCAGTACGCGGTTGCGTAGCCAGTCCTTGACGGAAGGTACGCGGACATCAATGGCATGCTGGATGGCAGCTTGCTGAGTGATATCGATGAAACGCTCCAGCTGAGGCCAAAAGGCCTTTTCAAGGTCCAGCCAGCGCCTGCGCGCCTGCATCACGGTTGCGCGGGCGCGCTCCAGTCCGCCCAACTCGTCATAGAGCGCCGAGCCCGCATCACCAAACTGCTCGACGAAAGGCTGGGTCTTGACGTGACCGCCGGGCATGTAGATAACCGGGCAGCCACAGAGCATGGCTTCGGTGCACGTCGCTGAGATTTCGTAACTGTAAAGCGTTGAAGCGGTTTGGAAGATCTGCGCTAGCTCGGCCAGGGTCTTGGGGTTGGCCATGCTCAGGATTTCGATATCGTCCGGCAGCAGCGAATAGTCCACTTTGGTCTTGTCGAAGCGGTGCAGATACAGGTAGTTGCCACTGCGCTGCACCGGCTCGGTTGGCGGCGAAAACAACTCCGAGTCGATGACGGGCAGCAGGAGCAAGTTGTTGCTCTGGCTGTCGCCACCAAAATCCTGGGTGTAATAAAAGAACAGGTCTGACTTCTGCACGCTGATCGCACGGCCGGTGAGAAAGCCTTCGCGATTGAGGAGATAACGCGCCACGATTGGAGCGCCAACCGGGTTGCCGTCCATCACTTCGGGATAGACCGCAATCGGCGCCAAGCCGATTGACCGATGGTGCCGCCGCAGTTCATCGGTCAGGATCGGCGTGCGCAGTTTCGGGTTGACCTGGCATGGGGTGAGATAAGCCTCGTAGCCGGACAGGTTCAGGACGTGGCACAGGTAGTGCAGCACGCATACCCCCGAAGAGGTTTCCCGGTAGTTAGGGGCGACAATGTAGTAGGGGTGACGCGGCTTGCCATGCACGGATGGGGTGATCATACGGTTGCCTTGGGGCTGGAGGGCTGCTCACAAATGACGAAGACACTGGCACACAGGTCGGGATAGACCATCCCCAGCGCATGGCAGGCATCCATGAAGCGGTCATCGATCAGTTGGGTTTCCAGGGCTTTGTCCAGCTGGAAGTTGGCCAATGGCTTGAAGAACACCCCGCCACGGTGACTCACTTGCCAACCGGCGCTGCGTACTTCGTGATCGAGGGTGTCGAGGGTGTAGGTGATCCGGTGGCCATGCAGCCGCTCGCCTTCGGTCACGGCACTGTTGTGTTCGATCAAGCCCATCTTGACGGCGATCTGCCGCGAAGGGGCATTGGCGTTCGGTACGGCGATGAACAGGCGACCGCCGGGAGCAAGCCAGCTCCGCACGCGCTTGAGCACCGCCTGGCGGTCGTCGAGGTGCTCCAGGGTGTGAATCAGGAAAATGTTATCGAAGCGCGGCTCCAGCTCGGCCTCTTCAAAGGTACTGCAGACGAACTTGACGCCTGAGCCGACCTTTTTCCGGGTGACGTCAATCAGGTCGCTGGCCGCCTCGATGACCGTGAGGTCAGCAAAGCGCTCGGCGAACAGCGTCGTAAAAGCCCCCTCGAAGCAGCCCATTTCCAGGGTTGGACCCTCCGCCAGCCAGGGACCGAAGCTGTCCAGCATGTAGCGTCGCAGGCGCGCATCGAAGTCGTAGAAGTAGCTGCGATGAGCGTTATCCTGAAACTCTTTGTTGTAATCACGTACGGACATGGCGTTATTCCTGGCTTTTCCTGTAGAAACGATGTTCTTCAGGTTGGTACCACTCATGGAGGGTCGAGGGAGTACGGGCATACCACCCCAGCAGTTGTTGCATGCTCGGTGTTTGCGAGCGGCAGAAGTCTTCGCCCAAAGCTCGGCAATAATCGAACTGCGGTTTGAAATAGCTTCGCGTGAAGGTCAGTGTCAGGCAGCGTCGTGGCTGATCGGTACGATTGACGCCGGCGGCATGCCAGATACGTGAGTCGAACAAGTAGATCGAACCGGCACTGCCCAAGGCCTTGCGGGCCTGTGCCTCGAATACCTGAGGGTCGGGTTTTTCAGGAGCGGTGTGCGAGCCTGGCAGAAACAGGGTAGCGCCGTTGTCGACGGTGAAGTCGTCGAGCAATACCAGCGCCTGGGCCATCTGCATGGACTCGGCTGACCAGGAACGCACGTCCCGGTGCACGTTACGCACGTAGGCATCAGTGCTGTTCAGGTTGTTCAGGCCGCCGAACGAATTGAGAATCGCAGCACCGCCCAGCATATGCCGCAGGACGTCGACGATCCCCCATTCGGCGAATCGATCGAGCAATTCGACGAAACGGGTGTCTTGCGCAAGTATATGGTGCGCGGTCTGCTCGGTTCGCTGAGTGATACCGTTCTCCAGTTGTACCCGACGGCAACGGTCTATGGCACACGCCAAGTCTTCACGCAGTTGGTCGAGCAACGGATCGGTAATCAGCGAGGGCAGACAGACGTAGCCGTTCGCTTGCAGCTCCTGCAAGATCGGATTCACAGGCTCTCTCCCCGCGCGGCTTGCCATGCGCGATACTCCTCGGCGCTCACGCCAAGCATGATGCGATCCCAACGCTGGCCCTTGCGGTAGTACCACTGGCGCTGCACGCCCTCGATGACCCAAGGGGTCTTGCGCGTGTAGGTCGCCAGCGACGCTGCGTTGTACTCGATGATGGTGGTCGAGAGACGACTCAGGCCCAGTTCGTCGAAGGCATAGCGCATCACCGTGGCGATCACGTCGGTGCCGTGGCCTTGGCCGCGCAGGGAGGGATCACCGATCATCATGCCGTGTTCGGCTGTGCGGTTTTTCCAGTCGATACTGACCAGGTTCGCCGTACCGATCAGGCCATGGCCCGGGACCTCGATACCGAAGCGCTGGTTGAGCGAGTCGTTCTTGAGGCCCAGCAGCCAGTCCCGTTGCGCTTCCCGCGATGTGGGGAAATGCCAGCCACCCAGCAGACTCCAGAGGGCTTCGTCGTTGGACCAGTGATGCAGCAGCGGCAAGTCCTCGAGTTCCAGCGCTCTGAGCAGGATGCGTTGACCTAGAATGCTCATGATTTCCCCGTGTTCTGAAGGATGGCGTCGGCGAGACGATTCATGTCATCGACGTTGTATCGCTGGTCGATCGGCAGCGGCAGCAAGCACTGTGCCCAATCCTTTTCGATGGGCGGCGCCGTTGGGCTGCTCAGCACTTCACGCCAATAGCTGGGTACATAGATGTGTTGGTCCAGCAGTCGAGCGTGTAGCCGGAGCGCCGTCTCGGCGGACTTGACCAGCAGCGGGTAACACAATGCGGCAACGGGCTGCGCGGGCCAGATGGCAAAGCGGTTGAGGTGGTCCAGGCGCCCGCGCAAATGCGCCAGATTGTCTATCCTGCGCCTGGCAACTTCGTGGTAATCGATACTATCGAGCAGGCGCGCGGTACTGGCGGCCATGGCCTTGATGCCATCGCTCTCCAATGCCTGTTCCAATGCTTGGAAGCTTGCATAGTGATGTTGCGGAGGGTCTTCAAGACGCCCCAGCAGCGCGGCAAAACGCCCCTGTGAGCGACTGGTCGGCGCTTGCGGCAGATCAGCGGGCGCATTGACCAGCCAGCCACCATCGGCAACGCCGACGAACTTACGGGGTGAATACAGGGTTGCAATCCCAGGCAGCGGCCGGGAAAACAGCGCCTGGGAATTATCCACGATCAATTGCTCGCCGTAGCGAACAGCGAGCACTTGGCCGATGTAGTCAGCCTTGAGCCCAAAGTAATCGACGAACAGCAGTGCCTCATCGGCTTGCAGGGCTGGGAAGTCCGGCAGCTCAAGCCGTTCGGTCAATGCATAGCGCAATACCTCGATGCCGGATCCGCGCAACACGTCCTGCATGACATCGCAGATGTAAAAAGGCAGATGAACCCGGCGCAGGCTGCGCGCCATTACCAGTGCCTTGAAGGCCGAGCGGGCCGAGTTGAAGGCAACGGCCTGCGGGTAAGGATTATGTCCTTTGCGCAGCTCCAGTTCGAAATAACCGCCGATGGCTTCAGGCACGGACAATTTCTCCACCTTTTGCCCAGGCCCCCACGGTCTGCGCGTCGTTGTACATCAAGACGTCGAGAATCGACAAGCCGGGCACGAAGGGTTGTTCACGCCCTCCCTGCCGGTAGTCGGGTAAGGTCGCCTTGAGCAACTCAAGGGTAATACCAACCTGTTGGAATACCTCGGCCTGGTAGAGGTGACCGCCATTGAAAGGATTGAGGTAGTGAGTGCCGGCGCAAGCCTGGACCACTTCGAGCACCCGATCCTGGGCTTTGCTGTCCGCGCAAATCGACAGATCGCTGGAGCGCATGATTGGCGTTTGCAACCCTATCAGTGCGCAGCAGGCTCGTAGGATTCGTTCGTTGAGCTCGGCAATGCTCGAAGCCGGCTCGACCAGCAGCGCTTCCAGCCACGCCAGCATGTACGGGGCGTGGGGCGCGCGACGATAGGCGAAACTCAGCTTGTTGAGGATATCGCCAGGATCGAACGTCTCGGCAATACGTTTTTCCATGATCTGCTGAGTGTGACTGCCCTTGCTCAATGGAACACGGAACCACTTCGGTTCCTGCTCCAGCAGGTAACGGTTGCGCTCGATCCAGCCGTTCTTGATGAACTGCACATTGTCGTAAATGACAAAACAGTCGACAGCGGCGATCAGCTGGAAATAACCCAGGTATGGCAGGAAATAAGGTTGCATGAGCGCAACCCGGTACTGCTCGTCAGCTACAGGGACGCACTTCTTCGAAGTATTGGCCTGGCTCATGCCTCCCGGGCCCTGAGCAGTACCTCGATGATTCGCGCCTGGGTCTGCGGATCGAGATCCGGATAGATTGGCAGGCAAAGTACCTGGCGGGACACGTTATAGGCATTACCCAATTGAGAGAGGTCCGAACTGGGAAGACCGCGATACATTGGAAACTCGCATATCAGCGGGTAGAAATACCGGCGCACGAGAATGTTTTCTGCGCGATAGCGGTCGTACAGCTCGTCCCGACTCACCCCGAACCGCTCACCATCGACCAGGATCGGACAATAAGCGAAATTCCAGTCCAGCCCCTGCGGTTGCTCCAGCAGGCTGATACCGGGAATACCCTCCAGGGCGCTCCGATAATACTCAAACACCTTTTGCCGACGGCTGAGAGCCTCATCGATGTAGCGTAGCTGCAGCACGCCGAACGCCGCCTGCAGTTCGTTCATCTTCCCGTTGATGCCGGGAGCCATGACCGTGACTTCATCGGCGAAACCGAAATTCTTCAGGTAATCGATACGCTGCTTGATTTTTTCGTCACGGCAGATGATGGCGCCGCCTTCGAATGTATTGAAGACCTTAGTGGCGTGGAAGCTGAGGATCGACAGGTCGCCGTTGTTGAGGACGCTTGCGCCGTTATGCCGGACCCCGAAGGCATGTGCGGCGTCATAGATAACCTTGAGTCCGTAGGTATCGGCGACGGCCTGGATGCCCTCGACATCACAGGGAATGCCATAGCAATGAACCGGAAGAATCGCCGATGTCGCCGGAGTGATAGCCTCGGCGATACGCCGTGGGTCGAGGTTCTTGGTCACTGGGTCGATGTCCACGAACACTGGCTTGAGGTTGTTCCACAGCAGCGAGTGGGAGGTGGCCACGAACGAATAAGGCGTCGTGATGACTTCACCCGTAATGCGCAAGGCCTGGAGCGCGGTCACCAAAGCCAGGGTACCGTTGGAAAACAGCGACAGATGCTGGACGCCGAGGTATTCGGCCAACTCCTGTTCCAGTTGTTCGTGGAAGGGCCCGCCATTGGTCAGGCGCTTACTGTCCCAGATTCGCTGCAGGTAAGGGGTGAACTCTTCCAGAGGAGGTAGCAGCGGGCTGGTAACGGTAATGGAATCGGCCATGGGTACACTACTCGGATGACTGAAAAATGGCACACGACTCGGGAGCTCCTCTGACGCGGCGTTGCATCGCGGTCTATATCGGCGGGCTGCAACGCCATGAAACCGACAGCTGACTCTTGATGTGGGGGTACCCCAGCAAAAAATCGGCCAACTCCCGGTGCCCCCGATAATCGGTTGCCCTTAAGGGGCGTCTTTACCGACCTCATACTCACGCAACTTGTTGGCAATGGTCGTATGGGAAACTCCCAGCCGCTTGCCCAATTGCCGGCTGCTCGGGTGCTCGGAATACAGGCGCTCCAGCACGGCTTTCTCGAAGCGTCCGACGATGTCGTCCAGCCCCCCCTCAAGGGAAAAATCGCCAAGGGGCTGACGTACACCGTAGTCCGGCAGACGGATATGCTCGGCCTTCACCTTCCCGCCGTCGCACAGGGAAACGGCCTGGAACAGCACGTTTTCCAGCTGTCGGACGTTGCCCGGCCAATGGTAGTGACTGAGGCGGTCCATCGCCGCCGGGGCCAGCTTGGGCAGTGCACAACCGATCTGGCGGCTGGCCTGGTCGAGGAAATGTTCCACCAACGGCCCCAGGCCATCGAGGCATTCGCGCAGGGGTGGAATGTGCAGGGAAAGCACGTTCAAGCGGTGGTACAAATCCTGACGGAATTCGCCCCGCGCGCAGAGTTCGGACAAATCGACCTGGGTGGCGCAGATCACCCTGACGTCCAGGTACACCTCTTCATCGCTGCCGACACGCCGGAAGCAACCGTCCTGCAGGAAGCGCAGCAATTTCACCTGCAGGCGCGGGCTCATCTCCCCGACCCCGTCGAGGAACAGCGTTCCTCCCGCAGTCAGTTCCAGCAGGCCGAGCTTGCCTTCGGCCCGGGCGCCTTCGAAGGCCCCCGGCCCATAGCCGAACAGTTCGGTCTCGGCCATGGACTCCGGCAGCCCGGCGCAGTTGAGTGCCATCAATGGCGATTGCCCGCGGGGGCTCGCCAGGTGACAAGCGCGCGCCAGCAACTCCTTGCCAGTGCCGGTTTCGCCCTCTATCAAGAGCGGCGCGTCCAGCGGGGCCATGCGCCGGGCCTCACGGACCACCGCCGCCATCACTTTCGAACTCTGGAAAATACTGTCGAAGCCGCGCAACTCCTGCTTGCGCACGTTATAGATCCGCTCCCCCACCCGGTCGGCCCGGTGCAGTGTCAGTACCGCACCGGCCATGGCTTCGCTGTCGTCGTGCTCCGATTGCAGTGGCGCGATGTCCGCCAGGAACACATCGCCCTTGACCTTGACCCGCAAGCCGTTGATGCGCGACTGGTTGGCGCGCACCAGTTCCGGCAAGTCGAAATCTTCTGCGTAACGGGACAGCGGAATGCCCGGCACCTCGTCGACACGCACCCCGAGCAACTGCGCCGCCGCTCGGTTGGCCGCGACGATGGAGCCCCCCATATCGATGGACAGCACCGGAAACTCCAAGGCGCCGAGCAAAGCGTTGAGTTCCATGTGCCGACGCTCGCTGGGCATCAGTCCTACGCGCTTGACGCCAAACACCCCGGCGATGCCTTCGAACTTCGGACGCAATGCCTGGAACTGGATGTTGATCAGGTTTGGGCAGTGCAGGTAGATCGCGTTGCCATGCTCACCACCGACCTCCCCTCGGGCGACGTTGATGCCGTACTCCACCAACAAGTTGAGGATGTCTCGCAGGATGCCGATGCGGTTCTGGCAGTGGACTTTGATGCGCATGGAAAGGCCCGGGTGCGTATGAGATAGAAAGGCGCGCCATTCAAGCCCCGCGTCGCGAGGCCCACAAAGGGTTTCTGCGTGGCAGCGCAATTAGTCGTCAAGATTATGTGACAGTTGTAGGCCGATTCCCACCGGGAAATCCCGAGAACATCGTAGCCCAGGTCAATTCGTAACGAAAACTTTACGAATTTGCTTTTCTTTCTCCTGACCCACCTTTGTCAGCGTGCTGCACATGCCGCTGCTTCGCGTTATCTCTATTGCATCGCTGGACATAACAACAAACACATCATCCCCCTGAGGGAAATCAGCAGGAGAGCAGCATGAAGCAGACGCAGTACGTGGCTCGCGAGCCCGATGCGCAAGGTTTTATCCACTACACCGCTGAAGAACACGCGGTGTGGAACACGCTGATCACCCGCCAGCTGAAAGTCATCGAAGGCCGTGCGTGCCAGGAATACCTGGATGGCATCGACAAGCTGGGCCTGCCCCACGACCGTATCCCGCAACTGGACGAAATCAACAAGGTGCTGGGCGAGACCACAGGTTGGCAAGTCGCCCGGGTGCCAGCGCTGATTCCCTTCCAGACCTTCTTCGAATTGCTCGCCAGCAAGCAGTTTCCTGTGGCGACCTTTATTCGCACCCGGGAAGAATTGGATTACCTGCAGGAGCCGGACATTTTCCACGAGATCTTCGGCCACTGCCCGCTGCTGACCAACCCTTGGTTTGCTGAATTTACGCACACATACGGCAAACTCGGCCTACAAGCGTCCAAGGAAGAACGGGTTTACCTGGCGCGCCTGTACTGGATGACCATCGAGTTCGGCTTGGTGCAGACCCCGCAGGGCCGACGCATCTATGGCGGCGGCATCCTGTCTTCACCCAAGGAAACCGTGTACTGCCTGTCGGACGAGCCAGAACATCAGGCCTTCGATCCGCTGGAAGCCATGCGCACGCCATATCGCATCGACATCCTGCAGCCGGTGTATTTCGTGCTGCCCGAACTCAAGCGTCTGTTCGACCTGGCTCACGAAGACATCATGGGCATGGTCAAGCGCGGCCGGGAGCTGGGCTTGCATGCTCCGAAATTCCCACCAAAAGCGGCGTGAACCGCCTCTTTTAATCCCAATTGAGTCTGTTGCACGACGCCGCTTTGCTTTAGCGTGGGTGCATCGACGTTTTCCAAATATTCGATCCAGGAACACACCATGAACACTCTGAACCAAGCCCATTGCGAAGCCTGCCGCGCCGATGCCCCGCAAGTCAGCGACGAAGAACTGCCGGTGCTGATCAAGCAGATCCCCGACTGGAACATCGAAGTGCGCGACGGCGTGATGCAGCTGGAAAAAGTTTTCCTGTTCAAGAACTTCAAGCACGCCCTGGCGTTCACCAACGCCGTCGGCGAGATCTCCGAGGCCGAAGGCCACCACCCTGGCCTGCTCACCGAATGGGGCAAAGTCACCGTGACCTGGTGGAGCCACTCCATCAAGGGCCTGCACCGCAACGACTTCATCATGGCCGCCCGCACCGATGACGTGGCCAAGACCGCCGAGGGCCGCAAGTAATGCACTTCGACGCCATCGGCCGGGTCCCCGGCGACCCGATCCTCGGCCTGATGGAGGCCTACGGGGCGGACAGCAACCCGAACAAGTTCGACCTGGGCGTGGGTGTCTACAAAGACTTCCAGGGCCTGACGCCGATACTGCAATCCGTGAAACAGGCCGAGCAGCAATTGGTGGAACGGCAGACCACCAAGACCTACATCGGCGGTCATGGCGACGCCGCGTTCGGCCAACTGATCAATGAGCTGGTGCTGGGCGCCGACTCACCGTTGATCAGCGAAAAACGTGCTGGCGCCACCCAGACACCGGGCGGCACCGGTGCCCTGCGCCTGAGCGCCGACTTCATCGCCCAGTGCCTGCCGGGCCGTGGCGTATGGCTGAGCAACCCGACCTGGCCGATCCACGAAACCATTTTCGCGGCGGCCGGGGTCAAGGCCAACCATTACCCGTATGTGGGCGCCGATAATCGCCTGGATTTCGAGGCGATGCTGGCGACCTTGAAACAGGCGCCCAAAGGCGATGTGGTGCTGCTGCACGCCTGCTGCCACAACCCCACCGGGTTCGACCTGTCCCATGAGCAATGGCGTCAGGTGCTGGAGGTGGTGCGCAGCCGCGACCTGCTACCGCTGATCGACTTCGCCTACCAGGGCTTCGGCGATGGGTTGGAGCAGGACGCCTGGGCGGTTCGGCTGTTTGCCCAGGCCCTGCCGGAAGTGCTGGTCACCAGTTCCTGTTCGAAGAACTTCGGCTTGTACCGCGATCGTACCGGTGCGTTGATCGTTTGCGCCCAGGATGGCGAGAAGCTGGTGGACATCCGCAGCCAACTGGCAAACATCGCCCGCAACCTCTGGTCGACACCGCCGGACCATGGCGCGGCCGTGGTGGCGACCATCCTCGACAACCCGGAACTCAAACGCCTGTGGGCCGATGAAGTCCAGGCCATGCGCCTGCGCATCGCGCAATTGCGCAGCGGTTTGCTGGAAGCCCTCGAATCCCATGGCTTGCGCGAGCGCTTCGCCCATATCGGCGTGCAACGCGGGATGTTTTCCTACACTGGCCTGACGCCGGAACAGGTCAAGCACCTGCGCGAGCGCCACAGTGTCTACATGGTCGGCACCGGCCGGGCCAACGTGGCCGGCATCGACGCCACGCGCCTGGACCTGCTGGCCGAGGCGATTGCGGATGCGTGCAGATAACACCTGTGGCGAGGGAGCTTGCTCCCGTTCCCTGTAGGAGCTGGCGAAGCCTGCGATCTGTTGATCTTTAGCTTGGGACTCAAGTGTCTGGGCAAAGATCGCAGCCTCGCTTCGCTCGGCAGCTCCTACGAGCCCGTCCACTCCCGGACAAACTGTCCGACATCTTCTTGCGGCGCGGTGCGCGCTTCTTTCTGCGGTGTGCCCAGGTAGAGGAAACCGATCACCTCTTCCCCCTCTTCAAGGCCAAGCCCCCTGGCCACATGCGGCGAATACGCCAGCTCACCAGTACGCCACACCCCACCCACCCCTTGGGCATACGCAGCCAGCAAGATGCCATGGGCCGCGCAGCCGGCCGCCAGCAGTTGCTCGGATTTCGGGATTTTGAAATGGTCCTGCAAACGGGCAATCACCACCACGACCAGCGGCGCGCGCAATGGGCCGTTGAGGGCTTTTTCCACGACGGCTTCGGGGACGAGCGGGTCATTGAACTTCGCCGCTTCGGCCAGCAGTTCGCCCATGCGATACCGCGCCTGCCCCTCGACTGTCAGAAAGCGCCAAGGCCGCAACTGGCCATGATCCGGCGCCCGCATGGCCGCGGCGAACATGACCTCGCGCTGTTCCAGCGTGGGTGCCGGTTCCACCAGGCGCGGGACAGAAACACGATTGAGCAAAGCGTCGAGAGCCTGCATCGGCCACCTCCTGAAAAAATGTTTGGCTATTCTAGCGGGAAGCGCCGCCGGCTGCCGGTTTACATGCCGCTTGTCGCGGGTAGAATGGCGCCCTTCCCTTTACAGCCCGAGCGGACTTCATGGCGTTGCCGACCCTGCGGATCATTGGTTTCATCATCGGCATCTTCCTGATCACCCTGGCGATCTTCATGGTCGTGCCCATGGCCACCCTATTGGTCTTCGAGCGCACCCGCGACCTGCCGTCGTTCCTCTGGTCGAGCATGATTACCTTCGTCGCCGGCCTGGCGCTGGTGCTTCCCGGGCGCCCGGAACACATCCACCTGCGTCCGCGGGACATGTACCTGCTGACCGTCAGCAGCTGGCTGGTGGTGTGTATCTTCGCCGCCCTGCCCTTCCTGTTGACCCAGCACATCAGCTATACGGATTCGTTCTTCGAAAGCATGTCGGGCATCACCGCCACCGGCGCCACCGTCCTGAGCGGCCTGGACACCATGTCCCCGGGCATCCTGATGTGGCGCTCGCTGCTGCACTGGCTCGGCGGTATCGGCTTCATCGGCATGGCGGTGGCGATCCTGCCGCTGTTGCGCATCGGTGGCATGCGGCTGTTCCAGACCGAGTCGTCGGACCGCTCGGAAAAAGTCATGCCCCGGTCCCACATGGTGGCGCGATTGATCGTGGCGTCCTATGTGGGCATCACCATCCTCGGCACCTTGGCGCTCTGGTGGGCCGGGATGAGCCTGTTCGATGCCATCAACCATTCGATGTCGGCGATCTCCACCGGCGGTTTCTCCACCTCGGACCTGTCCCTGGCCAAATGGACCCAGCCGGCGGTGCACTGGATCGCCATCGTCATCATGATCCTCGGCAGCCTGCCGTTTGCCCTGTATGTCTCGACGCTGCGCGGTAATCGCCGGGCGCTGATCAAGGACCAGCAGGTCCAAGGGCTCATCGGCGTGCTACTGGTCACCTGGCTGGTACTCGGCACCTGGTATTGGGCGACCACCGACCTGCATTGGCTGGACGCGCTGCGGCACGTGGCGCTGAACGTGACGTCCATCGTCACTACCACCGGCTTCGCCCTGGGCGACTACAGCCTGTGGGGCAATTTCTCCTTGATGCTGTTCTTCTACCTGGGGTTCGTCGGCGGCTGTTCGGGCTCGACGGCTGGCGGGATCAAGATTTTCCGCTTCCAGGTCGCCTACATCCTGCTTCGGGCCAACCTCAACCAACTGATCCACCCCCGTGCGGTGATCAAGCAGAAGTACAACGGTCATCGCCTCGACGAAGAAATCGTCCGCTCGATCCTCACGTTCTCGTTCTTCTTCGCCATCACCATCTGCGTGATCGCGCTGCTGCTGTCGTTGCTGGGCGTGGAGTGGATGACGGCCCTGACCGGCGCAGCCAGTACCGTATCCGGTGTCGGCCCGGGGCTGGGGGAAACCATCGGGCCAGCCGGCAACTTCGCACCGCTGCCGGACGCGGCCAAGTGGATTCTGTCCGCAGGCATGCTGCTGGGCCGGCTGGAGATCATCACGGTGTTCGTGCTGTGTATCCCGGCGTTCTGGCGCCACTGACCGGTTCAGGCTGGCTCGCCAATCGCGCCCGGTATTCGCCGGGCGTAGTGTCAAACCAGCGGCGAAAGGCCCGGAAAAAATTGCTCGGGTCGGCGAACCCCAGCAGGTAGGCGATTTCCAGCAGCGTCATGCCTGGCTGCGCCAGGTACTGCTCGGCCAGTTCACGACGGGTGTCTTCGAGCAGGTTCTGGAAACTGGTGCCTTCTTCCTGCAAGCGCCGCTGCAAGGTGCGCTGCGACAGGTGCAACGTCTGCGCCACCACGTCTCGCTTGGGTTCGCCCTGGGGTAACAGCCGACACAATACTTGTCGCGCCTTGTGGGTCACGCGGCTTTCCGAAAAACGCGCGAGGTACTCCCCGGCAAACCGGTCGTGAAGCTGTGCCATGGCTTCATTGGCCGTCGGCAGTGGCGCCTCCATGTCGGCCCGCTCAAAGATCAGCGCGTCATAAGGCGCGCCAAACACCAGCGGCGCGGGGAAGGCTCGGTGATAAGGCGCCAGGTCCAACGGCTCCGCGCCCTGGAACAACACCTTCACCGGGTGCAGGGTGCGCCCGGTCAACCAACTGCACAGGGCCAGCGCACAGGCCAGGGACGCTTCGGCACTTTGACGGGTTGGGGGCAGATGGTCGCCATGCACCGTCAGGATCAGCCCGTAGCCCCCTTCCAACTGGCGAAAACTCAAATCGGCGCTTTCGGCAATGATCCGCTGGTAACGCACCAGCCGTTGGAAACCCTCCACCAGGGTGCGACTGGACATCAAGGCATAACCAACCACATGGAACGAGGCCGGGCGCACCACTTTGCCCATGTTCAAGCCAATGGCCGGGTTACCCGACAATTCCACGGCACGTTGCCAGAGCCGGGTCATCGAGTCCTGGGGGAAACGCGCATCCGGATCCTCCAGCGCATCGAAGTCCAGCCCCAGTTGCTTGAACAGCACCCGACAATCCAGGCCGTCCATTTCCAACGCCTTGACAATCCCCATCGCCCAGCTTGAAGAAGTGGTTCGTTCGCTCATGACGTTTTACTTGCATGACGAGCCGCAGGGTACGGCTGGATTTGCGAAGGATACTAAAGTGGCGCTGATTGTCACTGGCCGTAGCGGTCGATGGCTCTAGACTTCAAGTAGCAGAACAATAACCACAGAGCCAGCCGTTGTGGAAAACCCTAAACGATTCAATAATTTCGCCGAGTTCTACCCGCATTACCTCAGCGAACACAGCAACAGCACCTGCCGACGATTGCATTTCATCGGCACCTCCCTGGTTATCCTGGTGCTAGCCCTCGCTCTCGTCGTGGGTAACGGGTGGCTGTGGCTCGCCCTGCCCGTGGCCGGCTACGGCTTCGCCTGGGTCGGGCACTTCTTCTTCGAAAAGAACCGTCCCGCCACCTTCCAGCATCCGCTCTACAGCCTGCTCGGCGACTTCGTCATGTACCGCGACATGCTGCTGGGCAAGGTCGCGTTCTAATAAGGACTGCCGATGAGCAACCACGCGCGCTTTACCCACATGGAAGAAGGCACCCAGCAAGACTGGGCGATCATCGCGGCCGACTTCAGCGCCTATGCGCGGCAATTGCCGGGCCGGATTATGGCCCACTTGAAGCTGCTGGACGGCGATTTCGGCGGGTTCCCGGTGGATCGCCTGACTCATTCCCTGCAAACCGCCACCCGCGCCTACCGTGACGGGCGGGACGAGGAATATGTGGTCTGCGCCCTGCTCCACGACATCGGCGACACCTTGGGTTCATACAACCACCCGGACATCGCCGCGGCGATCCTCAAACCCTTCGTCAGCGCCGAAAACTTGTGGATGGTGGAGAAGCATGGGGTTTTCCAGGGCTATTACTTCTTCCATCACCTGGGCATGGACCGGCACCTGCGCGAGCAATTCAGTGGCCATCCGCAATACCAGGCGACCATTGATTTCTGTGCGAAGTACGACGCGGCGGCCTTCGATGCCGAATACGACACCCTGCCGTTGAGTTTCTTCGAGCCGATGCTGGAAAGGGTCTTTGCCACGCCGAAGCAATCGATCTACAAGGCGGCGATGGCTGACATACCGGCCTGACAGACACAGCAAAACCCGTGGCGAGGGAGCTTGCTCCCGCTGGGTGGCGAAGCCGCCCTGTTTTTGGGGGCTGCTGCGCAGCCCAGCGGGAGCAAGCTCCCTCGCCACAGGGGGTTATATGTTTGCTTGCGAAAGCATCAGACCGGTCTAAACCGGCTCGGCCACTTTCAACTCAGCCTTGAGCAACGCTTCGCGCGCCTGGGCTTCCGCCAGCCGATACAACTCGATCGACCCATCCCAATGCTCGATCAGCGCCGTGCAGGATTCGACCCAATCGCCACAATTGAGGTATTGCACCTCGCCCACCATGCGTATCTCGGCGTGGTGGATATGCCCACAGACCACACCATGCAGTTCGCGCTTCACACACTCGTGGGCGATGGCTTCTTCGAAATCGCTGATGAAACTGACGGCGGTCTTGACCTTGTGCTTGAGGTACGCCGACAACGACCAGTAGCCATAGCCATAACGGGCACGCCAATGGTTGAGCCAGCGGTTCAGCGTGAGGGTGAACTCGTAGGCCGAATCTCCAAGGAATGCCAGCCAGCGGTGGTAACGGGTGATGACATCGAACTGGTCGCCATGGATCACCAACAAGTGCCGACCATCGGCGGTGACGTGCACCGCTTCGTCCACCAACTGAATATTGCCCAGGATCAGCTTCGAATAACGCCGCAGGAATTCGTCATGGTTGCCGGTGACGTAGATCACTTCGGTACCGCGCTTGCTCATGGTCAGCAAGCGACGAATGACGTTGGTGTGGGCCTGGGGCCAATACATGCCACCGCGCAGTTTCCAACCATCGATGATGTCACCCACCAAGTAGATCTTGTCGGCGTGGTAGCCCTTGAGAAACTGCGACAAGTGCTCGGCCTGGCAATCCCGGGTACCCAGGTGCACATCGGAAATCCACAGGGTGCGAACACGCTGCTTGCGGCTGGGTTTGGCGAGCTCGGCGCTGGTCATTGGGCAACCCTCTATCGTTTTCGCCACTGTGCACGCCAGTGGTTAATGACCCATGACAAACACAAGTCCATTGCATGACAGCGCGGGGCGGTGTGCCCTCGGTGTATGCTGGCGGCCTGACACGGGAGACCGCGATGAGACCGATCCTCACGCTACGCCACTACAGCCACGATTTGATTGTCCACAGCCACGATCACGCGCAACTGGTGTTCGGGTTGTCCGGCGCGCTGGATTTCGAGGTCGAAGGGCGTGGCAGCCAGGTGGTGCAGCAGAGTTTCGTGGTAATACCCGCCGGTGCCCATCATGCCTGCGGCAGTCCCCAGGGCAGTCGCTGCCTGGTGCTGGATGTGCCCAGTGACGATTGGGTCGGGCAATGCCTGGGGGATCACGCCGACGCCAGCCGCCGCTTGCTCGACGACACCGCTCGCCTGCCCCTGGACGCGGGACAAAGCCAGTTGGTCAGTTGGCTGGCGGGCAGCCCGGTGGACGACCCGGTGATCGCCCAGCAAGGCGCGGTGCTGCTGCTGGCGAGTCTCAATGGCGTTAGCCAGCGCTCCCTCGGGGGCCGGCGCCTGCCCTACGCCGCGCTCAACGCCCACATCGACCAGAACGCCGCCTACCCGTTGCAAGTGGCGGACCTGGCACGGGTCGCCGGCCTTTCCAGCGCCCGCCTGCACGCACGCTTCGTCGCCGAATGCGGGCAAACCCCGATGGAGTACATCCGCAGCCGCCGCTTGCACCAGGCGGTGACGTTGCTGCGCGATTCGGACCTGCCCATCGGTGAGATCGCCCACCGGGTAGGCTACAACTCCCAGAGTGCTTTCGCCGCGGCGGTGCTGCGGGAATTCGGCGCCTCGCCGGGCAAGCTGCGGCGTCAGCGCTAGATGCGCGCTAAAAATCGCTAGGATCGCGACAGACACAGCCTCCTACCAAACGCTTAAATGTCCTGTAGGAGCTGACGAGTGCAACTCCTACAGGACTGGTGTTTATCCGCAGGTTTGTCTTATTTGTTGAAAGGATTGAAATGACGCCCCGTACCGCCCTCGGCGCCCTGCACATTGGTGCACTCATGTTTGGCCTGACCGGTGTCTTCGGCAAACTCGCCGCGGCTTCGCCCACGGTCATCGTGTTCGGTCGCGCCGTCTTCGCCGTGCTGGCCCTGGCGGTGTTCGCCCGGTTCGCCAGCAGCAGTCGCTGGCAGAAACTGCGGGCACAGGATGGCCGGCGATTGCTGCTGGGCGGCCTGTTGCTGGCCGGGCACTGGGTGAGTTTCTTCATCGCCGTGAAGGTGGCCGGCGTGGCGGTCGCCACGCTGGGGTTCGCCAGTTTCCCGGCCTTCACGGTATTGCTCGAGGGGCTGATCTTCCGCGAGCGGATTCGCGCCAATGAAATCTGGCTGGTGGTGCTGGTGAGCATCGGCTTGGTGTTGGTCACGCCGAACTTCGACCTGGCCAGCGGTGCCACCACCGGCCTGCTGTGGGCCGTGGCGTCGGGGCTGTTGTTTTCCCTTTTGTCATTGACCAACCGTGCAGGCTCCGCGCATGTACCGCCCGTACAGGCCGCGCTGTGCCAGAACGTGGTGGTCGGGTTGTGCCTGTTGCCGATGGCCGCGCCACAACTGAACGACGTTCGCCCCCTCGACTGGTTGTGGATCGGCTTGCTCGGCGTGTTCTGCACCGGCCTGGCCCACAGCCTGTTCGTCGCCAGCCTGGCGGTGATCAAGGCCCGCACGGCGGCGGTGGTCTTCGCCATGGAACCGGTCTACGGCATCGCCATGGCCTGGTGGCTGTTCGACGAACGCCCGACGCTGCGCAT
Organism: Pseudomonas sp. NFACC04-2; assembly: GCF_900119265.1. Classification (NCBI taxonomy): domain Bacteria; kingdom Pseudomonadati; phylum Pseudomonadota; class Gammaproteobacteria; order Pseudomonadales; family Pseudomonadaceae; genus Pseudomonas; species Pseudomonas sp. NFACC04-2. The sequence goes on from NZ_FPJC01000011.1 coordinate 201,905, forward strand.
GCTACTGGGCGGCGTGGTGATCATCGCGGCCATCGTGATCTCGAGCCAGCTGGGCGGTTCGAAGAAACCGGGTGTCGGTGCCCAAGCCGCGTCTCACTGAACCCGGTCGTTGTGGCCCAGGTCCCGCTCCGGGTCGATCCGGTCGCGGACCCGCTGCTTGAGGACCTTGGCCTCGGGAAAACCGCCATCGACCTTGCGCTCCCAGATTTGCACACCGTCGCAACTGATGTGGAACACACCGCCGGTGCCCGGCACCAGGGACACTTTGCCCAGGTCGTCGCCGAAGGTGCTGAGCAGTTCCTGGGCCAGCCAGGCGGCGCGCAGCAGCCATTGGCACTGAGTGCAATACGTGATGACGACTTCCGGCTTGTGTTCGGTCATTGCGGGTGACTCCTGGGTTCGAAGGCGTCGTTATAATACCTGCCTTTGATCGCCCACCCCGAGATAGACGATGCGCCGCCTGCTCCCCCTCCTGCTTCTGTTGCTGTTGCCCCTGTCCGGCCATGCCAACGAACCCGCCGTCGAAGCGCCCCGCCCGAAAGTCGGCCTGGTGCTATCCGGCGGCGCGGCGCGGGGCCTGGCCCACATCGGCGTGCTCAAGGCCCTGGAGGAGCAAGGCATCAAGATCGATGCCATCGCCGGCACCAGCATGGGCGCGGTGATCGGCGGGCTGTATGCCTCGGGCTACAAGATCGACGAACTGGAAAAGCTCGCCCTGGGCATCGACTGGCAACAGGCCTTGTCCGATGCGCCGCCACGCAAGGACGTGCCGTTCCGGCGCAAGCAGGATGACCGCGACTTCCTGGTGAAACAGAAACTGAGCTTTCGTGACGACGGCAGCCTCGGCCTGCCCTTGGGGGTCATCCAGGGCCAGAACCTGGCCCTGCTGCTCGAAAGCCTGCTGGCCCACGCCAGCGACACGCGGGACTTCGACAAACTGCCGATCCCGTTTCGCGCCGTCGCCACCGACATCGCCACCGGCGAAAAAGTCGTGTTCCGCAAAGGTCACCTGCCCAAGGTCATTCGCGCCAGCATGTCGATCCCAGCGGTGTTCGCCCCGGTGGAGCTGGACGGTCGGCTGCTGGTGGACGGCGGCATGGCCGACAATATCCCGCTGGATGTGGCCCGGGACATGGGCGTGGACGTGGCCATCGTGGTCGACATCGGCACGCCGCTGCGCACCCGCAAGCAACTGGTCACGGTGGTCGACGTGCTGAATCAGTCGACCACCCTGATGACCCGGCGCAACTCCGAAGAACAACTGGCTACCCTGAAAAAAAGCGACGTATTGATCCAGCCGGCCCTGGCGAGCTTCGGCTCCACCGACTTCGGCCGGGCCCGGGACATGATCGACGCTGGCTATCGCGCCACCCGGGTACTGGAGGCACGCCTGGCCCCGCTACGCCCGCCCGAGGCGCCCGACGCCGAACTCATGGCCGCGCGCGCCCCCAGCGAACGCACACCGGTCATCACTGCCATTCGCGTAGAGAACGACTCGAAAGTTGGCGATGATGTGATTCGCTACTACATTCGCCAGCAGATCGGCGAGCCGCTGGACCTGGGACGCCTGCAGACCGACATGGGCACGCTGTACGGCCTGGACTACTTCGAACAGGTGCAATACCGCGTGGTCCACAAGGGCCCGGACCACACCTTGGTGATCAGCGCCCGGGGCCGACGCACCGGCACCGACTATCTGCGGCTGGGGCTGAGCCTGTCGGACGATATGCGCGGCGACAGCGCTTTCAACCTGGGGGCCAGCTATCGGGTCAACGGCATCAATCGCCTGGGCGCCGAGTGGCTGACCCGGGCGCAGATCGGCGACAAGCAGGAGTTGTACAGCGAGTTCTACCAGCCATTGGACGTCGGCTCGCGCTACTTCATCGCCCCCTATGGGCAATTCGAATCCCGCAATGTGGAGTCTATTCTGGACAACGATCCGGTGGCCCAGTATCGCGTCGAACGTTATGGCTTCGGGCTCAACGTGGGCCGCCAGATCGGCAACAGCGGCGAAATCCGCTTCGGTGTCGGCCAGGCCTGGGGCAAGGCCGATGTACGCATCGGCGACCACGACCAGCCCAGCGAGAATTTCAACGAAGGTTTCTACGAACTCAAGTATTCGTTCGACTCCCTCGACAGCGTGTACTTCCCCCATGAAGGGGAAGACATCGGCCTGAGCTGGCGCCAATACGAACCGGGGCTGGGCTCCGACCAGCGCTACCGCCAGTGGGAATTCAAACTGGACAAGGCGCTGAGCAGCGGCCCGGACACCTTCATCCTGGGCGGGCGTTACGGCCGCACCCTGGACACTGCGGAGGTGGTGACCTCCAGCTTTGTGCTCGGTGGCGCGCGGCAATTGTCGGGCTTTCGCGAAGATGGTGTATCTGGACAGAACATGAGCCTGATGCGTGCCGTGTATTACCGCCGCCTCACACCGCGGGCCTACCTGCCATTGGATTTCCCGTTGTACATCGGCGGTTCGCTGGAACGCGGCCGGGCCTGGAACAACGATAACGAATTCGACAGTGGCTACATCAACGCCGCCAGCATTTTCCTCGGTTTCGACACACCGCTGGGGCCATTGAACTTCAGCTATGGCTTTAACGACGACGATGAACAGGCGGTGTACCTGAACCTGGGGCAGACGTTTTAAGGGGTTGGGTGTTTGCCTGGGCTGGGTTGATAGCCTGACAGGCCGTCACCGCGAGCCAGCTCGCTCCCACATAGGGGGCGCAGCTTGCTGTGGGAGCGAGCTTACTCGCGATGAGGCCAGCCGTTACAAACCTCGATGGCTCTTAGCGAATTCCCGCCAGCAGCACCCGGGCGGTCTGCTTGAGGGGTTCGTCTCCCTCTTCGAGCAGCTCTTCAAGCAGAGTGACGGCGGTCTTCAGGTCGCCATCGTCGATGCAGTTCTGTGCCTGTTCCAGCTTGACCGAATGTTCCGGGGCCTGGGGTTCAAGGGACAGGGTATCCAGGGAAGCAGGTTCAAGGGCCAGCGGCTCAAATTCCAGCGCCTGTTCTTCATCGGCAAAGCCATCGAGGAAATCATCGTCCAGCGACTCGGTTTCCAGGGGCGCTTCCCATTGCAACTCCGGTTCGTCGAAACCTGAAAGCGACAAGCCCTCGACACTGTTGTCGGCCAGTGGCGTCGCACGCTTCTCTTCGGCGAGGGTGCCCTGGTCATCCGCCAGGTCCCAGCTGGTGTCCATGGACAGTGCGTCCAGGTCCAATTCGAACTCGTCACTGGGTGCCTGTTCACGTTCAGGCGCAAGGACCGGTACCAGGGGTTGCGCCTGTTCCGCTATCGGTGCGGGAATCAAGGCAACTTTGGGATAGCGCCCGCGGATATCCTCCAGCGTCCCGGCATCGACGCCTTGTGCCAGCAGATGATGTTCCTGGGCCTGGAAACCGATGACATCGCCCTGCTTGCCCAATACCTCCAACAACTTGAGGCCCAGGTCGGTGCGTTCCGGTTCGGCCAGCAATGCCGCGCGCAACAGCCCGGCGGCCTCGGTGAAGCGGCCGTAGGTCAGGTAGATCCCGACACCCTCCAGCACATCCCCCTGGGGCGCATCACCGTTGTTGAACGAGTTCGCGGCCTCGGACGGCTCCGTGTCGGGGATGGATGCGAAGGTTTCGTCACCCGCTTCCAGCATCGGCTCGGGGCGCTCGGTCATGGGTTCCAATTCGGCCTGCTGCTGGCGACGCCGAATGAACAGTAACAATGCGAGCAACCCCAACAGGGCCACCAACCCCGCCACCCATGTCCAATCGATGCCCTCTGGCTCTGCAACCGGTTCGGTCTCGGGGGAGACGTCCGTAGCCGGCTCCGACGCAGGCTGCGTCGTTTGCGGTTGCGCCGACGCAACAGGGGCTGGAGTCTCGGCCAGCCGGGTTTGCAATTCGCTGATCTGCTTGCGCTGACCGGCGATTTCCTCGTCCTGGGCCTGGAGCCGCGCCTGCAGAGCCTCGATGGTCTTCTGTTGCTCCTGGTTCTGCAGCACGCTGGCGGCCAACGGCTCATCGGACGCGGCGGAGGCCTGGCCAGCGGTGGATGCCGCCGATGTCGGCAGCACGGCCGAGTCGGGCAGTAACAGGCGCTGGCCGATGGAGAGCCGGTCGCTGCCGGGATTCAGGGCCCGGATCCCTTGCATCAACTCATTGACCGACGCGTTGCTGCCGGCGTCATGCAGGCGCTGGGCAATCACCCAAGGGTTGTCTCCCTGCACGACCGTATAACGCTTGCCCTGTACCGCCGGGGGCGGCTTGATGGCCGGGGTGGCCTGGCTCGGCGTCGCAGACTGCGGGGCCGTGGACGGTTCGTCACGGGCCGGCACTATACCCGGTGAGCCCGGTGGGTCGATCAGCACGGTGTATTCGCGCAGCAGGCGCCCATTGGGCTGATTGAGCTGCACCAGGAAATTGAGAAAGGGTTCTTCCACCGGTTTGCTGGACGTCACCCGAATGAAACTGCGCTCACCACGCCATACCGGCGTAAAGCGCAGGTTGCTGAGAAAGAACACCCGCTCCACACCCGCACGACTGAAGTCGTCCGGGCTCGCCAGGCTGGCCGACAGATCCCCTTCACCGATCCCTGCCACATCGACCAGGGCGATATCGGCGCGCAACGGCTGGTTCAGGGCGGAATGGAGCGTGATTTCGCCAAGGCCCAAGGCTGACGCCAAGGCCGGAAACCCCAGGGCACCCACGACGATCGACACGTTGACCCAACTGCGCAACGTGGACTGCAAACTTTCAAGCATGGGCATCCCTTTCGATTACCAGAACCAACCGCAGCGTAAACGCTTCCATTAGGAACGCTTACTACTGGTTATAGTTCGCTAACCGGCGAATCTCAAAAGTCTGACGCCAGGGATCTGCCTCAGGATTTTTCCAGGTTAGCCAGGATCGTGCCGTGGACCCGCATGCACACGCGCATGTCGGCCTCGTCGACACCTTCGAACAGCTCCCGCCGCAATTGCGTGGCAATGGTTTCGATCTGTTCGATCAACGGTAGGGCCGGTGCGCAGAGCACGATTTTCTTGGCCCGACGGTCTTCGGCCACAGCCTGGCGCTGCACCAGCCCCTGGGTCTCCAGGCTGTCGAGCAACCGGGCCAGTGTCGGGCCTTCGACGGCGACACTCTGGGCCAGTTCACGCTGGGTCGGCGCCTGTTCGAAACGGGCCAGGTGCAGCAGCACCAGCCAGCGCGCCTGTGACAGGCCCAGCCCGGCCAGGCGGCGGTCCAGTTCGGCGCGCCAGCCTCGAGACATTTGCGCCAACTGCATGCCAAAACGGTGTTGATCGGTTAACGGCATAAAAAACTCATCAGATCTGAAATAGAGAAAAACTAATTATTAGTCAGCTAAGCATGAGCTTTGGATTCAAGCAAGGTTCGCCTTGTACTGAATCGTTAAAGGAGCGCAACTCACTGATCAGACTTCAAATTCCGACTGCAACGCAGCCCTGACGCAATACAGCACACCTTCGGGCACCCGTCCGACAAACAACGCGGCGACTTCGGACACCGGCGGTAATTCGCCTTCGCCGTCCAGGAATGCGTCCTGTACCTCGCCCATCAGTTCCTCGGGCAAGTCCAATGCCTGTTCCAGGGACAACTGCTGTTTGCCGATGGCCTCGGCCAGCATCGTGTAGACGTTTTTCTCCGAGCACTGCAATTGCCCGGCGATCTGCAACGGTGTCATGCCGGCCCGGGCCAGCGTGATGAGCTCGTGGCGCACATCGGCCACGGCTTTCGGCGCTTCGACCTCGCCCCCCAGGACCTGGAGGAAGGCTTCGCCATAACGCTCCAGCTTGCGCGCTCCCACGCCGCTGACCCGGGCCATTTCCGCCAGGGAGGTGGGCTGGCTGCGGAGCATTTCCAGCAGCGTCGAATCGGGGAAGATGACGTACGGCGGCACGCCATGTTCCTCGGCCAGCTTGCGACGCAAGGCGCGCAAGGCTTCCCATTGATCGCGCTCTTCGCCACGGACCAATTGGCTGGCCTGGCTCTTGCTACTCTTGATCGCCGTTGCCGGCTTGAGGTCGCGGCGCAGTTCAAGGGTAACCTCGCCCTTGAGCAAGGGCCGGCAGGTCTCGGACAAGCGCAGGCCGCCGTAGCCTTCCAGGTCAATGTCTGCCAGGCCGCGGGCCACCAGCTGTCGGAACAATGAGCGCCACTCACCCTCGGTGCGCGCCTTGCCCACGCCGAACACTGAGAGGTGCTGGTGGCCGAAGTTGCGGACCTTCTCGTTGTCCTTGCCCAGCAACACGTCCACCAGGTGCCCGACGCCATAGCGCTGGCCGGTACGGAAAATCGCCGACAAGGCCTGGCGGGCCGGTTCGGTGGCGTCCCAGGTTTCCACGCCATCGACGCAGTTGTCACAGTGCCCGCAAGGCTGGGGCATGTCTTCGTCGAAATAGGCCAGCAGGGTCTGGCGCCGGCAGCGGGTTTCTTCGCACAGCGAGAGCATGGCGTCGAGCTTGTGCTGCTCCAGGCGCTTGTGGCGCTCATCGCCTTCGGAGTTCTGCAGCATCTGCTTGAGCATCACCACGTCTTGCAAGCCATAGGCCATCCAGGCGTCGGCCGGCAAGCCATCACGGCCGGCACGCCCGGTTTCCTGGTAGTACGCCTCGAGGGACTTGGGCAAGTCCAGGTGAGCGACAAAACGCACGTTGGGCTTGTCGATGCCCATGCCGAACGCCACGGTAGCCACCATGATCAGGCCTTCCTCATTGAGGAAGCGCTTCTGGTGATAGGCCCGCAGGTCGTTGGGCAGGCCAGCGTGATACGGCAACGCCGGGAATCCCTGCTCACACAGGAATGCCGCCACTTCATCGACCTTTTTTCGCGACAGGCAATAGACAATGCCGGCATCGCTGCGGCGCTCGGCAAGGAACGCCAGCAGTTGCTTGCGTGGCTGCTCCTTGGGCACGATGCGGTAGAAAATGTTGGGACGGTCGAAGCTGGACAGGAACCGCTCGGCATCCTGCAAGTGCAGGCGCTCGACGATTTCCTCGCGGGTGCGTTTGTCGGCGGTGGCGGTCAGGGCGATGCGCGGCACGTCGGGGAACAGTTCCGCCAATTGCCCCAGTTGCAGGTATTCACGCCGGAAATCGTGGCCCCATTGAGATACGCAGTGGGCTTCGTCGATGGCGAACAGGGCGATTTCCAGGCTCTGCAGGAACGCCAGCATGCGCGGCTGCACCAGGCGTTCCGGGGCCAGGTACAACATTTTCACTTCGCCGCCCTTGATCCGCGTCGCCAGGTCCCGCTGTTGCTCGGCACTGAGGGTGGAGTTCAGCGAAGCGGCGGCAACCCCCAGTTCCTCGAGGGTCGCGACCTGGTCGTCCATCAGCGCGATCAGCGGCGAAACCACCACCGCCAGGCCGTTGCGCAGCAGCGCCGGAACCTGGAAGCACAAGGATTTGCCGCCGCCGGTGGGCATGAGCACCAAGGCATCGCCACCGCTGGCCACGCGCTCAATAATGGCACCCTGGCGGCCACGGAAACTGTCGTAGCCGAAGATGTCCTTGAGGACGCGTTGAGCCTGTTCGAGCATAGAAACTCCAAAAATCACCGAAACATCCCTGCAAGGCTGGTTCAGAATCGCAAGCGCCGCACCGGCAAATCGTAAGTGCGCGTTTCGAACCGGCGGGACGCCGCAGGGCATCACAAAACGCGGCAGTATACCCGAGGCCTTCGCTGCGAAGGGGGCTGCTGACAAGAGGTGCTTGCGGCTGGGGTGGCCAACACAGGGCTTGTGTTGTCACAAGTCCCTGTGGGAGCGAGCTTGCTCGCGATAGCGGCGGGTCATTTTGAGAAGATGTGGAATGTACCCCCCTCATCGCGAGCAAGCTCGCTCCCACATTTGCTTTGCGGTGCCCCCCGCATTTGTATCCGCCCCCAGGCCTCCGAGAGGCAAATACACCACGCGGCTGGCCTGGGCGCTCAAGAAGGCCTAGAATTCCCGCATTGTTTATTCCCCAAGGTAGCCCGTAATGTCCTTCGCTGAGCAACTGACCCGCCTGCAAGTCTTCCTCGACGCCGATGAGCTGCACGAGGAAGCGCTGGACTACGTGGCCGCTCACGGCTATCTGACCGCCCTGTCGATCTGCGCCGAAACGGTGCCGGATCGTGAGTGGATCGACGCCCTGTTCGCCGAGGAGCCGCATTACAGCGACGAAGCCCAGCGCGCCGAAATCGAAGCCACCCTGGTCGGCCTCAAGGCCCACATCGCCCGTCAACTGGCTTCCGACGAAGAATTCGAACTGCCGTGCGAACTGGACCTGGGCGATGACCCGGACGATTCGGAGCTGCGTGGCTGGTGCATCGGTTTCATGGAAGGCGTGTTCCTGCGCGAAGCCGCCTGGTTCGAAACCGCCGAAGAGGAAGTCAGCGAAATGCTGCTGCCGATCATGGTGGGTTCCGGCCTGTTCGATGAGCAACCGGAATTTTCCGACATCGCCGCCGACGCGAACCTGATGGACGACATGATCGTCCAGATCCCCGAAGCCCTCACCGCCTTGTACCTGCTGTGCAACGCCCCGGACGAGAAACCGGCGATCCTCAAGCCTCGCCACCACTGAGCGAGCGGGTGCCCTCGCCAGTCGGCAACCGCCCGCTGATCCTGCGTTACGCTCTACTGGCCATCGGCTGGCTGAGCGTGGTGCTGGGAGTCATCGGCATCTTCGTTCCGGTATTGCCCACCACCCCCTTCCTGCTGCTGGCCGCGGCCTGCTTCGCCCGCAGTTCGCCGCGCTTCTACCGATGGCTGGTCGAACATCCCCGCCTCGGCCCGTGGATCAGCGATTACCTTAGCGGCAACGGCATCCCCCTCAAGGGCAAGGTCTATGCCATCGGATTGATGTGGGCGAGCATCCTGCTGTCCTGCTACCTGGTACCGCTGCCGTGGGCACGGGGATTCATGCTCACCAGTGCGGTGTTGGTGACGGTCTACATTCTCAAGCAAAAAACCCTGCGCAAACCTTGAAAAGTTGCCTTCGCCTCCCGGCGAATCACTGTTTCAGGCATGTTTTCGCACTCAATCACTAGCCTGCCATTCGTCCTGAATCGACCTCACCTGTAAGTTCCGACAGTAGCCAGTCTCCTCGCCCTGGCGTGTGATAACCGTGCCAAAGCGGCTCACGCCCGTCACCTGCCAGGAGAAGCCAATGGATATCCAATCCTCCACCTTGGACGAATTATTCGTCCTGTACCCTGTGATCATTCCGGGTTGGATCACGCCAGTGAAACCGACGGAGCTCGCCGATGGCGGTATCCCCAAAAGCCTTTACGACGACCAGCCTCAGGGGCTCGAATGCTTGATTGACCCGTTGGTGGAGATGCAGCGTCACGCCTGGGCGCTGGAGGCTTGGGATCGAGTCGACCTGTATGTCAATGACG